>NZ_CP047569.1:3590000-3923750 GCF_009903625.1 Microbulbifer sp. ALW1 | reverse complement strand
TGTGAGCCATGTGAATGCCGGTTTGGCGAGGGCCTATTGGGCGTTGCAGACGGGACAGGTTCACTCACAAAAAATTCCCCGAAACGTCACAAATTCGCAGCAAAGCTGCACGCTTGTGCAATACTTTTTCAGGCGATAGCGCAGACAAGAGCGCAGTAGTTATGCATCAAATTTGTGCATTTGCACCACTCACAGCATCAAGAGAAATCACGGACGAAGATCTTATGCGATTGACTGCTAACCTGGCCCAGGGCCGCTACCAATACAGTTGCGATGGGCGCGCCATGCCTGTGCAGGATGACTGGCAGCTGGGCCGCGATGAGCAGGGCCGGCAACTACTGATCAGTCGTCGCCTGGTGGGCGACCAGGGGCACGGCATTGAAGTGCGGGCGCTGATGGATGCCGGGTTGGTAACCGAGTGCCGCGTCTTGTGGAAAGACGAGGTGGACGAGGTGAATGCCCACTATCGTCTGGCGCCGCCGCCGGGCGAGGCGCCGCAGTTGGGTAACCCGATCGAAGCCGAGTGGACCGGCCCCAATGGACTCCAGCAAAGCGTGCTGCAAGGCCAGAATCGCCTGCTGTTTCCGCTGATGCGGATCTTTATGGGGCCGCTGTTGATGCGGCTGTGCGATATGGAGTTTGGCTGTGAGGTGGTGGCGCCGGATATCGTCGATCCGTCACAGCGCGGCAAATTGCTGGCGCCGCGGGTCAGCCACCGCCGTGCCGCGATTGTCGCTGGCGACGCCAATATCCAGGGGGTACACGACCTGGGGCCGGATGTCAGCGTCTTCTCTTACCAGGGGGATGAGGCAGAGCGCGATGCCCACTGCTTTGTGGACCAGCGCGGCCTGTTGGTTGGTTACGACTGGCCGAGCAGTACCGGTCGCCTGTGGCAGGTGCGCCTGCGGGATCTGGAATGGGCGCCTGGACTCAAGGCCCTGTGCTGATGTCTTGTGGGACCTTGTGGCGGTGCTAAGCGCTCGGGCCAGATAGCCTGACCCGCCGCACACTTTCAGTCTGTAATCCATGTAAACTGGCGCCCTGAACCGATTCAGGAGCGCCCGTTTTGTTTGTATCCCGCCGCTTTTCACGACATCCATTTCCATACTCACTCCGACACTCGCTCGCGATTGCCATTTTCGCCATCAGTGCCCCTGTGTTCGCTCAAAGCGAGGGCGCGGAAGACGCCGAGCCGACGGTCGACACCTACGAAGAAATTGAGATTTTGCAGACCGACGATTCCCTGCAAAGTGAGGAAAAGCGCCAGCAAAACTGTTTGCGTGAACAGCTGCTAACAGCGCCGGCCAATATTACGCTGGAAGAGATGCGAATCCGCTGTCAGCTCTCGCTGATCCAAGATGATCGCCGGGTAGAGGAAACACCGGTGTTTGCCACGGTACCGGATGTCGACACTGGTACCTCCAACGGTGTGCAGGTGAGCAGGCGCGCCCAGGCCATTCGCGATGCCTCGCAGAACCCCTTCACCCTGGCATCCCATAAAACCAACTATCTGCTGCCGATTACCTATAACCCCAAACCCAACAAGGGTGGACTGGAAGATTACGACTTCGACGACGAGCTGGATCTGGATTCCATCGAGGTGCAGTTTCAGCTCTCGGTGCAGGTTCCGGTATGGCGGGGGTTTCTGGGCAAGGCATCGTTCATGAGCTTTGCCTATACCAACCGCTCCTTCTGGCAGGCCTACAACTCGGATGATTCAGCGCCGTTTCGCGAGACCAATCACGAGCCGGAGCTGATCATGACCTGGCTGAATGACTGGACCATATTCGGCTTCCAGAATGTCGCCAACCAGATTGCGTTCAACCACCAGTCCAACGGGCGCAGTGAGCCCCTGTCGCGCAGCTGGAACCGTATCTACACCAATTTCGCGTTTGAAAAAGACGACCTGTATTTCACATTCAAGCCCTGGTACCGGATTCCGGAGAGCCGCGAAGAGGATGACAACCCCGACCTGGAGTTCTATCTGGGCCACTTTGAATTTGTCGGCGGGGTGCAGCGGGGCGACCACAATGTATCCATTATGGTGCGCAATAACCTGCGCTCGGATAACAAGGGCGCCGGCGAGCTGCGCTGGAGTTTCCCAATGGGGAGCCGGGTGCGGGGCTATGTCAAATATTTCAATGGCTACGGCGAGAGCCTGATCGACTACGATGAATCGGTACAGACTCTGGGGATCGGTATTGAACTGGCCAGAGGCACCGGTTCCTGAGTACCCCGGTTCCTGAGTGCTGAGACCGGTACAGTAACGGACATTACGAGGGGGATAAGGTCCAGGGATGGGATTTGACGATACCTACAAACTCAGCGCCCATGCGGTGATTACCAACGATGCCGACGAAGTGCTGCAATTGCGCGCTACTTACGCGGACAAAACCTGGGGGCTGCCCGGGGGAGCGCTCGACCTCGGTGAAACCATACACGAGGCGCTGCAGCGCGAATGTCGGGAAGAGTTGGGGCGTGAAGTCGTCATCGACTACCTGAGTGGCGTCTATTACCACCGTGTGTATAACTCTCACGTGTTTATATTTCGAGCGCACTTCAAAGGCCACGGCGATATTGCACTATCGTCCGAGCACTCGGCGTACGAATTCTTTTCCCTCAATGACCTCTCACCGGTACAGCGGGTGCGGGTGCAGCACTGTTTGCACTTTAACGGGGAAGTTCAGAGCGCAAAATTCTAAAGTGATCACATTTTGTGATCATAGATTTTGCCCGGCGCCAGTTTCCCGGCAATAATCGCCAAATCCCTTTTACAGCCGGTAAACGTCGCCTGCCTCATTTAGTATCTGCCTTCTATGCTGAAAGATAAGAAGAAACATTATGGGTATGGAACAAACGATGCCTGACCTGGGCAACTTGAGTGAGCAGCGCCAGCCGCTGGAATGTCGCGTAGCACTGGTCAGTAATGACCGGGACCTCAGCAGTAACTGGGTCAGCGCACTCAACACGACCGCAGCGCAGCATGAAAACCCCTACGGCCTGCGATTCGAGTCGGTGACCACGGTGGCGCTGGAGAAGCTCCTGCGCGAAGAAGACCGCCTGCAGGCCCTGATTATCGATGCCGGCTGCAGCCCGGATGAACTCAAGGACGCGGAAGTACTGGCAGATCGGATGCACGATCTGCGCGCGCAGCTGAACGTTTTTCTGGTGGCGCAGGATTCTTTCCTGAATGACCAGGGCGGTGCTCCCGCTTCGGTGCGCAAGCGGTTTGACGAGCTGTTCGACCGTCGCGAAGGCAATTTCAACCATATGTTCCGACTGGTGCAGGCGTTTATTGCCCGTCGCGCCTCCACCCCCTTTGCCGATACCCTGAAAGAATATGTTTTTTCTGCCCGTGATGCCTGGCACACCCCCGGCCATTCCGGCGGCGACAGCCTGCGCAACAGTCCCTGGGTAGGGGACTTCTACCGGTTTATGGGCGAACACGTATTCAATACCGATCTGTCGGTATCGGTGCAGGTACTGGATAGTTTGCTGGAGCCCCATTCGGTCATTCAGGAAGCGCAGGACCTGGCGGCCCAGGCGTTTGGTGCCGAACACACCTTCTTCCTTACCAACGGTACCTCCACTGCCAACAAGGTGGTGATCCAGCAGATTCTCGGTGGCGGCGGCAAGATTATTGTCGACCAGGCCTGTCACAAATCCGTGCACCACGCCATAGTGATGAACCGCGTCGAGCCGGTGTACCTGAAATCCACCCTGCATCCGCAGTTCGGCATCTATGGCCCGGTGTGCCGGGCCGATATCGAGCAGGCACTGGACGCGCATCCGGATGCGGGGCTGCTGGTCATTACCTCCTGCACCTACGACGGCCTGCGCTACGATCTCAAACCGATCATCGACTATGCCCACGAGCGCGGCGTCAAGGTTCTGATCGATGAGGCCTGGTACGCCCACGGTTACTTTCACACCGAATTGCGGCCAACCGCCCTGGAGTGCGGTGCGGATTACGTCACCCAGAGTACCCACAAAATGCTGTCCGCATTTTCCCAGGCCAGCATGATCCACGTGCAGGATCCGGACTTTGACGAATTCCGCTTCCGTGAAAACCTGAACATGTACGCCTCGACCAGCCCGCAGTATTCGATGATTGCGAGTCTCGATGTGGCGCGCAAACAGATGGTGATGGAAGGCTACGGTCGCCTGCGTCACTGTCTGCAGATGGTGGAAACCCTGCGCCGGGAAGTGGACGCTACCGGGGTGTTCCGCGCCCTGACCCGCGAGGACCTGATTCCCGCGCCGCTTGCCAATGACAACATTCGCCTGGACCCCACCAAGGTCACTATTGATGTCACCGCCAGCGGTTATTCCGGCAAGGAAATTCAGGTAAAACTGTTCGACCAGTTCGGTATCCAGGTAGAGAAAACCACCTACAACACCGTCACGGTGCTGGTTACCCTGGGCAGCACCGAAAGCAAATTGCTGCGTCTGGTGCACGCTCTCAAGCAGCTGGCACGGCAGCCGCGCAAGCGCAGTCATGCCGGTACCGCGCGCCAGTTGCCGGAATTTACCCATCTCAACTGCTTGCCGGCCGATGCCTACTTTGCGGAAACAGAAGAACTTCCGCTGATGGACAATGGCGTTGCCGCGGAAAAGAAACTGGTGGGGCGCACCTGCGCGGATGAAATCGTTCCCTATCCGCCGGGCATTCCGGTGCTGGTACCCGGACAGCAGATTTCCGCACAAATCGTCCAGTTCCTGCAGCAGCTGTTGCAGGGGCAGAATGCGACCGAAATACACGGCCTGATTTTCCGCTCTGATGAGCCGATGTTGCGGGTGGTCTGCAACGAGGATAAGGCCAGTGCCAAATCCGCTAATGCCGGTGGCAAAAAGAAAGCCTGATTGTATTGATGGTCGCAAGGGCAGGGAAGCCTATGCCGAATCACACTAGTCCAACACCCAACAGCCTCGTACCCAACAGCCTCGCACCAAATACTATTTTACTTGCCGGTGCCAGCGGTGGTATCGGCAGTGCGCTGTTGGGCGAGCTGGAAAAAGAATACCCACAAGCCACGATTCTCACCATCAGTCGCCGTGAACTCGCGACGGCTACCGGTAATCACTCCCACCTGACGACGTCCCTGGCCGATCCAAAATCTGTCGGCAAGGTAACGGAATGGTTGCGTCAGAAGCCGTTGCCAAACTGGGTGATCAATTGCTGTGGTGCTTTGCATTGGCAGAGTGACGGGCAGAATTACGTTAAGAGTCACGCCCCGGAAAAAAGCGTCGGCCAGTGCACCGACGATGCGCTACTGCAAAGTGTGGCGACCAATGTACTGACGCACCTGCACCTGGCCCAGGGGTTTGCGCCCCTGATCCAGCGCCGCGAGCCATTGACCTGGGTTTCCCTGTCGGCAAAAGTGGGCAGTATTGAAGACAACCGGCTTGGCGGTTGGTATAGCTATCGCATGAGCAAGGCCGCGCTGAACATGCTGGTGCGTAACCTCGCGATTGAATGGGCGCGCAAAGTTGATCACTGCCGGGTAGTTGCGGTGCACCCGGGCACTACCGATACGCCGCTGTCCCAGCCGTTTCAGGAAAATATTCCCGCCGGAAAACTCTACTCGCCCGCTCAGACCGCAGGCCGCATGGTTTCTGTCATTCGCGGCTTGCGCGAGGAGGATCACGGCAAATTACTTTTCTGGGACGGTACCCCTATCCCCTGGTAGCGCGCTGATGGCAGGACGGTGGTTGTTCGATTCTGCGGCGTCCATCCTTGAATAGGTTGCCGCTTCCCTCGGGGTAAACCCGAATTCCCTCTTGAAGGCCGTGGCAAAGTTTGCGGCATTTCGGTATCCCGCCAAAGCGGCGGCTTGCTGCACGTTGAGTGACTGAGACTGCAGGGACTGCAAAGCCCGCTGCATACGCCGCTGGCGGATAAACTCCATCACGCTGACGCCTTCCCGTTTCCGGAACAATCGCTGCAGGCCGCTGACACTGATCCCCGCTGCGCGCGCGATCTGGCCTACGCTCAACGACTTGTCCAGGTTTTCCTGAATGATGTTGCGCGCACGCCGCAAGTACTGTAATTCCCGCGATGATGTATCTGACCTCGGAGCTGCTGTTGTCTGCAGGTTAGCGGGCGCTGAGCTTGTCGTGGATGTGCTGGCCAGCAGTTCGATGACTTTGGCTTCCAGCAATAATGGGTTACATGGTTCCGAAGCACGCAGTAAGCGGATGATTTCGTTAATTAATAGAAATTGTGGCTGGGTAAGACGTTGCGCATGGAAGCGTAGGTCTTCTTGCCGGAGTCCGGTCCTTTGTTCCTCACAACTTTCGCCCAGGTGTGCAACACGGCTTCGCAGCCAGTGCTCGGCAATACTGATGGAAAGATAGCGCACCTGCTGCGGACACCTGGAAATGCGCTGGATGGTCTGTTGTGATCCGGCGCGAATACTCAACAGTTGCTGCTGCTCTGTGTCGGCGACAGGGTTGGAAAACAGGTGCCGATACCGGCCGACCCGAATCTCTATCTCCCCCTGCAAAAAGATGACCAAGGAAATACCCGTCGCCAGCCCGGCGGTCGCGGTGTAGGCAAACTCTTCGCGGCTGTCGCCGTAACGCAAATGCAGGCCGTCCCCCAGCGCCTGCTGGTGGAAGTGTCCCTGCATGAAAACACTCGGTCGGGCATATCCGGTTTCAGAGAGCTGCAAGCGCACACCCGGACGACGGACGAAGTCATCGACCTTGACCACTTGATTGGCGCGCTGGGTGACTCCGGTTTGTGTCCCGGGCAACGGGGCGGAACGGGTCTTTTCTATCGTAACGGTCATGAGCTGCTGGCGTTGAAGGCAATCTAAAAAGGTGTGCTGTTGCCCACTATCGGGTGATTGGTTGTCTCGCAAATGATTCGGGTTGTTGCGCAAAGGTTTCGCCGTTGAAAGGGCTCCCCCTCGTCATTAACATCCGCCGGCAATTAAATCGCGAATGATAATGCTTATCAACTGCAAAGTTTTTGACCCGGTATTCCGGGTGCTTTTTGTTCAATTGGGGGACTTATGAACGAACGCCGATCTGTACCAGCCTGCCTGCTGGCAGCTTCTTCGCTGCTGGCTCTTGCGGTGGCCCACGCCAATGCGCAATCACAGCCCGAGAAAGCGTCGGATCTGGAGGAAGTGGTGGTCACCGCGACCGGCCTGTCCACCGCGACCTCCACCGCCAAGACCGGCATCCCGATCATGGAGTCTCCCCAGACCATCTCCGTGATCAGCCGTGAGGAAATTGACCTGCGTGCAGCCTCGACCGTCGCCGATGCCCTGTCATACACCGCCGGTGTGCAACCGGAGCCCTCCGGCATCGACAGCCGAACCGATGAAATCTCCGTGCGCGGATTCGGTGCCGGCGGCTTCTCCTCCAACAACAATTTCGTCGATGGCCTGCGGCTGCCGGCCGGTGGCCAGTGGACCCGCTTCGGTTTTGATACCTTCGGCCTGCAACAGCTGGAGGTCCTCAAGGGCCCGTCCAGTGTGCTCTACGGCCAGGCCGCTCCCGGTGGCATGGTGAACATGGTCTCCAAGCGCGCCGGTGCCGAAACCCGGCAGGAGCTGCTGGTTCAGGGGCAGGGATATACCGACCTGGGTAACTTCTCCGGTCGAATTGCCGGCGACTTCGGTGCGCCCCTGAACCAGGAGGGCACCCTCCACGGCCGCATCGTCACCGTCGCGGAAGACGGCGATAGCCAGGTGGATGATGTCTCCAAGAGTCGCTATTACGTATCCCCGAGCGTAACCTGGACCCCGAGCGACGCGACAAGCTGGACCTTCCTCACCCAGTACCAGCGCGATGAGGGCGGAGCCACTTTCCAGTTCCTGCCGGCGCTGGGCACCCTGACACCCTCGAATGGCCAGTACATCGACAACGATGCCAATATCGGCGAAGTAGATTGGAACACCTTTGACCGCGACCAGCTTCTGGTCGGCTCCTTCCTCGAGCACCATATCAACGACAACCTGACGCTGCGCAACAACGCGCGCTATACCCACATCGATACGCTCTACCGGGTGACCGTGTTGTCCGGTGATACCGTCGCCGACTGCGCCGCTACCGCTTACGGTGAACAGTGTATCGACGGCCAGACCATTGGTCGCCGTGCGGTGCAGGGCGACGGTGAGTCCGATGGCTATGCCATCGATACCCAGTTGGAGGGTCGCTTCGACAGCGGCAACCTGAGTCATACCCTGCTGGGCGGATTGGATTATTTCCATACCGAGTGGGAACACTACCGCGACCTGGTGAGCCTGCCGGATGCCCCTCGAGGCCAGGTAGATCCGCTGTGGGATATTTTCAATCCCGAGTATCGCGGCGCCGGTGATTATGTGGAAAACCTGGGGCCCCAGATTTATGGCGCTTCTATCAGTAAGCAAACGGGTTTCTATCTGCAGGACCAGATCAGTGCGGGGAATCTGCGTTTCAATGTCGGTGGCCGGTACGACCGCGCGGACGACGAGAGTGAAGATCTTCAGACAGGCGAAATCTTCTCTACCAAGGCCGATGAGTTTACCTGGCGCACCGGTGCGGTTTACCTGTTCGACAATGGTGTGGCGCCTTACGTCAGTTATTCCGAGTCCTTCCTGCCGCAAGTGGTCGACCCTTCACAGACCCTGGGTGGTGTGCTGTTTGAGCCAACCACCGGTGATCAAGTGGAAGCCGGCGTTCGCTACCAGAGTGGCAGCAATGTTTACCTGAGCTTCGGTGGTTTCGAGATCACCCAGCAGAACGTTTCCACGTCCGATCCCAATGGTGAACTGTGTGGTCGCCGTGTCTGCCAGGTACAGGCCGGTGAGGCACAGGTGCGCGGCCTGGAGCTGGAAGGGAGAGCTTCCCTGGCAACCGGAACCACGTTGATTGCTTCAGCGTCTCGCCTGGATGCGGAAATTACCAAGTCCAACGATCCGATTGTGGGTAACGCCATGACGCAGGTGCCGGATGTGTTGGCATCCCTGTTTGTGGATCACCGCATTGAGCAGGGTGCATTGGCTGGCCTGGGTTTTGGCGCGGGTATGCGCTACACCGGCGAAAGCTACGGCGATACCAATAACGCGATCAAGGTCGACGGCTACACCCTGTTTGATCTGCTGGCACGCTACGACTTTGGTGTAGCGCGTCCAGAACTGAATGGTGTTTCGGTATCCCTGAATGCGCGCAACCTGAACGATGAACGTTACCTGGTGACCTGCACCACCACCCAGTCCTGTTTCTACGGGCAGGGGCGCGTGGTAACCGCGCGCCTGCAATACAGCTGGTAAGTGTTAACACCTCAGTAATTACCAGGGCCCGCAATGCGGGCCCTCTGTCGTTTATACCTGGATGAACGCGGAGTAAGTCCTTTGACTGCACTACTTCTGATTTCCGCCACAGTGCTTATTGCGCTGGGCTCCACACTGCTCTATCTGGCGAGCGCCAACCAGCGACTGGTTTCTGCCGCGCTGCCCACGCGTGTGCTGGCGTGGGTAGGGCTTCTGCTATTGGTATTGGCGCTATTCCTGCTGCTGCAGTATTCCGGCCCAGGATCGGCGGTATTTATTCTGGTGACCGGGGTCATGTTTGTCTGGACTATTCCGCCAATGGTCATTGCCTATCTGAAACATAAAACGGAGGAGCAGTCGTGAGTAAAAGATTACCGAAAGCACAACAGCTCTCCAGCAGCAACTGGTTTGGCAAAGCCAGTGCCGGTGCTATTGCCGGTTACTTTCTCGCTATCGCCCTCTGTGGATTGTTTTCCCAATTTGGCCCTCTCGAAGTGGGTTTTTTCTCCGCACAGGCGCAGATCACCATGTGGCTGGTGTCTCCGATTTGGGCCCTGATTCTGAGCTTTTGCTTCTTGTTTCAGAGCGGCTTGCGCGCCTGGGCGTGGCTGGGCGGTGCCAATGTCGTGCTGTGGGGCCTACTTCTTATCAGCAGATTTGTAGTCGGGTAATGCGGATCAAAGGATAAATATCATGAAAATACGCAGTGACATCATCCGCATGTATCGCGATATCCACAGTTGGGTGGGGATTGCCTGTGGCCTCGCGTTGTTTATCGCGTTTTACGCCGGCGCCATCACCATGTTTGAGGCACCGTTAAATCGCTGGGCAACCGAGCCGAAAGTCTTTAGCGAACACACGCCGCTGGAACAAACGCCGGCACTGGTGGAAAAGGTGCTGGCGGAGTACCCGAAAGCGGCGGGACGCTATGAGCTGACCCTGGACGCCGGGCTGGCGGAAAGACCCGCGCGCCTGAGCTGGAGCACGGCGCCCCGCGGTGGCGGCACCACGTATTATGCGGAGCTGGCAGAAGACGGATCTCTGCTGGTACACAGCCAAGGGCCATCGGCGGTGGGGCAACTGGTGGATGATCTTCATCAGCAGGTGGGCATTTTACTGGACCACGATATGGTCATGCCCCTCGTGGGAATAGTATCTCTGCTGTACTTTATTGCACTGGTTTCCGGTGTGATTGTATTGCTGCCGACCCTGGTGAAGGATCTGTTTATCCTGCGCATCGGCAAAAACCTGAAACGCATGTGGCTGGATTTACACAATGCACTGGGTCTGTTCAGCCTGCCGTTTCATATCATCATGGCGCTAACCGCGGTGGTATTTGCCTTTCATGACCAGTTCTATGGCACCCAGTGGGCGCTACTGGAAAAGAACGGCAAGCCCGAAGCGCATGAGGAGTCCCATGCGCACCTTGAACCACTGGCTCCACACCAGTTGGTCGCGCGCCTCAAAGAGCAGTCGCCGGAATTTACGCCACTGTTTATGCAGTTCCACTATGAAGAAGAGCACGGTCTGGAGCTGCTGGTTGCGGGCAGCAATCCTCGTCACGGTTCTCGCACGCCCCACTACGGTATGGTCGCCGTAGATCCGTACACCGGTGAAAAGACCATGACCGGCTATATGCCCGGTGAGCAGGATGGCTGGTTTGCGACACTGACCAGTTTCTTTTCCCTGCACTTTGGAAACTTTGGTGGTAACCCGGTGCGCTGGGGGTATTTCCTGCTCGGGCTGGCAGGTGCGGTGCTGTTTTATACCGGCAACCTGCTGTGGATTGAGTCCCACCGCAAGAAGCGTCGCAAGGGCTATGAACACCTTGAAGTGAATCAGACCCGTGCGTCTAAACTGCTTGGTGCACTGACCGTAGGGATTTCATTGGGATGTGTGGCCGGTATTTCGGCTTCCATTGCTGCGGCAAAGGTCCTGCCGCTATTCTCGGATGCTGTCGCTGCCTGGCACACCGGCATTTACTACGCCGTGTTTTTCCTGGCGTGCGCCTGGGCTTTCTATCGTGGCGCGGCAAACGGTGCAGTGGATCTGTTGTATGTATCCGCACTGGCCACACTGATGATTCCCGTTGTCAGTTTGCTGTCTGCAATGCTGCCGGGTTTTGGCTGGAACCACGGCGGCAGTACTTATCTGATTGATACCGTGGCGGCTGTTGGCGCTGGATGCTATTTCTATCTTGCGCGCAAAACCCTGCAGCGTATTCACCGGGCGCCGGAGTACAGTATCTGGTATGTGGGTGAAGAGCCGCGGTCAGAAGAGAACGTCACGGTTCAGGCGCGTGGCGCGGTATAAATAGATTCCCGGTAAATCAATCCGGTGAATGAGATGGTGCAAGGCCGCGTAACGTCTGGTGAAGCCAGTGCGTTGCGCGGCCTGTTATTTTCCAGTGGTAAATTCGCCGGAATGAATCAGGGGTTCATCAAGCCCGGCCAGGTGTTGCCATTAATCGCGCGCGGATAACCACTGTCGACCTGGTCGCCACTAATGCTGTAGCGAAGATAGCGCTGGTTGCTAAGGAAAATGTAGGCACGGCTACTATTCCACTGGTGGGCGGCAGTAATATCCGTTGCGTAATCCGCCATTCCTGGCCAGGTACTGTTGTTGATGGGCTTGGGGTAACCGCCATCGAGGCTGTCATTATTCATGTCGTAGCGCAGGTAGCTGCCGTCCGCGAGGAAAAAGTACACCTTGCTGTTGGGCCACTTCAGTGCCGCGCGAATTTGAGTGGCATAGGGGGCTAGTCCCGGCCAGCTGCTGTTGTTCACGTCCTTCGGGTAGCCGGGATCAACACTGTCACTGTTCAGGTCGTACCGCAGATAGCGCCCATCGGCGAGGAAAAAGTAACCCTTGCTACTGGACGCCTTGAACGCGGCAACGATCTGGCTCGCGTAATTCCCGAGTCCGGGCCAGGTGTTGTCACTAATTTCCAGCGGGTAACCGCTATCGGCACTATCGCTGGTCTTGTTGTAGCGTACATACTGGCTGTCATCACGGAAGTAATAGGCGCGGCTGACATTCCAGTCCAGTGCGGCGGTAATATCCAGGCGGGAGCGACGTATTGCCACCGGTGTTTGATCCTGTACCAGCACATAGTCGGCAGTGCCATGGAAATCGCTCAGGTCCTGCCAGGCGCGGCTCAGCGCATCCACGCTATCCACCAACACACCATTGCGGTACACGCTGACCTGCCCTGGACTTTGTGCGTACCACTCTGCAGTGCTGCTGTTTCCCGGGAGTAACTTGCGTACACCAGTAGTACCGATCATCGGTGTGCCATCCAGCATCCAGTTGCTATCCAGTGTAATACCCAAGTGGCGAAGAACGGTAGGCGCGATAGCGGTCTGTGCCGAATGCCCGTAAATGCCGTTGAAATCTGTATTGCTGATATCGGTTACTTTTTCACTGTGCTCCAGGTTGAGCATCTGGTTACTGGCGATAAAGATCGTTTTTTCATTACTGGTCTGCGCACCGTGATTGCAGCCAAGGGTGTCGCGACCGTGGTCGGTGGTTACCAGTACCAGCCAGTTATCTCCCAGCGCATTGCGCGCATCGACGGCATCCAGTAGCTGGCCGAGGCGGGCATCACTGTCGGTAATGCTATTGTTGTAGGCACTGCCAAAGCAGTAACTGTGGCCGGCATGATCGGGTTCATCAAGGTGCAGGAAGAGGAAGTCCGCGATACCGCTATTGATCCTGGCAACCGCCTGCGCGGTTACCTGATCATCGGAGAGGCCGCTTTGCACCAGATCGGCATTGCTGAGGTCCTGGGTAAAGAATTGCGTATTGATAGGACTCCAGTTGACGATACTGCCGACCCAGTGATTACTGTCTGCCTCTTTGATGCGCTTGAACAGGCTGGGGAATGCACTGTTTGCCAGGCCGGAGCTGTTCGAAGTGACCTGGTGCTTGTTGGCCCAGACCCCTGTCAAAATCGTCGACCAGCCGGGTCCACTGTAGGTGGATTGCTGGCTTTCCGCACCATCAATACCACCAGTATAGGCCTGTTCGACGTAGAGCCGATCGAAGTTGGGTGTGTTCAGGGTCTGCAGCTTTTCAAACTGGACACCATCGATACCAACAAGCAATACCTTGGGTTCGCCTTGGGCGAATGTACTTGTGCTGAGCATCGTCGCGAAAAGCGCGAGGCCGCAAAGAATTAGTCGATTCATAACATCTCCTCGGAAAATTTAGTGAGTAGTTGGCCTGAATTTCTGGTCTAGACCAGTTTTGAGGTTAACCTGATGCCGTGAATCCGCGGTGAAGCTGCTGTGAAGGGACGGTGACGGATTTGTTGTATGAGGGGAGGAGGTGCCAACCGGTGTGTACTGGTTGGCAGTCTGGGTCTATACCCAATAAAAATAGAAATCGGTAGGACGAAGTTATTCAGTAACCACGAGAAAGGAAGAGGAACTGAGCTGTGAAAAATCAGCGGGTGGTGACTTCCATTTCAATGGCATGGGGTAGCCAGTGCTCGACATTGTAGTCAATCAGTTGGTCATCCTGATCGTAGCGGAGACGCAGTATCTTTAGTCCCAGGGCGCCGGTATGGATGTTCAGGGGGGCTGCGTATTCTTCTTCCAGGTGCCCCATTTGAATATTGCAGAACTCACGACTGACGCTAACGGAAAATCGAGACTTCAGTACGGCAGTGACAGATCCGGACAGGTCAGATTCGTCAAGCTGTGGGTAACTTTCCAATGGCATATAGCTGTCTTCCACCATCACCGCTCGGCCATCCAGGTAGCGCACCCGACGAAGCGCGTAAAAACGCGTGCTTTTCTCGAGTCCGAAGGCCTGATAGATATCCTTGCGCTGCTGCTGTTTGCGCAATTGTAAAATCTGGGTTGACGGTAAAAACCCCTGTTGCTCTGCGATCTGGTTGAAGTCGACCTTGTGTGCCGGTCGCATCACAAACCGTTGTGGCGCGACAAACCAACCTCTGCGATTCTGGCGATAGATCAGGCCTTCGCCTTCCAATCGATTCAGTCCATCCCGCAAGGTAATTCGGGTAAGTCTCAAATCTTCCGCCAGCTCCCTTTCAGAGGGCAACTTGTCGTTCGCTGCAAGGCGGTTGCTGTTGATCAGTCCGCTGATATGCGTCTTGATGTCGTCGTAAGCAAGGGACACGGGTACAGCACTCAAAGGTTATCAATGGTTATCGTGATCCCTATCCTAACCCAACGCCGTAGTGGCGTCAGGTTGGGAAAGGACGAGATCAGATGAAAGGAAGAGGGCACCGTAACGGCGTGCCGTTACGGTGTTTCTCCCAGTGCCAGGCGGCGATTGATGTCCACCAGCACCGGTTCTAGCTGCGACACATCGTCGATCAGGTAGTGGGCACCGCAGGACTCCAGCGATCGATAGGCGCGTGCCTTCTGTACAGACTGCTCGGACTTACTCAGTGACTGCCACTGCGATTGGGAGTAACCCAGCGCATTACCGCTACAGACGACGGCAATTGTCCACATTCCGGCATTCAGGCCCTCGGCGATACCGGGCTCGGTGTCATCGACTTTGACGCAGCTTCTCACCGAAGGGATTCGCAGGTCGATAACGGTCTTGAGCGCAGCGGCAGGGCCCGGTCGGGCACCGGGCGCCTCGTCGGCAGCCACAACCGAGTCTGGATTCAAACCCTGGTCCGCAGCCGCTACCAGCATACCCTCGATCATATGACGGCTGTAACCGGTGGTGGTGCCGATTTTCAGACCGCGTTCGCGGGCAATATCAAATGCACGTCGGGCACCGGGTACGATTTCACAATGCTGGTCAATGGCTGCCTGTTGTACGGGGCCCAGGTTGGCATAGAGCTGAGCCACGTCGTCCTCGGTGGGAAGCCGGCCATTGGCACAAAGCCAGGCATCGCGGATACGTGGAATCTGCATCAGGCGGCGGATATGCTCCTGTTTTTCGGTTCCCATGGGCGCGCGGGTTTCGGCTTCGGTAATTTCGATACCGGCGTTGGCAAACACTTGCATGAAGGCGCTGAGTGGCGCGCGGGAGCCGAAATCAACCAGGGTGCCAGCCCAGTCAAAAATGATCGCTTGGAGTGAATGTGACATATTTTAGTCCTGCATTTTTACTGCGTGAATTTGAAAATAGATATGGAAGTTGGTGACATTTTTGAAACTGCTTAAAGTTCTTCCAGGCAAAGGGTCAGCCAGTACTCCACCCCGGGAATCTCCAGTTCCTGTTGCTTGCCGCCTTCGTCCCAGCGGCGCAACTGAATGGCTTCGCGGGCATAAGGCGACTGAAGAAATTCTCCCCGCGCCACTGCACACATTGCTCCTCCCTGAATATTCAGGCTGTTTTCGCTGGTTCGGCTGAGCTTATCCTGATATTCCGCTTCATCTCCTGCCAGATACCGCTTGGCCTCAACGTGCTTCGCAACAGGCTGGTAAACTGCTGCCGAGAACCCCAGTTCGCGCAGCAGTTGGGCTCCGATGCGATCATGATCCGGGTGACCTTCCGCACCGGTGCCGGGGATATTGGCATCCAGTGCCTGTAGATGCCCGATATCGTGGAGAAAGGCCGCGCAGATCAGAGAGCGCTCGCTACCCTGCAGCTGCGCTAGCGTCGCGCACTGGCGAGCGTGTTCCTGTTGGCTGCAGTGCTCTCCGAGAGTGAGGCTTCCAAAGCGAGCAAACAATTTCCGCAGGGTATTAATGGCGTGTTCGTTTATTCTGAGCCGGTCAGGTGACAGAGTGTGCATGCAAGGCCTCTAACCCTTCTAACGCGTCGCCACGAAGTATCTGTTGAACTACGTCCTGCATGAGTGCGGGGCCTGTTGTCATGCCTTTCCCTCCGATGCCGGTAGCCAAGTGGATGTTGTCGGAAATGGAGCGCAACAGCACTTTGTTGGCACTCATATCCTGGCTGTAATAGCCGTTCCAGCTGCGACTGATATGCCAGTGTGGCAAGGCGAAAATATTCTTGGCTTCGTCCAGCATCAGCTGGTTGATATCTTCACGTACTTCGTAATCGATGGAGTGAACATCTCGGCTGTCGAAATATTCGTGGGAGTCACCAATGATGATGCTGCCGTCTTCCGACTGTCTGAAAAGCATGTGAATACCCAGCTCTGCGCATCGCGGATCGACAGTGGATTGCGGTAAATTTTGAAAACTCGGGCAGCTTTGGAAGGCTTCGTATCGCCGAATCGTGAGACCTGTCAGGAGGTTGCCCGGGAGGCGGGTGCCGGGGTAGGGCTCGGTGCGTAACATCTGCAACTTGCAGAGTTTCATATCTGGGGTTTGGGTAACCTGTGGATAAAGTTGAGACAGCTGATGCCCACAGCAAATCAATACCCTGTCCGCTAAATATTTTTCGTTGCCACTGGTGATGATCTCCGTACCGCCTCCCGTCTCCTTGATTTCGCGAACCAGGGTTACGTTTTTTAAGGCCAGGGAGGGATTGGCACTCAGCAATGACCACAATCGCGGCATCAACTGGCCACTTTCAGCACTCATTTCTTCCGGGTAGTAGAGGCCGCCGTGACAATAATCCGCTCGCAGCCCTGGAAACCGTTCCTGGCATTGTGCGGGTGTTAACAGCTTTGATGGGTAACCCTGTGCCCGGTTGATTAAATACATTTCCTCGAGGAGGGTCGCTTCTTCAGCGGTAGAGGCAATATAGGTTGAACCCTGCTGCCAGATTGCACCTTCGACCAGGGGCTGAAGCTTTTTATAAATGGCCAGTGAACGAATCCCCAGGTCACGCCATTTTCCCAGCGCCATGCCCGAAGCCACCAGTTGACCAAAATTGCGCACGGTGGCACCGCGTGCAGTTTGACCCGCTTCAATCAACAGAACCTTTTTACCTGCCTCTAAGGCCTCCAGCGCCGCAAAGCTACCGAGTACACCTGCGCCGACAATGGCAATGTCAAATTTCATAAGCAAAACTTCGATGTTGTCAGTGTTGTAAATGAACGAAAAGAATCATGTTCCCGCAATGTGAACGCCGGGCCCTTCGCGCAAAGTCAGCTGTCGTGTGGGGTTTAGCCTGCGGAAATACATCAGGGAGAACAGGATCAACCCCATACAGGTAAAGCCGACGGCATAACTGAACTGCAGCGTAAATGGCAGCCACTCCAGATCCGGTTGCGCGAAGGTTTTATAGAGAAGCACCAGAATGCTGCCGGCGTAACCCGAGGCATCGGCGAGATAGATCAGGAATCCGGCGTTCGCAAGTGAGCGGGTGCTGGCTACCAGTCGTTCAAACAGAAGGCAATTGAAAGGAATGAATCCCATATACAAGCCGGTGTTGATGGCGATCATCCAGGCGGCGCCGCTAATCAGTTGCCGTTCGAATGTGAATGTCGCCAGTACACAAATCAGGCCACCGGCTGCCACCACCAGCTGGTTACATACCAATGCCAGGTAATTGTTGCGAATAAACATAAGTAGCCAGAGGCTGCCCAGTACAACCAGCGTGACGGGCAAGGTACTGGTCAGGAAGATTTCTGGTGCTTCGCCATAGCCCAACGTTATCCACAGTTCTGCAGCGAAATTGTCCGTGAAATCCCGGAAAGCGGTAAGGAATACGTAGACCGAAATCAGTGCGGTAAGTCCAAACCCTGTTTCATTTAGCAAGGCACCGCGCATGGCAGCGTTCATTGGCGGACGGGGCTTGCGGGCCGTCATGTCCCTTTCACTGGGCGCCGGTGTTTTTGCCAGCAGCCATACAGAAACGACGAGCGGAGGAATAAACAGCGCACCGGCAAGCGCTGGCATCCATATCTCTGCTACGCCCCAGTTCAGCATCAAATAGGCAGCGACCGCTTTTACTGCACCGGAAGAGACAATCAAGGCTGCACAAAGAATCGCTCCCAGGGCTTCGGTAACTCTTCGCCCCTCGAGATAGCTGAACACCAGGCCCCACACCATCCCCAGCGGAATACCGTTCAAAAACAGCATGGCCACATTAAATGGTGCGGGTACCAGTGCGAATCCGATCAGGGCCAGATGGCTCGCCAGTACCAGGGCAACCAGCATTTTCGCCCTGCGTTGTGGCTGCATTTCAGAGATGATTTTAATGCCGGCAAACTTGGACAGGGCATAGCCGAGTACCTGCGCGATGATCAGCGCGGTCTTGTAGTCCATCGCAAACTGCCAACCTTCAATATCGCTATACGTCGCCGCGCTGAATGGTTTGCGAAAGGCGTACATACAGAAGTAGGTCGAAAAGGCGGCAAACCCCGAAAAAGCGATCAGCGCCAGCGTACTGAGCCTTTCTCTCAAGGCCGGTTGAGCGGAGCGGACGATATCTGTGAGCGACACCAGTGAATTCCCCGTTGCATTTTGAAATCTGGTCTAGACCAAATATTAGAGGCGGAAAGTTTCAGTTTGGTGACCGACATGTGACGCTCTTCGGTGGGCTCTTCGGTGCGCTCTTTGTGCGGACCGGTTTTGTAACCAAAATTAATACTCCTGTTACAAAAGCGTCACAGGTCGCCATTAGGATTCTGGTCTAGTCCAGATTTGGGCGGGAAATGAATACACAAATGACCAGATCTTTTTACTGATAACACAGGGGGCAGACGATGAATCGTCTTAAGCTATTGCCAGCAGCCATTGCACTGGCTGTTACACAGGGTGTGTACGCACAGGAAAGCACCAGTGAATCTGATGCGTTGAAAATGGAAGCAGCTGGTGAAAGCCAGACTGGCAACATCGAAGAGATTGTTGTGCTCGGTAACATGTTTGATACCGAGTTGCGCGCGCTTGGTCTGCAGCGCGCATCAGTTCGTATTGTGAACATCGTATCCGCCGATGGCATTGGCAAGCTCCCTGACCGCAACGCCGCGGAAGCCGTTCAGCGTGTTTCTGGCGTTTCTATCGAACGTGATCAGGGGGAGGGGCGCTTCGTGGCTGTCCGCGGTCTGCCTTCCGAGTGGAGTTCTGCCAGCCTCAATGGCCACCGCTTACCGTCCGCGGAAGAAGAGACAACCTCCCGGGCAACGGCATTCGACTTTTTTCCTTCCGAGCTGATTGAACGTATTGAGGTGACCAAAGCGGTTACTGCCGATCAGGAAGGGGATGCCATCGGCGGTAATGTCAATTTTATTACCCGCACCGCTCCGGATGAGCGCACGCTGCAGGTGTCTGTAGGTGGTGGTATTGCCGATAAAGCCGACGGCGACATCAAGTCGATGAACCTGCTGTACGGCGATCGTTCCGAAGATGAAAAATTTGGTTACCTAATTAATGTGACCGGCTGGAGCCGGGATTGGGCTACCGATAACTTCGAGCCGCGTCGCGATGGCAATGGTATCTACCGGCTGGAACTGCGGGACTATATCGGTAACCGTGAAACCCTGGGGATGAACCTGGGAGCCGAATACAACTTCAGCGATGACGATCGCGTTTTCGTGCGCGCTCTGTACGGCACCCTTTCTGACGAAGAGACTCACTACAAGCATCGACTGCGCTTCGACAAAGATCGCGTGGAACTCCAGCATATTCACAACGAACTGATCACCGAAATGAAAGGTGTTGAGTTCGGTGGTGAGCACGACCTGAGTGAAACCGCAAAAGTCGATTGGAGCCTGGCCAGCTACGACAACGAGTTCCGTTACGGCAATATTCCAAATGGCAAAGATCGTTCCTATTTTGTGATGCGCTTCGACCAGAAGGAAGTCGGCTACGAAGGGCTGGCGGAAGACGGTCTGGTGTATAACGAAATCGACGGCGGTAATGATCCCGCGAATGCGATTTCTACCCATCTGCCGGATGGTTTTGTTATGGATCCGGCACAGGCTGCACTGTCCTGGGTGGAGTTGTACAAGGTTTACGTCAACGAAAAAGATAAAATCGTTGCGTCTGTGGATTTCACCAGTGCGCTTTCCAGCGAGCTGGAGCTGAAAATGGGGATGAAATACCGCGACAAGGAGCGTGTATCCATTTTCGCTGACGAGTTCTACGAGTGGACTGGTGACAACCCGGTGTACCTGTCTGACTTCGCGCTTTCGAACCAGCCCGGGCGCAATGACTACCTGTCTGACATTAATGTCGATTACGCATCCCAGTTCTCTCAGGTTGCTTCCATGTCGGACCTGGAGCGTTTCTGGAGCGAGAATCGCGATCAGTTTGCCCTGGTGGAGGATGAATCTGCACTGGTCAGCAACGGTGCTGCGTTGGGTCGTAACTTCGACCTCGCCGAGCAGCACCTATCTGGTTACGGTATGGCCACCTACCAGTTGAACGACCGCACCACGATCGTTGCAGGCTTGCGCCTGACCCAGACCACTACCGAAGTGGATAGTCAGGTATATGTGGAAGACGAAAACGGGCAAGGTCGCCTGGAGCCATTTAATGGTGAAAAAGATTACCTGTCGGTATTGCCGTCCGCACACCTGAAGTACGCACTGAATGACGACAGCAATCTGCGTCTGGCCCTGACCCGGACTTTCGCGCGCCCGAACTTTGGCGACCTGAACCCGGGTGGTTACTACGCCGAACACGACAACGAGTTCCTGGGTGGCAACGCCGAACTGGAGCCCACTTACTCCTGGAACCTGGATGCCATCTACGAGCACTATTTTGGTGACGCCGGTGTGGCTTCTGCCGGGTTCTTCTATAAAGACATTACCGACCCGATTTTCGAATCCGTGCAGGAAGGTAGCTACAACGGTAACACCGGTGTGGATATCTACCGCCCGGAAAATGGTGATGACGCCTGGCTGCGTGGATTCGAATTTAACCTAGTGCGCAAGCTGGACTTTCTCCCCGGCCCACTGGCCAACCTGGGTGTGTCTGCGAACGTGACTGTGATGGATTCCGAAATGACCATCCCGGGTCGTGACGAAGCGGTACCCATTGCCCGTCAGGCAGACCTATTGCACAACTTCTCTGTTTACTACGACGATGGCGATTTCTCACTGCGCCTGGCTCAGAACCACAAGGACGAGTATGTGGAAGAGCACGGTGGTAATGCGGATGAAGATCAGTTCTACGGTAAGTACACCAGTCTGGATCTGAGTGCCAACTACACCGTCAATGATCGCCTCGTCATCTTTGCAGAAGCGATAAACCTGACGGATGAACCGCTGACCTATTACATTGGCAGTGAAGATCGACCGAAGCAGGTGGAGTACTACGGTGCGCGCGGTCAGTTCGGCGTGCGCTATAGCTTTTACTGATTGTCGTAGTTGTTCATGCGTTTGAGTCAGAAAGTAGAAGAGGCGCCCGCAGGCGCCTCGACTTCTTTTACTGGTTCGCCAGTACCATCACCGGGTGCTTTGCCTGCATTGGCACCTGGCTGGCCGGGTCGATCACCTGGCCGTCACGGCGTAGCTCCCAGTGTAAATGGGGGCCGGTGGCTTTGCCGGTGCTGCCTACCAGGCCGAGGATCTGCCCCTGCTCTACGACATCGCCTTTGTTCACCAGGCGTTTATCGAGATGGGCGTAGAGGGTTTCCAGGCCATCCCCGTGGTCGATGATCACCACTTCACCGCGCGCGCCTTTGGTGCCCGAGAAAGTAACCACGCCTGAGCCCGGTACCTGTATCTGGGTACCCCTAGGCGCCGCCAGGTCTATCCCTTTGTGCAGGCGTTTCTCCTTATATTTTGCGTCTTTGATGGGCCAGGGCCTCATACCAAATCCCGAGGTGACCTTGGCCTCTGGCAACGGGTTTATGAAGGCCTCCAGGGCTTTGCCGGCCTGCGCCAGCTGGGGTTGCAACCCCAGAACTAACAGACCACTGGCCAGGGTAAGTGACCACAGGGTGCCATTTGAGCGCTTGCCGGCGCCGGGTTTGCCGTTCAGAATGTTACGGATTCTCAAGGTGAAGCTCCTTTGGTTTTGCGTTGAGAAGGCCGCGACGGGATCATTGCCGTGAGCTGTCGCGGTGTGGCGAAGGGTCTTCAGCATTGCGTCTGCATAGGCCCTTCGCCCGTTTTGGTTTTCTTTTCTGAGTACCTCTTCATCACAGCCCTGCTCCAGGGCGTCCAGCGTCCGTTTTGCCAGTTTCTTTAACGGCCAGTTGAACCAGAGCAGGACCGTCATCCACTGCAGTGCCAGTACCGCCATCGGATCGCGCCGCGCCAGGTGCGTCAGTTCATGACCCACTACCAGTCGGATTTGTGCCAGTGACAGCTCGTCGAGTGCCCATTGGCTGAGTACCAGGGTGGGAGTAGGAAAGGTGCAGGCAAAGGGGGAAACCCGCGCGTCCACCAGCACCAGTTTCAGCCCTTCAGGCGGGTTCCGTACCCCCAGGTGTTGCGCGAGTTCCCCGTTGGCGGGTAGCGGCTTGCCCTGGCGCAGCAGTCTGGCGAGCCGTCGCTGGCCGAGCAGCAAACGCCCGAGATGGATTGTCGCCCCCAAGGCCCAGATTGCCCCCACGCGACCAACCACCCCAGCCAGAAGAAAGTCTTGTGATCCTGACCAGCAGCGAGTGCGATGGCCTCATTGCTGTCCTGAGGCAGGTTTACAACAGCGGGCAGGCTCAGTTCGATAGTGGCGGGGTGGTGCATGGAGGGCAGGAAACCCAGGCAAAAGCTGGCAAAAGTGAGTACCGCTGCGGCCAGCCAGGGTTCGCGCCAGCTATTTAGCCAGTGCAGGTGACGGGCCAGCAATACCAACAGGCTTAGCATTAAGGCGCCAATGGCAAGGCTGATGGCGCTGGACAGGGCGAGTTGCGCGAGCCACTCAATCACCTGCTGAGCCCTCTGTTGCTCCCTCTGCTGTTCCGTCATCCTTGCTTTCCCTCGCCAACAGCAATTCCAGTTCCTTAAGCTCGACCTCGCTCAGCAAGTCGCTGCCCGCGAAAAAAGAGGCGGGTACCGGCCCCTTGATTTCCAGTACGCGCTCGGCGAAATCCCGTGCATAGGCCGCCAGCGTTTCCACTTTATCCGCTTCGGCCTCAAACACTTTCAGTCCGTGGACTTCAAAGGCGTGCAGTAAACCTTTGTCCTGCATGCGATCCAGGGTTTTGCGGGTGGATGAGTAGGACCAGCCCAGTTGCTCTTCAATGCGCAGGTGAATTTCGCGGGCGCTTAGGGGCGACTGCTGCCAGAGCGCCTTGAGGATGGCGAGCTCCGTTGCTGAGGGCTGTGGCTTCATTGGGGAATGCCTTGTTCGGGGGTTTGTGACTTGTGGGATTAGTATGCGACAAGTGTCGCATGTGCGCAACATGGGTTTTGGGCAACACGGTTTTGCGCACCAAGGGTTTTGCACAAAATGGGTTTCAGGAAGGCAGTGCCGGAGATTTCAGGGCGCCTTAATTGGCACCCGGAACATGGAAAGTAGTTATTGGGTGTGACTCAGCTGACCAGCGGATTGCCGCGCTCGATGATGGTCGTGACATCCACACCAACGGGTAGGGTACCGGTGTTGCCGACACCTTGCGTGCCGAGTCGCGAGGCGATAAAAGCCTCCGCCACTGCGCTGTTGCGACTTTGCATCAGCAGGTTTGCCTGCATCGTCAGAGCCAGCTGATCTACCAGATGACGGGCCCGATACTCGATGTGATGCCTATCGGCGAGCTGGTTTTTCAGCTGGGCAAGGGCTCTGTCGTAACGCAGATCGTTGCCCTTGCTTTCATCCAGCACGTCATACCAATTGCTAAGAACGTCTGGTGTTTTCGTCAATGCACGCAATACGTCCAGCGCCTGGATATTGCCGGAGCCCTCCCAGATGGCATTGATGGGGGCGTCGCGGTAGAGGCGCGCGGTAATGAAATCTTCGATCACGCCGTTGCCGCCGAGACACTCCATTGCTTCATAGGCGTGATGGGGTGTGCGCTTACAGATCCAGTATTTCCCGACCGCGGTGCCGAGACGCATCAGCAGCTTTTGCTGCTCGTCGTCCAGATGGTCCATCGCCTGGGCCATGCGCATGGTCATGGCGATGGAGCCTTCCACTTCCAGTTGCAGGTCCGCCAGTACGTTCTGCATCAGTGGTTGGTCGATCAGGGATTTGCCAAAAGCACTGCGCTGGGAGGCGTGGTAAATCGCCTGTACCACCGCCTGTCGCTGGCCGCTACTCGACCCGATCATACAGTCGAAGCGGGTGGCGGAAACCATTTCAATGATGGCCGGCACTCCGCGTCCTTCTTCTCCCACCAGCCAGCCCAGCGCGCCGCGCAATTCGATTTCCGACGAGGCGTTGGAGACGTTGCCGGCTTTGTTTTTCAGCCGCTGTACCTGAATCGGATTTTTGCTGCCGTCCGGGCACCAGCGGGGCACCAGAAAACAACTCAGCCCTGCCTCCGTCTGGGCCAAAACCAGAAAAGCGTCGCACATGGGCGCCGAGGTAAACCATTTGTGGCCCACCAGTGCGTAGCTGCCGTCACCCTGTGGCGTGGCAGTGGTGGTGTTGGCGCGGACATCGGAACCGCCCTGTTTTTCGGTCATGCCCATGCCGATAGTGACCGTAGCTTTTTCCGTGTGTGGGCGGTTGCTAGGGTCGTAGCCGCGGTCGGTAATTTTGGGCAGCCACTCTTTCGCCAGCACCGGGTTGAGTTTGATGGAGGGGACAGAGGCAAATGTCATGGTCACCGGACAGCCGTGGCCGGATTCCACCTGGCTGTGCAGATAGTACTTGGCGGCGCGTACCACGTGGGCCCCGGGCTTTGGCTCTGTCCACGGCGAGGAGTGCAGTCCCTCGCTCAGCGCCAGCTGCATCAACTGGTGATAGGCGGGGTGGTAGTTCACCTGGTCGATGCGATTGCCCACCCGGTCGTGGGAATCAAACTCCGGCTTGTGGGCATTGGCCTGAAAACCGCGCTCGATCCACTCCGGGCGTCCACAGATCTCGCCGTAGCGCTGGAGGTCATCTTCCGCCCAGTGGCCGCCATTGCGCTGTACCGCATCCCGCAGGGCGGCATCACCGGCGTAGAGGTTATGTCCCTGTAGCGGCTTGGGTTGGTTGATCACGCTATGGGTGCTGGCGAGTTCGGATGGCTTGTCCGATGGAGTAGGGGCCTTGCTCATGGTTTTTCTCTGTTGTTCGCCTGGATCGCGGAATTCCCGCCCGGTGATTGGAATCTAGCAGTCAGTATTAGCTGCTGGGAGCGGTGTTTGCCTTTCATCCTAACCAACTTGAGTCGCGGTCACTTGTCATTTGGTGCCGGCAGGCTTGTTCGCTTGCGCCAAAATCCGCTTGAGCTTGTCTGGCGTCGCCGTTGCTGCGCCTGTGACAGCGTTGTCACTCCCTGGTGTCAGGCGTTAGGATACGGGCTCGAAAATAGTGATTGCTGTTCCGTAGAAAAAACGCAGGAGAAATGGCGATGGGGAATTGGTGGCGTTGGTGTGGCTTGTGGCTGGTGCTGATGGGCAATACGGCTGTTGCGGATAAAGGACTGGAGGCGTCGTCGGTGAGTCCCGATGCGCTGGCTGTGATGGGCTACTACACGGGCGATGGCAAAGACCTGGCACGCTATGACTTCAACAAGCTCACTCACTTGATATACAGCTTCGTATACCTGGATGGTAACGAAATGGCGTTTCGCGACGGGGAAGCACGCGATTCCTATCAGCGTCTGCTGGCACTGAAAGCGCAGTATCCCCATCTCAAAGTAATGCTGGCGCTCGGTGGCTGGGGCGGTTGCGAACCCTGCTCGGATGTCTTCTCCAGTGCGGAAAATCGCGCTGCGTTTGCGCGCTCGGTGAAAAAAACCTTGGACACTATTGGTGGTGATGGCATCGACCTGGACTGGGAGTATCCCGCCATTGAAGGTCACCCGGGCCACCCGTTTAAGCCTGAAGACCGCGACAACTTCACTGCACTGGTTCAGGAATTGCGGCGGGTGCTCGGGGAAGATTCGCTGATTACTGTCGCTGCCGGTGGCTTTGATGCATTTTTGCAGAAGTCCCTGGACTGGCAGGCAGTCACTCCGCTGATCAATAGCATCAATCTGATGAGTTACGACCTGGTTAACGGGTTCAGTACCGTGACCGGTCACCAAACTCCACTTTATTCAACGGATCAGCAGAAGCAATCCACCGACAATGCCGTGCGTTGTCTACTGGATGCCGGCGTGCCGGCACAGAAAATTGTGATTGGTGCGGCCTTCTACTCGCGGGTTTGGGAAGGCGTTGAAGGCGGCAGCGATAACAATGGACGTTACCAGGCTGGTAGGCATGTACCGGGGCTGCGCTTCGCCGAACAGGACGCGGAGTACCGGAATGAAAACGGGTACGGTGTTTTCTGGGATAAAAAGGCGGCTGCCGCCTACGCCTATAACGCTGAGCAAAAGCGCTACGCGACCTTTGATAATCCACGGTCGGTGGCACTGAAAACCCGCTATGCGAAAGAGCACCGGCTCGGGGGTATTATGTTCTGGGAACTGCCTGGGGACAGCGACGATGGAAAACTGGTGGATGCCATTTACGCGGAAAAAATCGCCGAGTAACTTTTCGATCTTGTAGATGGTCTCCAACTAAAGGGTGGGCTCGCGGGAGCGAGTCCGCCCCACGTCAGATACTGCGTTTACCGGAAAGATTGAGTGTCAGTTCCAGCAGGCCCGCCCAGGGGTCCATTTCTTTACCGCCTTTGATGGCATTGTCCACAGCGCGGGCGCGCAGCAGGAAATTTTCCAGCTGGCGAGGGTGTAGCCGCTGGCAGGCAGCCTGGATCAGAGGTTGGCGCTTCTGAATGCGCACCAGCCGATTGAGTGGTTGCCCCTCGTCGAGCTTCTGCTGGGTTTCCAGCAGTGTGCGAATCTCCCGGGCGATGGCCCAGAGCACGACCGGTGCTTCCACCCCTTCGGCGCGCAGCCCTTGCAGGGTTTTCACCGCGCCGGCGGCGTCCGCGGCCAGGGCTTTGTCGATCAGTCCGAAAACGTCGTAGCGTGCCGAGCTGGCGACGGCGTTGTTCATGGTGTCGGCACTGATGACATTGTCTTGCGCCAGCAGCTTCAGCTTTTCGATTTCCTGGCTGGCGGCCAACAGGTTGCCTTCGACCCGTTCGGCGAGTATCTGGATAGCTTCGGGTTCGGCGTCGAGGCCGGCGGCGCGCAGTCGCTGGTGAATCCAGCGTGGCATTTCTGCGGCATCTACCGGCCAGATCTGAATCAGTACGCCTTTGGCGTCCAGCGCTTTGACCCATTTGCTGTTGAGCTGGGCGCGATCCAGTTTTGGCAATACCAGGAGCAGTAGTGTCTCCTCGTTTGCCATATCGGCAAATTCCTGCAGGGCTTTGCTGCCTTTATCGCCGGGTTTTCCACCGGGCAGTCGCAGTTCAATGATTTTTTTGTCGGCAAACAGGGAGAGGCTGCCTGCGGCGGAGAGCAGTTGCCCCCAGTCGAAGTTGGCTTCGCCGTGGAGCAGGTCGCGTTCAATGAAGCCGTGATGACGGGCCGTATCGCGGATGCTGTCGCAGCACTCCTGGATCAATAGCGGTTCGTCCCCGGTTACGACGTAAATGGGGGCGAGCCCCTGGCGGAGGTTCTGTGGGAGTTGTCTGGGGTTGATGCGCGCCATAGTGCTTTGTTGCCGTTCAGGGGGCGATGGGGCTGTCGCTGACCGGTGTGCTGATTTCAATTCGGCGCAGGCGGTCGATGATACGGCTGATGAGTTCGCGGCGCATTTCTTCCCGCTGCAGGCGTTCTTCTTCGCCTTTACTCGCCACTTCGTCTTCGTCCCACTGGAGGATGCGGTAGACGTCGGCCTGGGCGTTGGTGAGGAGGTATTTGCCGTTGCGGTCGCGCACGCTGTATTCGGCGCTGGTGATGAGTTCGTATTCGGAGGCACGGCCTTTGGCGTCTACGGAGACGGTGCGCTTTTGCTCGATTTCTTTGTGTACGGTAAGGACGAAGTCGGCTTCGGTGGCGTCTTCGGCAAGCGGCAGGCCGCTGGTTTGCAGCAGGCGGGTGATGCTTTCACTCAGGTCGCTGCGCGGGTTTTCGGTGGTGATATAGAGTTTGCTGCCCGGCGGGAAGTTTTTCGGTGCACCGCGGAGTTGCCAGCCGCAGGCTGAGATTGTGACGGCTAGGATTATCGTTAGTGTGCGGAGCATAGTGGTCTTCATCGGGATCTGTTGCGTTCTTTATTGGCCTTGTGGCGGCCGGGCGCCGGGTACGGGTTTTCAGGACCGCTGTGGATACATCCCTGTACGCTGCGTCGGCGACGTCCATGTCGCCGACGCTCCTGAAAACCCGTACCCGTCACCCGTCCTTCGCATCTGATATTTGTGCTTCGTTGCCGAGGCGATGGTTGGGACTTAGTTGGCGACGATATTGACCAGCTTACCCGGCACCACGATCACCTTGCGCACGGTGAGGCCTTCGGTGAACTTCACCACGTTTTCGTCTGCCAGTGCCTTCAATTCCAAGGTGGATTTGTCGGTGTCTGCAGGTACTTCCAGTTTTGCACGCAGCTTGCCGTTGACCTGCACCACCAGGGTGATGCTGGAGCGTACCAGGGCTTTCTCGTCCACTTGCGGCCACTGGGCATCGACCAGCTCGCCAGAGTTGCCCAGCGCATTCCACAGTTCGTGGCTGATGTGGGGGGTTACCGGCGCGAGCAGCATGACGGCGGCTTGCAGGGCTTCGCGTTCTACCGCGAGGCCGTTGGCGGAGTCGCGCTCAGCAACCTTGCCCACTTCGTTCAGCAGTTCCATTACCGCGGCGACGGCGGTGTTGAAGGTCTGGCGGCGGCCGTAGTCGTCGCTGACTTTCTGGATGGTTTCGTGGGTCTTGCGGCGCAGCTGCTGTTGCTTGTCGCTCAGGTTGTTTACATCAATTTCGACGCTGCCGTCGCCGGCTTCGATATGGCCGTGGACGGTTTTCCACAGTTTGCGCAGGAAGCGGCTTGCGCCTTCCACGCCGGAATCGTGCCACTCGAGGGTTTGCTCGGGGGGCGCGGCGAACATGGTGAACAGGCGGACGGTGTCGGCACCGTATTCCTGAACCGCTGCGTGGGGGTCGATGCCGTTGTTTTTGGACTTGGACATTTTCACCACGCCGCCGGCGATGACTTCTTCGCCAGTGGCGCGCTCGATGGCTTTGATCGGCTTGCCTTTGTCATCGCGCTCTACGTCGACAGCAGTAGGGGCGATCCAGGTTTTGTGGCCGTCGACTTCTTTGTAGAAGGATTCGGCCAATACCATGCCCTGGCACAGCAGGCGCTTGAAGGGCTCGTCGTTCTTTACCAGGCCTTCATCACGCATCAGTTTGTGGAAGAAGCGTGCGTATAGCAGGTGCAGGATGGCGTGTTCGATGCCGCCCACATACTGGTCCACCGGCAGCCAGTAGTTGGCGCGGTCCGGGTCGAGCATGCCTTCTTCGAAGTCGGGGCAGGTGTAGCGGGCGTAGTACCAGCTGGATTCCATGAAGGTGTCGAAGGTGTCGGTTTCACGCTCGACGGCTTCACCGTTGTATTCGTCTTTGCACCACTCCGGATCGGCCTTGATCGGGGAGGTGACGCCGTCCAGTTCCACATCTTCCGGCAGCAGGATCGGCAGTTTCTCGGCCGGGACCGGGATCTCGCTGCCGTCGGCCAGGTTGAACATGGGGATGGGCGCGCCCCAGTAGCGCTGGCGGGATACACCCCAGTCGCGCAGACGGTAGTTGGTGGTGACGCGGCCCTTTCCGGCAGCTTCCAGGCCGTCGGCGATGGCATTGAACGCGGCTTCAAAGTCGAGGCCGTCAAAACCGCCGGAATTTACCAGATTGCCTTTTTCGGTGAAGGCTTCTTTGTCCAGGTCGATAGATTCGTCGCCAGCGGGCGCGACTACCTGCTTGATCGGCAGGTCGTATTTCTTGGCAAATTCCCAGTCGCGCTGGTCGTGCGCGGGCACTGCCATCACGGCACCGCTGCCGTAATCCATCAGTACGTAGTTGGCGACCCACACCGGGACTTCTTCGCCGGTGAGCGGATGGATGGCCTTGAGACCGGTATCCATGCCTTTCTTGTCCATGGTGGCCATATCGGCTTCGGACATGGATTGCTTTTTGCACTCGGCAATAAAGGCTTTCAGTTCGGGCTTGCTCTCGGCCAGCTCCAGCGCGATCGGGTGCTCGGCAGCGAGCGACACGTAGGTCACGCCCATCAAGGTGTCCGGACGGGTGGTGTAGACATCGAAGTGGTCAACGCCGGCAATGGTCTTCGGCAGTGCGAAGGCCAGCTCGACACCCTTGGATTTACCGATCCAGTTGCGCTGCATGGTGCGCACCTGCTCCGGCCAGTCCGGGAGTTGGTCCAGGTCTTTCAGCAGTTCTTCGGCGTAATCGGTGATCTTGATAAACCACTGGGCCAGCTCGCGGCGTTCCACGGTGGTGCCGCAGCGCCAGCAGCAGCCGTCTTCCACCTGCTCGTTGGCCAGCACGGTGGCGTCGTGGGGGCACCAGTTCACCGCGGAATTCTTTTTGTACACCAGGCCTTTCTTGTACAGGCGGGTGAAGAACCACTGCTCCCAGCGGTAGTAGGAGGGCTGGCAGGTAGCCAGCTCGCGGGACCAGTCGAAACCGAAACCCAGGGCCTTCAGCTGGCCCTTCATGTAGTCGATGTTGGAGTAGGTCCACTTGGCCGGTGCGGTCTTGTTCTGGATCGCGGCGTTCTCCGCCGGCAGGCCGAAGGCGTCCCAGCCCATGGGATGCAGCACGTTTTTGCCCTGCATGCGCTGGTAGCGGGAGATCACGTCGGTGATGGTGTAGTTACGCACATGCCCCATATGCAGTTTGCCGCTGGGGTAGGGGAACATGGATAGGCAATAGAACTTGTCGCGGCTGGGGTCTTCCTTTACCTCGAAGCTTTTCTGCTCGGCCCAATGGCCCTGGGCGGCGGCTTCGACTGCGGAGGGGTTGTACTGCTCTTCCATCTGTGGGGAACCTATACTCTGTGACTCGATCTATTGGGATATTCTGACCGGGAGCCTGATACCCGGCCGGAAAACGGCGAATTATAGGAGGGATAGGGTGAGTAAGAAACCTAAAGCGGCCGGGAAGGCCGAGAATCCCGGTCTGCCAGATGAAGATGGGCGCCTTTCTACCGAGGTGCGCCGGGACCTTGAGAAGCTGGTTGAAGGTGAGCTGGCGGTCGAAGATCTCACGGCCAGCAAGGCCGCGTTTTTGAAAGCCTGGCTGAAAGACGACCTGCATCGGGCGGAAGATTATGTTGATGAGCTGGGCTATGAGCTGCGGGTACTGGAAGAGCGCACCGGTGACTGGTTGCTCGATGCCGCCGACCCCACCAAGACCGCTTGGCCCTGTGTCATGCGCTGTATCAAGCGCGGCGAGCCCTGGGCATTGGCAGGGGAGACTGTGGGTAGCGGCGAAGAGCTGCAATGCCTGGGGTGCGGATACCGGGCTCTGCCGGAGGCGGGTAGCCAGATTACGCCCTGCCATCGCTGTGGTTACGGGTGTTTCCGGCAGATTACCGGGGGATTGTCCGCGGAGTGAATGCCAATCCCTGCTAACACGCATTTGCTCCTGGTGAGTATTTTCGCAATACCTGACCCGCGCTCTGTGAATCGAACACTGTATAAATAACGACTTGCACAAGATGGAACTGCAAACCGCATTGGCTACTCTGATCATGCCCCCTTTTGCGCCACTCGCCGGGCTATTGCTGGCGCTGGTGCTCTGGTTTTTCCCCTCCTCGAGCCCGGTCGCAAAATTGTCACTGCCGCTGGCTATTCTCTGCTTCGCCACTTTATGGGTGTGCGCAACTCCGGCCTTTTCGGGTTGGCTGGGGCAGCGTCTGGTAGACCGGCAACTGGAGACGCCCAACGTTGAGCCCGGAGCCGTGGTGATTCTCGGTGGTGGCCGCTACCGGGATGAGGCTAGTGGCTCTGAGAGGCTGTCCGCGACCAGCCTGGAGCGGGTTGCCTGGGCGGTGGCTGAGGCCCCGGAGGCGCTGCCAATACTGGTGTCTGGTGGGCGGGTCTACGTCGGAGAGAAAGCGCCCGAATCCGACCTGATGGCCGGCGCTCTGGAGAAGCTGTTCAATCGCTCGGTGACTTGGCGCGAGAATTGCAGCCGAACAACGGCGGAAAATGCCTCCAACTCTGCGGCACTCCTGCACGATTCCGGGGTCGAAACTGTGCTCCTGGTAACCCACTGGTGGCATATGCCCCGGGCCGCCGAGAGCTTTGCCCGCGCTGGTATTCAGGTTCGCCCCCTGCCGGTTGGCAGCCCGGGCGAGCTGGTGCCGCGCGCAGAGAGTGGGTTGCTGCGCTGGCTGCCCAATGCGGCGGCGCTGCTGCGTACCCAGGTGTACTGGCGTGAACTGGTGGGTGATCAGTGGTACCGCTGGCGTCCAATGCCTGAGCGCCGCAGTTGTTGAAGGTGGAATCTGGTTGAAGTTGACTGATCTGGTACTGTCGTTCCGGATCGGTGCTTGATGCAGCTTCTAGATAAAACTAGTATGGGCGCCCTTGTCCGACGGTTTCTAGTGAAACCTTTCAGGGCAAAAGCAGAGCGCTCGCTGCACATAACAACATAAGAAAAAATCGAGGTAATGTTCAGATGAAGGGTATTCCATCATCCCTGTCGCCGATTCAGTTGCATAATCGCTTGAACCGCCCTGTGTGGATTGGTTTCAAGATGACCCGGCGCGGCAAGCGCCAGCTGGTGCTCTTGTCCACGGGTACCGAGGGTGGCGCTCAGCTGAGCAAGAACTTTGAAACCTTTGTGGGACAGATTGTCCGCGAATTCAAAATCGACCCGGCGCAGACGGATTTCGTGGAGCTTCGCCAGGAAAAAGGCCAGAGCGATATTGGCGAGAATGGTGCCGTAGCCCACAGTTGGTACCGTTGGCACGCGCACTGGGTTGGCTCCGCCCCCATGGAGTGCCGGGCTGACCCGGTCACCTCGGACAGCGCCTGCAGCTATCTTGAGGAAGCGCTGCTGCGCAGTACCGCCGCCGCCTGATAGCTCCATCCCGCATACTCTCCTGAGCCCGCAACTGCGGGCTCAGCGCGTTCTGGAGGACGCCTGGGCGTTGCCATTTTCATGGTTGGGGCCGAGGAGGTCGGCCAGGGCTTTTTCCAGGGTGGGATATTGAAAGCTGTAGCCACTGTCCAGTGCCGTGCGCGGTTCCATTCTCTGGCTGGCCAGTAGCAGCTCTTCGGCCATCTCCCCAAAAATCAGCTTCAGTACCCAGGCAGGCATGCGCATCAGGCTGGGGCGGTGAAGTTGTTTGGCCAGCAGGCGGGAAAAGCTGTTGTTGGTCACGGGCTCGGGGGCACAGGCATTGAACGGGGTACACAGCTGCCGGTCGATGGCGTGCAGCATCAGGCCCACGATATCGTCCTCGTGAATCCAGCTCATCCACTGTTCGCCACAGCTCATGGGGCCACCGACGCCCAGGCGGAAAGCGGGCAACATCTCCACCAGGGCACCGCCGCGGGTCGACAGCACTATGGCGGTGCGCATGATACCGACGCAGATACCGGACTGTTGCAGCGGGAGGGTGGCCGCCTCCCAGTCACGGCAGAGGTCTGCGGCAAAGCCGCCGCCGGGACCGCTGGATTCTTTTAGCAGATCGCCGCCGCGATCCCCGTAATAGCCCACGGCAGAGCCAGAGAGTACATACCTGGGGCGTTCGGGGCGGGACAGAATCCACTGCACCAGTCGCTCGGTAGTCTCCAGGCGCGACCGGCGAATTTCCTGTTTGTTGTTGCTGTTCCAGCGTTTGGAAATGGTTTCCCCGGCGAGGTTGATGACCACATCAACCGGCTCCTCGACCTGCTGCAGGTCGCGTACCCCGCGGGCCGATTCGCCGCAGAGTTGGTGAACCTTGTCCGGGCTGCGGCTGAGAACCGTCAGGGTGTTACCCCGCGCCAGCCACTTCGCACAAAATAGACGGCCTATCAATCCAGTGCCGCCAGTGATTAAGCAATGCATAAATCAGGCATCCGTGCCGCACATCGATCTGTCTGTGCATGGAAAATCTTGTCGCCGGTCGCGGTTGAAAGCACGCAGTCGTCAATCGCTGCTCGGTACCGGCTGCCGGCAATCCCGCCGGCCATATGTTAGTGCATCAACCCCCGCGAATTGATCGCGTCAATGTGACAGCCAGGCTGTCATCTTCGGGTGAATATCTCTGGATGATAGCAGCCGCTAACATACTTGGTGCACATTGCCAGTAATAAACGGCGGCGCGAGTAGAAGCGGGCGGCAGCAGGGGGGAATGCGCGTCTCGGTAGCCGAAATGCTGGCGGGGAGGGTGTTGTGGCAGTACTGTCTGGGAAATGGCGAACCGGTTAGTCCGCCATTTCCCGTGCAAATACGGCCTCAGCGTTGGCTGCGGGGCGCCGCTGCAACAGTGCAGCGGCAATCAGCATCAGTGTGGCCAGTGCGACCAGGCCCCAGACGCCAATGAGCATAAATGGCGTGGTGCCATAGCGGGCCTCTACCGTGCCGGTGAGGGTGGCCTGCTCAAACTGCGGTAGCTGATTCGTGATACTGCCATCGGGCGCAACGATGGCAGTAACGCCGGTATTGGTACCCCGTACCAGGTAACGGCGGGTTTCCAGCGCGCGCATCTGTGCCATCTGCATGTGCTGCAGGGGGCCGATGGACTTGCCAAACCAGGCATCATTACTGAGGGTGAGCAACACTTCGGCGTCGCCAGCGCTCTGGGCGACCAGTTGCGGGTAGACGATTTCATAGCAGATCAGCGGGGCCCAGCTGAGAGAGCCCGCGATCAGCGGTGCCTGCCCTTCGGGTCCGGGGCGGATGAAAGAGGTTGGCAGGTTGAAGAATTCGATGGTGCCGCGAATCCAGTCTTCCAGGGGCACATACTCACCAAATGGCACCAGATGGCGCTTGTGGTAAAGCTGTTCGCTCTGGCCGAATACGGCAGCGGAGTTGTGCACGACCCGGCGGTGGTCCCGCTCGGTATCGTAGAGGATGCCGGTAATCAGGTCGGTTTCTGATTGCCGCGCACTGTTCTGCAGTGCGGACATCAGGTTCGGCGCCTGGTGGTACAGCAGCGGCAGTGCCGCCTCGGGCCAGATCACCACGTCGACATTTTGCTGGTGCAGGGTTTCGGTGGCAGTCTGGTAGCGCTTGATCGTCTCGCCGCGAAATTCCGGCAGCCACTTTTTATCTTGCGGGATGTTCGCCTGTACCAGGCCAACAGTCAGGGTTTTGTCGCCCGTACTGGTCCATTCCAGCTTACTCAATGCCAGTCCCAGGGGCCAGATCAGCAGTGCGGCCGCGCACAGGGCAATGGCATTGGCAGACTTCCAGGGGGCTCGTTTGTCGAATCGAAAGGCGCGCCGTGCGACCAGCGCAATTACTGCAGCGCTGAACGCCAGCAGCAGGCCAATGCCGTAAACACTCAGGACCGGAGCCCAGCCGGCAAGCCAGGTGTGAATATGTCCGTAACCGGCAAACAACCAGGGAAAGCCGGTAAACATCCAGGTGCGGCACCACTCACTCACAAACCAGAGAGCGGCAAAAGCCAGCGCGAAGGAGGTCGGCTGCGCGCGGAAGCGGGAGAGAGCGGCGAACGGCAGTGCGAAGACCACCGCAAGAATACCGACAAAGGCTGCGGTAAGGAAAACACCCAACACCGCCGAGGAACCGCCAAAATCCGTGATGGAAACATACACCCAGGAGCCGCCAGTGCCATAGAGCCCCGCGCCGTAGCACAGCGCCAGCCAGTAGCAGGTTTTGCTACTCAGCGGGGCAGGGTTGCGGGTGGGGGCGAGTAACCAGGCGAAGAGCCCAACAGACAGCAGGCTGCACCACCAGTAATTGAACGGTGCAAAGGAGAGCGTCAGCAGGCCGCCCGCAATCAGGGCGGCCAGTGAGGTAAGGTATTTGGACATCAGCCGTCTTCTTCAGCGGGCCTGTCAAATCGACTTACACGCAGCAGGTGAATCTGCCGGTTGTCGGCGTAGAGTACGCGGAATTTGAAATCGCCGAGTTTGGTCATTTCATCGCGTCCGGGCAGGTGACCGAAGGACTGCATGATCAGACCACCAATGGTGTCGAATTCCTCGTCGCTGAACTCGCACTCGAAGTACTCATTGAAGTCTTCGATGGGGGTGAGCGCCTTGACCACGTAATCGTTGTCGCTCACTTTGCGGATAAAGCTGTCCGCTTCTTCCTCATCGGTCTCATCTTCGATTTCACCGACGATTTCTTCGAGAATGTCTTCAATGGTCACCACACCGGAGACGCCACCATACTCGTCGATTACGACAGCCATGTGATAGCGATTCTCGCGGAACTCACGCAGCAGGATGTTGAGGCGTTTACTCTCGGGAATAATCGTGGCCGGGCGGATGATATCTTCCAGGCGAAACTGATCCACGCCTTTCAATACCAGTGGCAGCAGGTCTTTTGCCAGCAAGATGCCGCGGATATCGTCGATACTCTCGCCCACCACGGGGAAGCGGGAGTGGCCGGATTCGATGATCTTGGGCAGGAATTCTTTGGGGTTGTCATTGATGCTGACCACCACCATTTGCGAGCGCGGAATCATGATCTCGCGCACTTGTTGGCTGGATACGTCCAGCGCGCCCTCGATGATGGACAGGGCTTCCGCGTCTACCACTTTGTTTTCGGCGGCGTCCTTGATGATGTCCAGCAGCTCATCGCGAGATCTGGGCTCTGAAGAAAAAGCGCCCAGTATTTTCTCCAACCAGTTTTTCTCCCCCGATCGAGGGCGGTTGGAGGAGGAGCTACTTGGGGGTTCGTCGGTGGTCATGGATGTGGCCATACTCCGCGTTACTCGTCGGTTCCATCTGAAAAATTGTCTGCCGGCACCGCTTGTACCGACGCATCATTGTGTGCAGATACCGGCGCATAGGGGTCGTTAAATCCCAGCTGGGCCAGTATGCGGGTTTCGAGGTTTTCCATGATCTCGGCTTCATCGTCCTCGATATGGTCGTAACCCAGAAGATGTAGTGTGCCATGGACGGTCATGTGCGCCCAGTGTGCCGCAAGTGCTTTGTGCTGTTGTTCCGCTTCGTGGGCGACTACGGGAGCGCAGATTACCAGGTCACCCAGCAGTGGCAGTTCCAGCTCCTCGATCAATTCTGCAGGCAGGTCTGACGGGAACGAAAGCACATTGGTGGGTTTGTCTTTGCCGCGATACTGACTGTTTAGTGTCTGGCTCTCGTCTTCATCGACGATGCGCACGGTCATTTCGGCCTGGTCGTGGTGGTGGCCCAGCGCGGCGGTTGCCCAGCGCGTGAGCTCTTCGTCACTCGGCAACCCCGGTTGTTTGGAAGCCCGCTGCACATCGAGAAAGAGTTCAGCGGGCGGGAGCGACGTGGGCTCGGTTTGATTGGTGTTCATGGTGGTCGCGGCCTCAGGCCGCGTCTTCTCCGGCCGCTTTGAGTGCGGCTGCTTTGCGGGCTGCGCGCTCGGCTTCCTCTTTTGCTTCCACTTCCGCCTCGTGCACGCCGTAGGCTTCCACAATGCGCTGTACCAGCGGGTGGCGCACCACGTCTTTGGCACCGAAATGGGTGAAGCTGATGCCGTTGACCTTGTCCAGTACCTCGATCGCATGGCGCAGGCCGGATGCCTGGCCGCGGGGCAGGTCGATCTGGCTGGGGTCACCGGTAATCACGGCGGTAGAACCGAACCCGATACGGGTCAGGAACATTTTCATCTGTTCGCGGGTGGTGTTCTGGCTCTCGTCGAGAATCACAAAGGCGTTGTTCAGGGTACGGCCGCGCATATAGGCCAGCGGAGCCACTTCGATCACGTTGCGCTCGATGAGCTTGCCCACGGTCTCGAAGCCCAGCATTTCATAGAGGGCGTCGTACAGGGGGCGCAGGTAGGGGTCGACCTTCTGGCTGAGGTCGCCGGGCAGGAAGCCCAGCTTCTCGCCGGCTTCCACCGCCGGGCGCACCAGCAGAATCCGCTCGACGGAGTCTTTAAGTAGGGCTTCTACGGCGCAGGCAACGGCGAGGTAGGTTTTACCGGTACCGGCAGGGCCTATGCCGAAGTTGATATCGTTGGTCTGAACCGCGCGTACATATTTGCGCTGGTTGATCCCTCGCGGGCGCACGGAGCATTTCTTGGTGCGGATCAACACGACCTGATCGTCTTCACCTTCTTCGATCTGCTGTCTGCCGCTGATCAGCTCTTCGATCCCGGATTCCTGCAGGGCGAGGTGGATCTGTTCCGGAGTGACTTCGTCATTGGCTCCGGCTTCCTGATACAGGTTGCTCAGTATCTCGCCGGCGGCGCGGGCCGATTTGGCGTCGCCATAGAAGGCAAACTGATTGCCGCGATTGCGGATTTCGATATCCAATCGCTGTTCTATCTGGCGCAGGTGTTGATCGAATTGGCCACAGAGGTTGGCCAGGCGGCGAGCGTCGTTGGGCTCGAGGGTGATGCTGTGAGCGAGGGCTTGTGTATCCAAATTGGTTTCCGTGCACCTTTTGTCTTTGGGTTCTGACTGTAGGTTATACCCATTTCGCCAATATGGGAAAGGCTGGTTTGTGACGAATGGGTTCTAACCAGTCTCAGGGCTTATAACAGGGGAGTATGACGGTTTGTGGATACTGACTTTCCAGACGTCCACTGAGCCTGCTTGCAGGCAATGGTTGTTACTCTGTAGCGGATATTGTGGCGGCCCTGCTGCCGGAATTCGTTTCCGGGACACGCTACAAGCACGTCCATGTGCGCTCGGGCGCGGCCATCCATGGCCGCGCACGGTCCCGGAAACGAATCCCGGCATCAGCGCCTTCGATTCTTAGCCCAGTGGCCCATCCAGCTCAGAAGCTACCAAGGTGCCGCGCAGGGAGTTCGGCAAGGCTTCTTCAATCAGCACATCGGCAAATTTGCCAATCAGCTCCAGCTGGTCGCAGCGGAAGTTGACCACACGGTTGTTTTCGGTCCGGCCCTGAAGCTGTCCCGGGTCTTTCTTGGAGACACCGCTGACCAGAACGCGCTCTACGTTACCCACCATGCGACGGGCGATTTCCGCGGCCTGCTGGTTGATGCGGTGTTGCAGTAGTTGCAGGCGCTGCTTTTTCAGCTCTTCGGGTGTATCGTCCGGCAGATCGGCCGCAGGGGTGCCGGGGCGTGCGGAATAGATGAAGCTGAACGAGATATCGAAACCCACGTCCTGAATCAGCTTCATGGTGGCTTCGAAGTCACGCTCGGTTTCGCCGGGGAAGCCCACAATAAAGTCGGACGACAGGCAGATGTCCGGGCGGATTGCTTTCAGGCGACGGATCTTGGATTTGTACTCCAGCGCAGTATGGCCGCGTTTCATTGCCATCAGAATGCGGTCGGAGCCACTCTGTACTGGCAGGTGCAGGTGGTTCACCAGTTCCGGCACTTCGGCGTAAACGTCGATCAGGGCATCGGAAAACTCGACCGGGTGCGAGGTGGTGTAGCGGATGCGGTCGATGCCGTCGATGGCGGCTACGTAGGTAATCAGCTCGGCGAAGTCCACCAGCTGGCCATCGTCGCCTTCTGCACGGTAGGCGTTGACGTTCTGGCCCAGCAGGTTGACCTCGCGCACCCCCTGGTCGGCCAGGTGCGCCACTTCTTCCAGCACATCGGCCACCGGGCGGCTCACTTCTTCACCGCGGGTGTAGGGCACTACGCAAAAGGTGCAGTATTTGGAGCAGCCTTCCATGATCGATACGAAGGCGCTGGCGCCGTCGGCCTCGGGCTGCGGCAGGCGGTCGAATTTCTCGATTTCCGGGAAGGAGACATCCACGACGATAGCGCCGCTCTTCTGCTTCTTGGTTTCCATCATTTCCGGCAGGCGGTGCAGGGTCTGGGGGCCGAATACCAGGTCAACGTAGGGCGCGCGCTTGGCGATGGCCTCACCTTCCTGGCTGGCGACGCAGCCGCCCACACCAATCACCAGATCGGGATTCTTTTCTTTCAGGTGCTTCCAGCGGCCCAGTTGATGGAATAATTTTTCCTGCGCCTTCTCGCGGATAGAACAGGTGTTTACCAGCAGTACATCGGCTTCTTCGGGATCATCGGTGGGCACCATCTGGTGGGATTCACCCAGCAGGTCCCGCATGCGCGCAGAATCGTATTCATTCATCTGGCAGCCGTGGGTCTTGATGAAGAGCTTTTTCACCGGTTTTTCGGAAAGATCGGAAGACATAGCGCGCCTGGTTAAAAACTAGCCAAATTAAAAGGTGGGGCATTATACCGGCCACTCTGCGGGCTGCATAGACGGGGGGCTGAGAGAGTGCTAACCTTCCGCGCTTTTTCGGGCCCAGCCCTCCCGCACACTAGAATTGGCGGGGCTTCTGATTTACCGAGCGTTTACTTCGACCTCCCTCCACTGAGCGATCTATGGCCAACCCAATCTACAAAGTCATTTTCCACAACCAGAACCAGGTGTTCGAACTCTATGCCCGCGCTATCTACCAGAGCGAGATGTACGGCTTTATCGAGGTGGAGGAGTTCGTGTTTGGGGAGAAAGCCCAGCTGGTGGTGGATCCCAGTGAAGAGAAGCTGAAAACCGAATTTGCTTCTGTGAAGCGCTCGTATATTCCTCTGCACAGCATCGTGCGGATCGACGAAGTTGAGAAAGAGGGCGTCGGCAAGGTGCACGAGGTCAAGGGCGACAAAATTGCCCAGTTTCCATTCCCTGCGCCCATGCGTCACCCGAGTGACAGCGAGTAAGTCGCGACAGTTTGTCCCTCCCATCGCAAAAAAAACGGGCCTCTCGAGGGCCCGTTTTTTTTGCGAAAAATCACAGTGATAGTGATAAAGCTTATATTGCCGGGCACTTTCGTTTTAGGCCCGGAAATTCCGCTTACTGACTGTGTGAATGGCCGCGGCGTTTTTCTTCTGCTGCGGAGTGCTTTTTCAGCAAGTCATCCCGTTTACTGTCCCGCGGAGCACCGCGGGCACCGCTGTCCACCAGGCCGTTGAGCCAGTTCTGATACTCGGCCTCGTAATTGCTTTCCCAGCTGTTGAGATAGGCGGAATAGCTGGTGTAATCGTTATTCTTGAGCGCGTTCGTCATCGCAATGACTTCATCGTAGTGATGCTCGAACAGGAAGCGAATAGCGAGGTAACTCCAGCGGTACACCTGGTCCGTTTTGTCGCGGTAGGTGGTATCGAATACGGACGCAAGGCTGGGTTTGCGGTGGCGCGGTTTGTGATTACGTGCGACTTCGATGGCCTCTGGGTTGCTATTGCCGAGGGACAGGTATTCTGCGAGCCCTTCGGACCACCACACCATATTGCCCGGGTAGTGATTGAAACCGCCGTACGCGATAAATCGGCCATCCAGGTAGTGCACGTATTCGTGCTCCAGGTTCCAGATTGCAAATTCAGGCCTCAGCCAGGAGGCCTCGTGGGCATAAAAACTGGCCTGGTTGCCCGGGGTGGATGGGGTGCCCTCAATATAGATGCCACCGTTATTGGTGCTGATGCCAAATAGTGCATACCCGTAGCTGTCATACTGACTGTAATCATCAAACACAACGACACGCAGATCGGTGTTGTAGTCGTCTGGCACCGGGACCTGATTGGTCTGCAGGCGCTGGTGGAAGAGCGCTTCTCCAGCGGAAAGGTCTGCGCAGGTTGCATTTAGCTGGCTTGCGCTCATGTCCTGTGCTCGGATTTTTAACGTACTACTGCAGCTGTGCTGGATGGGGAGAACCTGGTCAATATCTGCGGCGGTTGTTGTCGCTGAAATCGCGGCCAGGGTAGCGACGGCTATCCACGCAAATGACCAGGTGAAATTGCTCGGTCGGGTGTGGGGCGTGATGTCTTGAGTAAGCGTCATGGAAGGTTCCTGTTGTTATTGTTCACGTCTGACGTGCTTTCTTTATTGATTTTTTGATACCAACGGATGCTTCCGCGAAATAACGGCGACGAATTTATTTGTCATTGGGTGCGAAAGCAATTTCAAGCTTATGCTTAATTTGACTTTGGGTTCAATGTCTATTTGTTTGTATGGCGCGCTATTCAACGTTTGACTCTTTCGGGATGCCTGGGCGCGGAGTAATGGCAGGAAATATCTGTAAAGTTGGCGTGAAAACTTACTGATTGGTAACGCTTTGTCGCATTGGCGACACAGAGATGCGCTGGGGGCTATTCTGAAAGTAAGGGTTTTTCCGCTATGGCGCCTTGCTCAATCTTGGCCGTCTAATGCTGGCCCAGGCGCGATTAACAGGCGTGAACAGGAGCGTTCACCAAAATGCACCTGGAGCCGGTCGCGCTGGCCGCGCCAGAAAGTGGAATACACGAAAAACCTAAAATGTAGTGGAAGTTTTTAGGTGAGCTCATGACCTCAATACCGGCAACCAAGGCCGCCATTTCCGCCCTGAAAGTTGAGCAGCGCGTTGAGCGTGATGTGAAAGCGGGCATCCCGGAAATCGATCGCCGCAGTCATACGGAAAGTGAAGAGAGCCTGCGTTCCTATGTGGTGCGGGAAATCATTGGCCGGGTACATGAAAACCGGCAGGCCGAGCTGGATGCGCAGGTGGAGGCGCGCAGCGAAGTAGAGATCCGGCAGCTGTGCCAGGAACTCAGAAACACCGACGCCTTCGTCGAGAAAAAAATTGGCAGCCGGGTAGCGAACCTGGTCAGTGGGCTCAAGCGCCGCGCACAGGAACTGTCAGCCCTGCGGATGGATCTGGAAATTTTCAAACACCGCAACGGACTTACCCGGGAGGCGATCTACCGGGAATCGAAAATCCTCCACTATTCAGTAATCTTCTTTATCGTCATTCTGGAAACGTTGCTGAATGCTTTTTTCCTGTCAAAAGGCAGCGATCTCGGGTTGGTCGGTGGCTTCTTCCAGGCATTTATCATCACGCTGGTCAATCTGGGGATTGCCGCTTTTATGGCCTTCGCCCTGCGCAACTGCTTTCATTCGAACTACATCAGGAAAGCCGGTGCCTTGGCTCTGTTACTCACCTTGCTGACCACTGGCGTTACCTTTGTACTGGGGGTTGGCCACTACCGCGAGGCCCTGGAACTGGATCCCTTTACCGCCTCGCAACTGGCCATGGCCAGCCTGTGGGAGAAGCCCCTGGCGATTCAGGATTTCAATTCGTGGATCATGGTGGTGGTGAGTGGAATCGCCCTGATATTACTGACCACCAAATTTTTTGTGGTGGAGGATCGCTACCCCGGGTACACCGCAATCACTCGCCGGGTGCGGGGTATGCAGGACGCCTGGGCCGCGGCCTACGAAGATGCGATCGACAACGTCAATGAGTTGGCGGAAGAAGTGCAGGATGAACTGGCCGAGCGGGAGAAGACGATTCGTGCACAGTTCATCCAGTTTAAGGCCAGTATCGAGCGCAGTGAGGAGATTCACCGCAATTACCAGGAAGACATCATTAAGGCTCAGGGGTTACTGGATGAATTGATCCGCTACTACCAGTCTTACTCCGCGCGGATGATGAATCGCCGCGCTGCCTACTTCGGTGAACTGTTGCGCTTTGAGTTGGACAAGATCCCGCAGTTGAACACTACAGGGCTGGAGCAGCACAAGCGCGACCTGGTGGCTTTTGAGCTGTTGGTTGAGGAGCTGGACGAGGAATACAGCGCGGCAATCACCACCGTGAATGAGCGCTGTGAAAAGGTACAGGCCTCCTTTGCGGCACTGGTTGACCGCCTGGAGCTGGAACACGGGCTGCGGAGGGCCTGATGGCGAAGCGTGCAGTGAGAGGGACCAGGCAATCCCGACGAGGCGGCCTCGGGCTGTCCGCGGAAGATAAAAAGGGCGTTGTGCTCTTTGCCTGCGGATGCCTGATCTTGCTGGCATTGGGCGCATTTGCCTTGCAGGTCATTCGATCGCCGGAGCGGGACTATGACAAAGTAACCCTGTGTAACCCGAGCCTGCCGAGGTTTGCCCAGCACCTGGTCGTGATCGATGCATCAGACACCCTGTCCGTGCACCAGGCGCACTTTCTCAAAACCTATCTTGCCGGCCTGCTGGATACCGCCGCGGTCAACGATCGCTTTTCAATCTTTGTTCTGGACGACCATTACAATGGCCTCTCGGAACCGGTGGTGGATTTATGTAAGCCGCACTCGGGCAAGGACGTCAGCGCGCTGACGGCCAACCAGCAGTTTGTGCAGGCGTTGTACCGGGAGCGTTTCGAGAGGCCCCTGGATAGCGCCATCGCCCAGGCCGTGTCCGCCGGCGAGCAGCCAGTTTCCCCGATCTATGAAGCCCTTTCGGATGTGGCGGCCCTGAACCACTTTGACCCCTCGGCGGAAAACGTCCACCTCACCATTGTCAGCGACATGATCCAGAACTCCCGAGCCGGCTCCGTGTTCAAGCGCGGCTCGGCAGCCATCGATCAGTTGCCGTTGATTGACCTGCGGCGGGCCACTACCCGCGTCTACTGGCTGGATCGGGAGAAGTACCAGCACTACCAAACGGCGGAACTCCAGGCGAGCTGGCAGGACTACCTCGGCAGCGTTTCCCGGTTGGAACAAATACAACGAGTTCGTAACTAGTAGCCGGATTAGAATCTGATTCCCCGAAATGGCGACTTACGTCGCTCCTTTCCCTTTAATGGCCAACTTGCAATAGAAGCTTCAAGAAACGGCCGCCGATTTGTAAGAAAACTCAAGCAAAGTTTCCGGTAACAGAATTGTCTAAACCAGACATGGGACTTGCCAATGAGTAATCGATATCGCGCCCTGTGGATCTCCGATGTGCACCTGGGCAGCCGGGATAGTGAACCGCAGCGGTTGGCGGACTTCCTGGCCCAGAATTCGGCGGATACGGTGTACCTGGTGGGCGACATCTTCGATATGAAAGCCCTGTCCCAAGGCAAGGGCAGCTGGTGCCAGGCGTCGACACTGCTACTCGGTATGCTGTCGGAGATCAGTAGTCACACGCCGGAAGTCATCTATGTACCCGGCAATCACGATGCGCCCATGCGCAGTTGGGCCGGCAAGCGCCTTGGCAATATCCGCGTCGAGCGGGAATGGACCCACACCACCGCAGACGGCAAACGCTACTGGATTACCCACGGCGATCAGTTCGAGCATCACATCCAGATCAACCCCGTCAGTTATCACATCGGTGATCAGAGTTATTACCTGATGCTGCGTTTTAATCGCTGGATCAATTACTGGCGCAGCCGCTTTGACCTGCCCTGGTGGTCGCTGGCCAATCACGTCAAGAATCGCGTCAATGCCGCGCGCCGCATGATGAACAAGTTCGAGGATGTGGCCATCCGCGAAACCGGTCGCCGCGGATTTGATGGCGTGATTTGCGGCCATATCCATCGCGCTGGGATTCGCCACAGCGCCACACAGCAGCAGGCTGTGACATACGCCAACTGCGGTGACTGGGTCGACTCCATGACTGCGGTGGTAGAAGACAAACATGGTGCCCTGGATATTTTGCACTGGCACCGCACACCCAAAATTGCCCGTATCATGACAGAGGCGGTCGCCGCATGATTCAACTGGAAAACCTGTTACAGAAAAACCCCTGGTACAGTGCCGCACCGTCGAGCCCGACACGACGCCTGGTATCTGCCACGGTAAAGAAAATCTGCTGTGAACAGCAGTTGCAGCAGTTTGGTCGCGACTACCCCCATCTCGGCGGGCTGGATTTTATCCGCCAGGTGTTTCGTTCCTTCGATTTCCACTATGACATCAACCCCGCGGAGCTGGAGCGTATTCCGGCCCAGGGCCCGCTGGTGATTGTTTCCAACCACCCGCTGGGCAGCCTGGACGGCCTGGCCCTGATCGATATGGTGGCGCGGGTGCGCAAGGATGTGAAAGCGGTCGCCAGCCAACTGCTGTGGAATATCGAGCCTCTACGCAGTTATCTGTTGCCAGTGGACAACTTTAACGGCCGCACGCGTCGCAGCGATGTGGAGGGGATTTACCAGCACTTGCATTGTGGCGGTGCCATTATTGTTTTTCCCGCTGGCGAGGTTTCACGTCTTACGCCACAAGGGGTGCGCGATGGTCGCTGGAACCCGGGTTTTATCCGCTTCGCGGAAAAGACCGGGGCGCCGATTCTGCCGGTGCAGGTGCGCGGGCGGAATTCCCTCTGGTGGTACGGACTCTCGATGGTGAATAAACCACTGTCGACCCTGTGGTTGGTCAGGGAAATGTTCAAGCAGGTGCGCCGCGGCATCGATATTCGCATCGGCACACCGGTAACGCCGGAACACTACCGCAACTGGCCGATGGCGCCGCGTGCCCAGGCCAAGCTGTGGAAAAAGCAGGTGTACCGCCTGCACAAGAATTCGCAGAGCCTCGCGCCCGAACCCATTGCCTGTGCTGAGGTTGCTACAGAAGTGGCGGCAGTGTTGAGCCACTGCAAAACGCTGGTGGAGCAGGGCGAGTTCGCCGTCAAGCTGTATCACCAGCAGGCCGACTGCCCGGTAATGCGCGAGCTGTCACGCCTGCGGGAAATTGCCTTTCGCGCTGTGGGTGAAGGTACCGGCAACAGTCGCGACTGGGATGCCTTTGATGCCTACTACGACCACCTGCTGCTGTGGGACAAGGACCGCCAGCAACTGGCGGGCGCCTACCGACTGGTTAATACCGATGGCCTGAGTGCGGACAAGATATACAGCACCACGCTATTCAACTACTCGGGCTCCCCGGAACAATGTCTGCCGGGCTCTGCGGAGCTGGGCCGCAGTTTCCTGTTGCCGGAATACTGGCGCAGCCGCGGGCTGGATTTGCTCTGGTGTGGTATCGGGCAGTGGATTCAGCGCAATAATCGCCGTTACCTGTTTGGCCCCGTATCCATGCCGGGCAATTTCTCCCGCCGTGCCAAATCCGCCATAGTGCGCTATTTCCTGCATCACTTCGCCGCAGAAAAATCCATGGGCAATGCCCGCTTGCCATTTGTGGAGGCGAGGGATGACCTGCCCGAACTGACTGGCGATGCTCACCAGGACATGCTGCAACTGAAACAGATTTTGAAAGAAGACGGGGTAGTGCTGCCGCCACTTTTCAAAAAATACACCTCGGTAACCGTCCCCGGCGGCACCAGCTTCCACGCCTTTAACATCGATCCGGACTTCTGTGATTCGGTAGATGGGCTGGTGGTGGTTGACCTGGAAAAGATGGACCCGAAGTTTGCCAGGCGCTACCTGGCACGTGGTTAGTGTAATTGGATAGAGCGCCAGCTCACCATAAGGCCGACATTCCCGACTTCATGCGCGTTAAGGTATTCCATACTTTTTTGCCAGGCGATCGATGTCTTCCTGTGATCGCCGGGTTTTGGTGCACTTGATGTTGAAGCGCTGAGTGACATTGCTGTCGATATCTCCTGGTAGCAATTTCCTTTCTTTCCAGCAATGATTTCCTTCCTGAAAAAAACATCCTGCTATCGGTGGTGATCTCCATATCGGGAAGTTCAAGTTTCCGTACTCTTGCGCGCTCATGAATGCGTTATCTGGTGAGTTCCCGGTGGCGCCTCATGGTTTATGCCGGCGCAGGAAGTGTCGGCCGGTGAGTGGATTGGGCATCGCTTTCCTTATGCGTCCAGATGGTTCTGTTACGCTTGTAGTTTCCGTCCAGGCTTTCGCACCCGGAATAAACATCATGCTCAAGTGGTGGTCGAAAGAATTAATTGCCTGTCTGCTTGCTGTAGTGGCGCAGCTCATCTCTATTAGTATTTCTGCCCAGGAAAGCGAATCCGCAGAGCGGAAGCCGCATATTGCGCAGCTTTCTATCAATGGGCCAATAGGACCTGCAACAACGGATTACCTGACCCGTACCAGTGACAAGGCGCGGGAGCAGGGCGCACAACTCATTATCATCAATATGGATACGCCGGGCGGTCTTGATGCGGCAACCCGGGATATCATCCAGCACATTCTCGCTTCCGATGTTCCCTACGTTACCTATGTCACCCCCGCTGGTGCCCGCGCGGCCAGTGCCGGTACCTATATTCTTTACGCCAGTCATGTGGCCGCCATGACACCGTCCACCACCCTGGGCGCAGCGACACCAGTACAGATCGGCGGAGTGCCGGGGCAGCAGGAACCGCAGAAAGAGCCGCGGAAAGAGCCTGACAAGACAGCTGACAACTCCCCGGAAAAGCAACCGGAGACGAAGTCCGACAAAGCGCCGGAAGGCGCCGGTCAGTCGGGTTCCGCGGAACAAGCGAGTGCGCCGGAGTCAGAAGGTCAGGGCGGTACCGCCATGGAGCGTAAGGTCATCAACGATTCGGTCGCCTATATCCGGGGGCTGGCCAATCGCCACAAGCGCAATGCGGACTGGGCAGAAAAAGCGGTGCGTGACGCGGCCACCCTGACGGCAAAGGAGGCGCTGGCAGAAAATGTCGTGGATGTAGTTGCCGACAACCAGCAACAACTGCTGGCACAGCTTGCCGGCCGAGAAGTGGTCATGAGCTCTGGCAAGCAGCGCATCGCCGCAGAAACGACGAGACTTCCGGTAGTGACTTACGCGCCGGACTGGCGCAACGAATTACTGTCGCTGATTACCAATCCCCAGGTGGCCTACATACTGCTGTTGATCGGGATTTACGGGCTGATTTTTGAAGGCTACAGCCCTGGTGCCATAGTGCCCGGTGTGGTCGGGGTCATTTGCCTGCTACTGGCTTTTTATGCGCTGCAGGTGTTGCCAATTAACTATGCAGGCCTGGCTCTGATTATCGTGGGGGCGCTGCTGATTGCGGCGGAACTCTTTGTGCCAAGTTTTGGTGCCCTGGGTATTGGTGGGGTCATCGCGCTGATCATTGGCTCGGTAATGCTGATCGACAGTGATGTGCCAGGTATGCAGGTCTCCAGGGGTTTGATTGGTGCTATCGGCGGTGTCAGCGGGCTTGCGTTACTCGGTGTCCTGTACGCAGTAGGGCGCAGTTTGCGCAAGCCTAAAATTGCTGCCAACCAGGCGATGGTGGGGCGCACCGCGGTAGTCACCGAAGTAGAGCCTGAGTTGTTGGTGAAAATTGGTGGTGAAATATGGCGTGCTCGCTGCGACAACTTGTTGGTCGAAGGGCAATTGACGACGGTGGTGGCGGAGCACGGGTTGCTGTTGCAGGTTGCACCCGAATAGGGAATAGATGGGAGGCTAGGGATGATTAGCTACTTCGGAACGTTATTGGCGCTAGCGGTTGTATTGTTGGTTATGTACGCGATTCGTGTCTTGCGAGAGTACGAACGCGCGGTGGTGTTTTTTCTGGGGCGTTTTCAGTCGGTGAAGGGGCCTGGTCTGATCATCATTATTCCGATCATTCAGACCATGGAGCGGGTCGACCTGCGGGTGGTGGTCATGGATGTGCCAACTCAGGATGTGATCAGCCGCGACAATGTGTCGGTGAAGGTCAACGCGGTGGTGTATTACCGCGTGATCGATCCCGAGTCGGCGATCATCAATGTGGAAAACTACCACGAGGCCGTGAGCCAGCTGTCACAGACGACACTGCGTTCTGTATTGGGCAAGCATGAATTGGATGAAATGCTTTCCGAGCGCGACAAGCTCAATGTGGATATCCAGAAGATCCTTGATGAGCAGACGGATGCCTGGGGTGTGAAAGTCACCAATGTGGAGATTAAGCATATCGATCTGGACGAGAGCATGATCCGGGCGATTGCTCGCCAGGCGGAGGCCGAGCGTTCGCGGCGGGCGAAAGTGATTCATGCGGAGGGTGAGGCGCAGGCGGCGCTTAAGTTGACGGAGGCTGCTGACCAGCTATCCAAAAACCAGAATGCGATGACGTTGCGCTATATGCAGACGTTGATTGATATTGCCGGCGAGAAAAACTCAACCATTGTATTCCCGCTGCCGATGGATTTGATTAAGCCGCTTCTTGATCAGGGGGCAAAGCGCAGTGGTTCCGTTAGCTAGTTGAGTGGCGGCGGAGCACCGCCACTGGACTGCCTAACTTAATGCCAATACATCTGAAGTTACTTGAGAAGTAGCTTCAGAAGATGGGCCGTAGAACTATCCCAATCCTCCGGAATATCCCCCTCAATGGCCGCATGCACGCCATTACCAAGTACCTTGCCTAACTCCACACCCCACTGATCAAACGGATTGATATCCAGCAGGCAACCGAAGGTAAACACCTTGTGCTCGTAGAGCGCGAGCAGGCTACCCAGGTGGAAGGGGTCCAGCCTTTCCACAACCAGAGTGTTGCTCGGGCGGTTGCCGGGTACCACTTTATGGGGCGCCAGTTGATGAACCTCTTTGTGGGTATGGCCGGAAGCCTCCAGCTCTTTGCGTGCTTCTGCCAGGGACTTGCCCTTGAGCAGCGCCTGACTCTGGCTCAGGCAGCAGGACAGCAGCCACTGGTGCTGTTCTTTCAGCCCAGAGGTCGGTTCCTTGATGGCAACGAAGTCCGCCGGAATCATATCCGTGCCCTGGTGTAGCAGCTGGTGGAAGGAGTGCTGGCCATTGCTGCCTTCAGCCCCCCAGATGACCGAGCCGCTGGGGTAGGGCAGGTGTTCGCCACCGCGGGTTACGCTCTTGCCCAGGCTCTCCATGTCCAGCTGTTGCAGCCATGCCGGGAACTTGGCCAGGCGCTGGGCGTAGGGCAGTACGGCAAGGCTGCCGGCGCCCCAGCACTGGCGGTACCAGAAATGGATCAGCGCCATCAGTACCGGCAGGTTTTCCGCAAACTCCGCTTCGGCAAAGTGGGTGTCCATGGCATTGGCGCCTTTCAGCAAGTCGCAGTAAGCCTCGAAGCCGCAGGCCAGTGCAATCGGCAGGCCGATGGCTGACCAGAGGGAGTAGCGGCCGCCCACCCAGTCCCACATGGGGAAAATGTTCTGTGCGGCAATGCCGAAATCCTGGGCAGCGACAATGTTGCTGCTCACGGCAACGAAATGCTTTTCCAGATCAGATTCTGCACAGCCCGCGTCGAGTACCCACTGGCGTGCGGAAAGTGCGTTCTGGCGAGTTTCCAGGGTGGAGAAAGACTTGGATGCGACAATGAACAACGTTTCGTCAGCGGGCAGGCCAGCCAGGGTGTCGCTCAGGTCCGCGCCGTCGATGTTCGCGACAAAATGCACCGTGAGGGCCTGGGTGTGCCAGGGGCGCAGTGCTTCGCAGACCATGCGCGGGCCCAGGTCAGAGCCGCCGATACCAATGTTCACTACATGGCGGATACCCTTGCCGGAGAAACCGGTCCAGGCACCGCTGTGCACGCGCTTAACAAACTGTTCCATTTGCGCACGGCAATCGGCTACGGCCTGCTCGTGCTCGCTCCGGGGTTCTCCCTGAAAGCGCAGTGCGGTGTGCAGCGCAGGGCGGTGCTCGGTGTTGTTGATATTGGTTCCGGACAGTAGCGCGTCGATACGCAGCCTTAGTTGCGCCGTGTCGGTGTACGCCAGCAGCTGTTTCAGGGTGTCTGCGCTGAGCAGGTTTTTGCTGTAGTCCAGGTAGATGCCCGCAGCGGCCGCGCTGAACTCCTGGGCGCGTTTCGGGTTGGCAGAGAACAGCTCTCTGAGCGACCAGCGCTGCTGATCTTTGTGCTGTTGCAGGCTGGCGATGGCGGCGGAAAGAGGCAGAGCATCCATGGTCAATTATTCTTCACTGTCTGAGGAAAAGAGTGGTAACGGAAAGACGCAAATATTAGCGACAAATCCGCACTGCGGCCAGCGTGTGGCATGGGTGCAGCTTAGTTGCGGCCTGGGTGGATATGTCGAGTAAACGAAGCACAATAAAACAGCAATGGATTACTGTGGTTGCACCCGAATGGCGCGGTTACTGGTAAGTGCGGATGGAAAAACAGCCGGAGAAGCGGGTGTTTACAGGCAGTTTTGGGGTCGATAAATCGGTGGGAAAATTGGTGGGTAAGTCGGACGTCACGCTCACTGAGGCGTTGAGCGGGAGGTGTCGCCAGCATCACAAATGGATGTGGCAGAAATGCAAAATGCCGCTCCTAGAAGCGGCATTTGCATGAACCTGCTATGAACGTGATTATTTAACCACTTTCATACAGCGAACATTATCGGATGCCATCCAGCAATCCGCGTCCGCAGGACAGGCCATGGAAGTCGGAATTTGTTCTGACCCCGGAGGGCAGGCGGCCGGCATCGGAGCCGGTGCACAACAACCTGCGAGGACCAGTGCACATATAATTCCGGTTAAGTACTTGGCTGGAGTGAAATTCATCCCCTAACTCCTTTCCGTTGATGTTAGTCAATAGCATAGACAATAAAACGTCACCTGTTTGGTGTGCTTTGTAAAAATATTTTCTACAAACATACCGCCCAATGGAGTGTAATAGGCACGCGGTTAAAATAGCCGCCACAGGTGAATTCAGGATAAAACTGCCGCCAGTTTGTCACGCTCATCGGCCCTTATTTAAAGGGTTTTCCGCCAAATTGCGGTCTGATGTGTTGCGGAGCGGAGAATAAATTTTTTCAGCCAGGTGAAATAAATTTTATTTTCTTCTGGTGAATTGGTTTTTTGAATGGATTGGCGCCAGAAAAGTAAAAATTTATTTCCGTTGCGCGCAAAACAAGTGAATGAATTACGCGCATATTTTTTGTTGGCTGTGGAATCAGGGTAGATCAGCGGGCGTAGCCGTGCGGGTACGGTGGCGCCAGATCTCTCCTGTTGGAGAGGCGAAGACAATGGCTAACCGCGCAAGGCTTAGGAGCTGCCACCTGGGTGCAGGAAATTACCGAAGGCTTTGGCGACGGGTTCCGGCCTTTCCGGGTTGCGTAATACCCCAAGCAGGACATTGCGCAGCTGCGGTAAAAACAGCAGGTCGGTAAGCAACAGGTTGAAGGTTTCCTGCGGCTGGCTGCTGCTGAGTCGTTCCAGCCACAGCTGGGCGATCTCCGGTACCAGAAGGTCGTCACAGCACCGGCTGCCGATGGCGGCGAGTATTTCCCCCTCAGTAGCGGCTTCTGATTGCAGTAACCGAAGGAGAAATTGCTGGCGCATGCCCTTGGCGGGGCTGTGTGATAGGCCGCGAACGACCGCCGTTATCAGGTTGATATCGGGCTGGTCGCTGGCCAGCGACTGTTCCGCGCGGCGGATCAGCGGCTCGGCCAGGGGGTGATCAATGGCTTCACTCTCCAGGCACTGGCAGAGGGGAATCAATACCGGTGTGGCAAACCGCGGCAGGGTGTTTGCCAGGTTTGCCTGCTCGTCCTTCCAGCGCATCGCCAGGTCTGCAATACCCTGGACTGCCAGTTGTTCCCAGGGGAAGGCTGCGGGATCCTTGGCGTAGGCTTTGGCGGCCGGGTAGTGATCGCTGGCTGGCCGCTTCAGGAAGCGGGCGGATTTTGCGTGGAACACCGCGCGCCTTTCGGGGGGCGGGGCGAACATCAGGCCGCTATCGTCCAGTGCCCGCTGCAATTGCTTGCCAGGGTCCCGGCTCTGGTCTTTATCCGGTTGCGCTGCGGCCGCAGGCTGCAGTGCTTGCTGTAGCTGCTTGAGAAACCGATCGCGGATCGGAAGTAGCAGCTTGCCCTGCTCGTCCAGTGGCAGGCGTAAAAACCACACGATTGGCTCGGCGCTTGCCTTTTGCTGCTTTTTCTCTTCCTGCTTCGCGTTCTCTTCCTGCTTCGCAGTCACTGGCCAGAGCAATAGCCCACACCAGGCTTGGCGCAGGTAGGGGCTGGGCCAGGGGGCAGTGCCGGCTTCAAATGCATCACTGTCTTTTTTACTGATGGGCGTTACCCGCCGCCCCAGGTCAAACCAGCGCAGATTGAAGTCGGCGGCGGCAATGAATTCGGAAAGGGTGCTGGGGGGCAGGGGAGATGAAGTCATCTGGCTCACGGTGATAGGTCTGAAATCGTAAAAATGGCGGCGGGTAGCGAAGGTATTAACGGGTATAAGCAGGGATGTTGTTGCTGGCAAGCGAAAGGCACCGGGTTGGTCACTGGCGCCTTTCGCAGAAGAGGTGAGCCGGGTTAGCTTGCGCGGGTCTCTTCCATCGCAGGCTCGGCCTCAGGCAGAACCTCCTGTTTGCCCAGGGGCATCTGCTTGAAGTGCAGCCAGCCATAGGCGATGGCCAGCAGCGGGCAGATGATGTTGAACAGGGCGAAAGGCGCGTAGGTAAAGGTAGCGATGCCCAGGGTGGCGCTCATATAGGCACCACAGGTATTCCAGGGGATAAGTACCGAGGTAATGGTGCCGGAGTCTTCCAGGGTTCGGGACAGGTTGAGGCCGTGCAGCCCTTTGCCCTCAAAGGCTTCGCGGAACATGCGCCCGGGAATGATGATGGCCATGTACTGGTCGCCGGCGGCGGCGTTCATGCCGAAGCAGGTCAATACGGTGGAGGTAATCAGGCCGCCGACCGAGTGTACGCCAGAGAGCGCCCAGTTAACGATGCGCTCGAGGAATCCCGCTCGCTCCATCACGCCACCGAAGGCCATGGCGGAGATGATCAGCCAGATGGTATTGAGCATGCTGCTCATGCCGCCTTTGGACAGCAGCGATGCGACCGCTTCGTTGCTGGAGGTGGATTTATAACCATCGAACAGGCTGTGCCAGGCGCCTTTCAATAGGCTCAGTGGGCCTTCACCACCGGCCAGCTGGCGAGTGGCATTGGGCTCGAAAATGATGGCGATCAGGCAACCAACCAGGGCGCCGATGATGAGCGTCGGGTAGGCCGGGATCTTCTTCCAGGCCATGAACAGCAACAGTGCCAGCGGCAGCATGCTGACGATGGAGATGCGGAATTCTTCCTGGAGGGCGCCCAGCAGCTTCTGGATATCATCCGCGGAAGCGTGCCCCGTATCTGAGGAGAGACCAATGGCAGCGAAGATGACCAGGGCGATGGTAAATGCCGGGATGGTGGTCCACAGCATATGGCGGATATGCAGGAAGAGGTCGTTGGAGGTCACTGCGGCCGCCACGTTGGTGGTGTCGGACAGCGGCGACATCTTGTCACCAAAATAGGCGCCGGAAATGACCGCGCCTGCGGTAATCGCGGGGTTCAGCCCCAGTGCTGCGGCGATGCCCATCAGGGCCACACCCAGGGTGCCCGCCGTGGTCCAGCTGGAGCCGATACTGAGACCGACCACGGCGCAGATGATACAGCTGGCGGCGTAGAACCACTGGGGTGACAGCATCTGTACCCCGTAGTAGATCATCGACGGCACCGTGCCGGCGAGAATCCAGCTGCCAATTAGCGCGCCCACCGCCAGCAGAATCAGGATGGCGCCAAACACCAGGCTCATGCCGTGCAGCATTCCCCCTTCCATTTCCTTCCAGGTAAAGCCGTTTTTCATACCCATCAGGGCAGCGACACCGGCACACAGGAGCAGGGCGATCTGGTTAGGGCCGTAAGAGGAATCGGCGCCGTAGAAAAAGACGGACAGGAAGAGCAGGGCAATAAGAACAAGCAGGGGGATCAGAGCATCCAGCAGGCTGGGTTTGCGGTGGTCACTGCCGCGCGTGTTGCTGTTCGCGGGTGTGCTGGAACTGGTCTGGCTCAAGGTGTTCTCCTGCGTTTTTGGCAGCCCCGCTTGTGGCCGGTCCGCCGGGTCAGTTTCTTGTTATCTAGCGCACAAAGCGCCCTATTCTCGGGGGAGGCCCGGCAGAAGTCTATAGCCGTGCCCCAGCGGCGTATGTCAGTCGCGCCGCGGCGGCGCATATCAGTCGCGCCCCGGCGGTGCACATTCGGCGGGCACCCCGTGCTTCCGGTGTGTGGAAATCACACGCCGTGGAATTACCGGCCAGTCTGCCGCAAGACTGGCAGTTCTTCCTAGCATCCGGTATGTTCTGCGCCGTTTCGCCGGCTATACCCTGTGGGGACCTTTAGCTGGGCCACAATAAGAATTGGCCAGAGCGCAGCGTCCGCAGAGTTCGCGCGCTGAAGTTGGCAGGTAGCAATATCCCATGAATGCGAGAAATTTGGATCCCAGTCTCTTTGAAGATATCCGCCCTTACCGGGACGATGAGGTGCGCCCGGCGCTCCGCCGCCTGGTAGACGATCCGGAGATGTCCCGGGTGGTGGCACACTTCCTGTTGCCCGGTATGGCGAGCAAGCTCGAGCGCCCGCTGGCCTGGCTGGTGCGCCAGTTTGTCCGTTTTGAATTCCGCAAGGCCAACAATGTGCGTGGGGTTCAGGATGTTATTGCCCGCTATCTGGACAAGGCGGTCAATCGCACCAGCTGCGGACTCAGCATATCCGGGCTGGATACCCTGCCGAAAAATCGCGCCTGCCTGTTTGTGAGCAATCACCGGGATATCGCCATGGATCCCGCACTGGCCATCCTCGCCATGTACAAAGAAGGGCACGAGACCTCGCGCATCGCCATCGGCGACAACCTGCTGTCCAAGCAATTCGCCAGCGATATCATGAAGCTCAACAAATGCTTTGTGGTGAAGCGCAGTTCCGGCAGCCGCCGCGAGAAGCTGACGGCGGCCACCACCCTGTCCAACTATATCCATCACTCCATCGTCAACGACAACGAGCATGTATGGATTGCCCAGCGTGCCGGCCGCGCCAAAGACGGCCGCGACCGCACCAACCCGGCGCTGGCGGCGATGTTCGGTATGGCAAAGCCCAAGGAGCAGCCGTTTGCAGATTTCTGGCGCGAGTTGCACATAGTGCCGCTGTCCATTTCCTACGAGTGGGACCCTTGCGACCGCTACAAGGCGCGGGAGCTGTACATCACCGAGCACCAGGACGAGTACCAGAAAGAGGCGCACGAAGACCTGGGCAGTATTGCCAAGGGCGTCGTGGGGCAGAAGGGGCATATCCATGCGGCCTTCGGTACCCCGATCGAAAATGACTTCAACGATGTGACCGCACTGGCGGAAGAGATTGATCGCCAGATCATTGGCAATTACGTGCTGCACCCCACCAATCTCATCGCTTACCAGATGATTTATGGTGAGGCCCCGGCGCTCCCGGTGGGCTACCCGGCCAAGCCGTGGCACCCGGATGAGCACCAGGAGATTCGCGAAAAGTTCGAAGCACGCATGGCGGCGATCGACGAGCGCTGGCGCGACAAGGCGATTCAGGCCTATGCCAATCCGGTGGTGTCCCGCCTGGCGTTCGAGTCCTGATACCCGGTCTCTGTGCAATGTCAGCGGGTTTTGTCATTGGCTAAACCCTGAGCAAGCGTGGATAATGCCCGGCTGATTTAACCCCAATGTATTTTCAGCCGGTCCCCAGTGCTCAGCGATAAAGACAAAGAATCCATCCAAACCGCCTATCGTCAGTTTCTCAACGGTCGCGAACTGAAAGCCCGTTATGGGCAGAAACTGATGATTGCCTCGATCGCCCGCGCCCTGGGCGGAATCCAGCGCAATGGCGCCGGTGAGCGGGATCACGGCAAGACCGATGGCCAGCACATTTGCGTGGTCGAGGCGGGCACCGGTACCGGTAAGACGGTCTCCTACCTGCTGGCCGCGATCCCCATGGCCATCGCCCACGACAAGACGTTAGTGGTTTCCACGGCCACGGTCGCGCTTCAGGAGCAGATCATCTACAAAGATCTGCCCGAACTCATCCGCCACTCCGGTCTCAAGTTTGAAGTCTCCCTGGCCAAGGGCCGCGGCCGCTACCTGTGCCTGTCGAAACTCGACCAGCTGCTGACCGAGCTGACCTCCAGCGGCGTCGGTGCTTCCCTGGCACTGTACGAAGACGAAAAGCCGCAGGTCGATGAGGTGGGGATCAAGCTGTACCGGGAAATGGCTGATCAGCTCTCCACCGGCAGCTGGGATGGCGACCGCGATAACTGGAAAGACACCATCGAGTCGGAAGACTGGAGCCGCGTCACCACCGATCACCGTCAGTGCAGCGGCCGTCGCTGCCCCCATGTCAGCAGCTGTAGTTTCTTCCGCGCCCGCGAAAGCCTCGGTAAAAGCCGGGTGATTGTTGCTAATCACGATCTTCTGCTGGCGGATTTGGCCCTGGGTGGCGGCGCGATTCTGCCGCCGCCGGAAGACACTATCTATGTCCTCGATGAGGCGCATCACCTGCCGGACAAGGCTCTGAACCACTTTGCCCACCACAGCCGCGTCGGTGCCACCACCGGCTGGCTGGACCAGGCGAACAAGAACCTGAGCCAGTTGCTGGGTGAAATCGGTGATGGCGGTGAACTGGATCGAGCGGGTGAAGACTTGCCCGCGCTGTTCACTTCCGCCAAGCAGAAACTGGAAATGGCCTGGCCGCTGCTGGAAGACCTGTGTGACTTCGAAGAGGAGCGCGGCCGCTCTGGTGCCAATGGCCCCGGGCGCAGTGCCCGTCACCGCTTTGAGGGTGGCGTGGTGCCGGAGTCCCTGATGCAGCTGGCCGATCAGCTGCGAGAAGACTTCGATGAAATGGAAGCCTTGCTCAGCAAGATGGTGCAGGTGGCCCAGCGCATGATGGAAGACGCCCACAGCCCCGTACCTATTGTCGATCTGGAGCGCTGGTACCCGGTACTCGGCAGCTGGCACGGTCGCGCCGAGGCTAATCTGGAGCTCTGGGCCAATTATTCGAGAGTGGATGAGGGTTCCGTACCCCAGGCGCGCTGGGTAACACTGGTGGACTGGGGTGGCTCTTTTGATTTCGAGGTATGCAGTTCTCCCATCCTCGCGGGCAAGACACTGGAGTACAGCCTGTGGCGTCGCTGCTACGGAGCCGTGTTGACCTCCGCCACCCTGACCGCCTTGGGGCGCTTCGACCGGCTGAAAATGCGCGCCGGCACGCCGGACAATGCCAGTTATGAAGTCGTGCCCAGCCCGTTTGATTTTTCCCGCGCGGAATTGCGTGTTCCCAGGGATGCGGTAGAGGCGAATAACGCAGACCTGCACACGGACGCGGTGATTGAAGCGCTGCCGGGGCTGCTCGATACCTCGACGGAATCGTCCGGTGGCAATGGCGCGCTGGTGCTGTTTGCATCGCGTCGGCAGATGGAAACCGTCTACGAATCCCTGCCGGGCACCTGGCGCAATCGCATCCTGATGCAGGGGCAGCAGTCCCGGCAGCAGCTGCTCGACAGCCACAAAAAAAGTATCGATAGCGGCGGCCACAGTGTGCTCTTTGGCCTCGCCAGTTTTGCTGAAGGCCTGGATTTACCGGGTAATTACTGCAGTCATGTGGTGATTGCCAAGCTGCCCTTTGCGGTGCCGGATGATCCCATCGAAGCGGCACTGGCGGAGTGGATCGAAGCCAAAGGCGGCAATCCGTTTATGCAGATCACCGTCCCTGATGCTGCCCTCAAACTGGTACAGGCCTGCGGTCGCTTGCTGCGCACCGAATCGGACAGTGGCACCATCACCTTGCTGGACCGGCGGATTGTTACCAAGCGCTACGGTCGTGCCATGCTGGATTCGTTGCCGCCATTCCGGCGCGGAATTAACTGAGCGCCCCATTAACTGAACTAATTTGAATCAATGAAGTCGATTTACCCCGATATTGCCACCCTGTTACTGGAGCTGGAAGCGGAGCTGCGTACGCTCAATCTATGGGATGAAGAGTGGCCTTCGCCAGAAGCCCTGGCCAGCACCCAACCCTTTTGCGTGGATACCCTGACACTGCCACAGTGGTTGCAGTTTGTCTTTTTGCCGCGCATGAGCCACTTGGTGGAGTTCGAGCAACCACTGCCGCAGAAATGCGGTGTAGCGCCCATGGCAGAGGAGTTTTTCCGCGGTGGCGAGCTGCCGGTGGCCGCGTTGGTGCGCAAGCTGTCCGAGATCGACGAGCGCCTGGAGCAGGGCGAGGGCTGAGTCGTCGAGTTGGACGATTGGGGTGGTCAATTGGCGGCGCAAATAGTGCCGGAAACGGCCAGTGGATTCACTGTCGGGCCGGATGTCGCTTGATTCGTTGTGACCAATTGGTACCATCTCGTCTTGATTTGCGCCGGAGACTATCCTTCACCGGTTGCATTGGGTGCCGCTGGCCTTGGGAGTCCACCCTGGCTCCGGTGCAGCCTGACGGCGGATGAGGTACTATCCGGGCTTCGCAAAAATCGGGCGACATGGACGGTCCGACCCCCATACCGCCAGGAATACACAAAAAACATCGCACAGGGCCGGCTTTTCCGCCCCTTAAGGTAGTAATAAACAGATGCGGTTTTTGCCTTTAGTTTGCTTTTTACTGGTTGCGCAGCTGCTTGCCGGTTGCCAGAACCTGCCAGATATCGGTGCCGGAACCCCGGCAACGGATGAATCCCCGACCCTGACAACCGCCGATTTCGATCCGAGTCTCTGCCCTGCGGCGGAAACCGTGGTGTGTGCTGAGCCCGAAGTCAAAGTGGTGGAGCGGGTGATTGAGCGCAATTTCGAAAAAGTGGTGGAAGTGCCGGTTGCCAAAGACAAGCTGGTGCTGGGTTCGGAAGAGCTGTTTACCGTGGAGCCGGGCGGCGTGCGCCTGCGCGCACTGGTGGATACCGGCGCAGCGACTTGTTCGCTGAGTGTGCTGGACCTGACCCCATTCGAGCGCGATGGCAGCGAGTGGGTACGCTTTAAGCTGGGTGACGGCAGTGATGTCGAACCTGTCAATGTCGAGCTGCCCATCAAGCGCCATGTGCGGGTTGCCCGCCCGGGTTTCGATCGCCAGCGCCGCCCCATTGTCGACATGAGCCTCACCGTGGGTGAGGTGACCCATATGGTCGAGGTCAACCTGATCGAGCGCGGGGAGTTTGAGTTCCCACTGCTGGTGGGGCGCAACTTCCTGAAAGACGCCGCAGTAGTGGATGTCAGCCGCAAACAGGTACAGGGTAAGCCGCAATTGCCTTCCTTTAGCAAATAATTCCAGTACTAAAGCCCCAAAATGTGTGCCGGGCACTGGCAGATCCGCCAGTTACCGGCAAGAATAAGCAGCCACAAGCTGTACACAACAACTAAGCGGGGAATGGCGAATGTCGCCACGGGCTCAGGTCTATATTCTCGCCGCGCTGCTCGCACTGATGGGCGCCGGCCTCACCATCTATAAACATTTTGAACTGGGCTTCCCTCTGTTGCCCGGTGAATACCGCACCGTCTGGACTATCGAAGCCAAAGTAGGCTTTACCGCGGACGGCGGTCCTGTCAAAGCGGCCCTCACCTTGCCGCGCGCTCAGCGCAATATGGAAGTGCTGGGGGAAACCTTCAGTTCATCCGGCTACGGGTTCAATATCATTCGTGCCGATGACGAATATCGTGCGGTCTGGGCCAAGCGTCACGCGGCGGGGTCGCAATCCCTGTTTTATCAGCTGGATGTGCATCAGACACCCGGCGCAGCACTGGAACAGCCCCTCGATCTGAGTACGGAAGTCACCAAGCCCTTGCTCGGTGCCCGTGAGCAGGAAGCGGTGCGCCAGGCGATTTTCTCGCTGGTGGAAACCGCACGTGAGCGCTCCTCCGATATTCGCACCTTCACCTCCGAATTGCTGATTGCCCTGGGTGACAATCGCAATCAGGACCGCAACCTGATCTTCGGCTATTACCGCGATCAGTCCTTTGTGGATGTGTCGCTGCTGGTGCTGGCTGCCGCGGATATTCCCGCGCACCGGATTCGCGGGCTTTACCTGGAAGATGACCGGCGCCGCCTGGATCCGGAAGACCTGCTGGAAATCTATGACGGCAAGCGCTGGGTAGTATTCGAGCCGCTGAGCGGTTCTCCAGGGGTGCCGAAAAACTTCTTTATCTGGCAGCGCGGCGGTAAGAGCCTGTTGGATGTGGAAGGCGGGCGCAATTCCAAGGTCACCTTCTCGGTAATCTCCAACGATGTGCCGGCCCGCGATGTGGCCATGCTCAGCACCAGCCAGGAGAAAGAAGCCCTGGTGGACTTCTCCATTTACAGCTTGCCCATCGAGCAGCAGAGCATCTTCAAGCTGATCCTGCTGGTGCCGGTGGGTGCCCTGGTGGTAGTTCTGTTGCGCGTTTTTGTGGGCTTGCGCACTTCCGGTACCTTCATGCCGGTACTGTTGGCCATTGCCTTTATTGAAACCCAGCTGCTCACCGGCCTGTCCATTTTTGTGCTGATCCTGATTCTGGGGCTGTGGGTGCGCTTCTATTTAAGCCGGCTCAACCTGCTCCTTGTGGCGAGGATCGCCGCCGTGGTGGTGACGGTGGTGATATTGATGGGCGCCATCAGCGTGGTGAGCTACAAGCTGGGTATCGAGCAGGCGCTGACGGTGACTTTCTTCCCGATGATCATTCTCGCCTGGACCATCGAGCGCATGTCCATCGTGTGGGAAGAGGATGGCCCTTACGAAGTGGTGGTGCAGGCCGGCGGCAGTCTGCTGGTGGCAGTGCTCGCCTGGTGGGTAATGACCAACCGCTTTATTGAACACTGGACATTCAACTTCCCGGAATTGCTGCTGGTACTGCTGGGGGTAATCCTGATCATCGGCAACTACACCGGTTTCCGCCTTGGTGAACTGGCGCGCTTCCGCCAGCTGGTGCGCTAATGCAGTTGCCGTCCTTTTTCCGCGGCGGGCTGGTCTCGCCATTCCAGTTGCGCAAAATTGGTGTGTTGGGTATGAATGCGCGTAACGTGCGTTATATCGCACGTTACAACGACCGGGACAAATACCCGATTGTCGATGACAAACTCAACACCAAGCGCCAGGCCAAGCGTTTCCGTATTCCGGTCCCCGAGCTGATTGCGGCCTTTGAAACCCAGCCCAGCCGCACCCGGGTTATGCAGGTGATCGAGCCGCTGGAAAAGTTCGTGATCAAGCCGGCGCGCGGCTCTGGCGGCAAGGGTATTCTGGTTATTGTCGGGCGCGATGGCGACGATTACCTCAAGCCCTCGGGAAACAGGGTGACGGCACTGGATATCCAGCGCCATGTCAGTAATGTGCACAGTGGCCTCTACAGCCTCGGTGGTAAGCCCGACCGGGTGATGATCGAAGCACTGGTGGATTTCGATCCGATTTTTGACAAGTATTCCTTCGAAGGCGTGCCCGATATCCGCGTGATTGTATTTCGCGGTTTTCCGGTGATGGCCATGCTGCGATGTTCCACGCACGACTCCGATGGCAAGGCGAACCTGCACCAGGGCGCTGTGGGGGTGGGAATTGACCTCGCCACTGGCAAAGCCTCCCATGCGGTGCAGCGCGGTATCCGGGTGGATATTCACCCCGATACCCAAATGCCGTTTTCCGATCTTGAGGTGCCGGGCTGGGCGGAACTGGTGCGCCTGGCGGCCAGCTGCTATGAAATGACCGGCCTCGGTTACCTCGGCTGCGACATAGTCCTCGACCGCAAGCGCGGCCCTCTGTTACTGGAGGCCAATGCCCGTCCGGGTCTTGCGATCCAGATTGCCAATGGCATCGGCTTGCGCACCCGCCTTGAGCATATTGAGTCGATGGAGATGGAGCAGCTGGAGAAAAACGTGGAAGAGCGGGTGGCATACTCCATGGACTATTTTGCCGCACCCGGCTCGATGTAAATCGCTTTAAGGCAATCAAAACAATAAATGGCGAACCGTTTCCGGTTCGCCATTTTTTTACCCGTAAATCGTGAGACTTACAGGTTTTTCAGAGATTCCAGCTGCTGCTCGAAACGGGCGCGGGCGCTTTCCATTTCTGCCAGCTTGGCCTTCTCTTTGTCCACAACTTCCTGCGGGGCCTTGTCGACAAATTTGGGGTTGTTGAGCTTGCCGGATACGCGGCCTAGCTCTTTACCCAGTTTGTCGATCTCCTTCTGCAGACGCGCGCTTTCCGCTTCTACGTCGATCAGGCCTGCCATCGGCACCAGCAGTTCCAGCTCGCCGACCAGGGAGGTGGAGGAGGCTGGCGCATCGGTACCTTTTTCCAGCCAGTCGATGGACTCCAGGCTCGCCAGTTTGGTGAGCAGGCTGCGCGTCTGGTTCAGCAGGTCCTGGTCCTGCTCGGAACCGTTGCGCAGGATCAGCGGGATTTTCTTCGCCGGGGAAATATTCATTTCACCGCGAATATTACGCACGCCTTCGATGACGCCTTTCAGCCAGGCAATCGCCGCTTCGGCATTGTCGTCGATGCGGTGCTGGTTGGCTTCCGGGTAGGGCTGCAACATGATGGTGTCGCCGCTCGCGCCGGCGAGACCTTTCACGCGCTGCCAGATCTCTTCGGTGATGTACGGCATCAGCGGGTGTGCCAGGCGCAGAATGGTTTCCAGCACGCGGATCAGGGTGCGGCGGGTGCCTTTCTTCACCGCATCCGAGGCGTTGTCGTCCCACAGCACCGGCTTGGACAGTTCCAGGTACCAGCTGCAGTACTCGCCCCATACAAAGTCGTACAGTGCCTGGGAGGCCAGGTCGAATCGATAATTATCGATTGCTTCCTTTACGGTCAGCTCGGTGCGCTGCAGCAGGGAAATGATCCAGCGATCGGCGATGCTCAGCTCAAAATCTTCGCTGCCATCCTGGCCGCAATCGTGACCGTCGCAGTTCTGCAGCACGTAGCGGGAGGCGTTCCAGATCTTGTTGCAGAAGTTTCGGAAGCCTTCGATACGACCCACATCGAACTTGATGTCGCGACCGGTAGAGGCCAGCGAGTAATAGGTGTAGCGCAGGGCATCGGTGCCGTAGGCGGCGAGGCCTTCCGGGAATTCTTTGCGGGTCTGCTTCTCGATCTTCTCGCGCAGGTGCGGCACCATCATGCCCGAGGTGCGCTTGGCTACCAGGCTCTCGAGGTCAATGCCGTCGATCAGGTCGATGGGGTCCAGCACATTGCCCTTGGACTTGGACATCTTCTGGCCCTGACCGTCGCGCACCAGGCCGTGTACGTAGACGGTTTTGAACGGCACTTCTTTCTTGAAGTAGAGGGTCAGCATCATCATGCGTGCGACCCAGAAGAAGATAATGTCGAAGCCGGTGACCAGCACGGAGGTCGGGTGGAACGCCGCCAGCTCCGGGGTTTCTTCCGGCCAGCCCAGTGTGCCGAAGGTCCACAGGCCGGAGGAGAACCAGGTGTCGAGTACGTCGTCGTCCTGGCGCAGTTCGATATCGCCCAAATTGTGCTTCTGGCGTACTTCTTCCTCGCTGCGACCGACGTAGACCTTGCCGTCGTTGTCGTACCAGGCCGGGATGCGGTGGCCCCACCACAGCTGGCGGGAGATACACCAGTCCTGGATGTCGCGCATCCAGGAAAAGTACATGTTCTCGTAGTTTTTCGGCACGAATTCCACGCGGCCGTCTTCCACCACCTTGATGGCTTCGTCTGCCAGCGGCTGGGTTTTCACGTACCACTGGTCGGTGAGCCACGGCTCGATCACGACACCACTGCGGTCACCGCGGGGTACTTTCAACGTGTGCGGGTCGATTTTTTCCAGCAGGCCGAGATCATCCAGGTCGTCGACAATCTGCTTGCGCGCGGCAAAGCGTTCCATGCCGCGGTACTTCTCCGGCACGTTGTCGTTCAGATTGGCGTCTGCATCGAGGATGTTTATCATCTCGAGGTTGTGGCGCTGGCCCATTTCGTAGTCGTTGAAATCGTGGGCCGGGGTGATCTTCACACAACCGGTACCGAACTCCAGGTCGACATAGTCGTCGGCGATGATCGGGATCTCGCGGTCGGTGAGCGGCAGTTTGATGGTCTTGCCGATCAGGTGCTTATAGCGCTCGTCTTCCGGATGCACCGCCACGGCGGTGTCGCCGAGCATGGTTTCCGGGCGGGTGGTGGCAACCACGAGATGGCCGGAGCCGTCAGACAGTGGATAGCGGAAGTGCCACAGGTGGCCCTGTTCTTCCTCGTTCAGTACTTCCAGGTCGGAAATTGCGGTGTGCAGTTTCGGGTCCCAGTTCACCAGGCGCTTGCCGCGGTAGATCAGGTCGTCTTCGTAAAGGCGGATGAAGACTTCCTGCACCGCCTTGTAGAAGCCGTCGTCCATGGTGAAGCGCTCGCGCGACCAGTCCGGGCTGGCGCCGAGGCGGCGCAGCTGGCGGGTGATATTGCCGCCGGACTCTTCCTTCCATTCCCACACTTTCTCGATGAACTTGTCGCGACCCAGTTCGTGGCGGTTCTTGCCTTCTGCGCTCAGCAGACGCTCCACCACCATTTGGGTAGCGATACCGGCGTGGTCGGTACCTACTTGCCACAGGGTGTTGTCGCCCTTCATGCGGTGGTAGCGGATCAGGGCATCCATGATGGACTCCTGGAAACCGTGGCCCATGTGCAGGCTGCCGGTGACGTTCGGCGGCGGAATCATGATGCAGTAGGGATCGGCGGCGGTATCGCCGGAGGGCTTGAAGTAGCCGTTGTCTTCCCAGGTTTTGTACCACTGTTGTTCGATGGCGTTGGGCTGGTATGTCTTGTCCATGCGCGGGGGAATGCCTTGCTTTGAATCGCTTTGCCGCCCGGGGCCGGATCAATGGTCACACCGGGGCGATGAAATGTAAGGATGAGTATAAAAGGGTGAGTATATAAATAGGGGCGGAATTATACCGCCGGGGCGGGTAGGGCAAAAGGCTGCCCGCCGTCGGATGGCAGACCCGAGCCCGGATAAGAGCTACTCGGGTGCTTCCAGGGGGTAAATTTCGTCCACCAGCGCCGTGATATTGGCCCTGAGCTGTTGTTCCAGCTCGGCCATTTGTTCCCCCACCAGTTGCTTGATCAGGCGTTCCCGTTCACTTGGCGTCGGCTGTTTTTGTTCCTGTTCCTCTTCCGGTGCCGCAGCGGGTTCCTGGGCGATAGCCGCAGGCTCCGGGGAGGGAGCTGCTGGTTCGACCTCGGGACGCGGAATCCGGCCGCCCGTCAGGCGTGCGCGGATATGTGGGGGCAGGAATGGGTTTTCGGTCATTACCGGCACTTTGTATTGGCTGGCTTTTTTAATCGGTGCTTCTTTTGCCGGTTCTTCTGTTACCGGTGCATCTGGTGCCCCTTTGGAAGTTTCGCGTGGCGCAGCAGATATTTGAGGCTCTATTACCCGGTCTTTCGGGCGTTGTTCTTTGGAATCCTCTTTGGAGCTCTGCTTGAGGGGAGCTTGTTGCTGCACGATCTCCTGCACACTTGGCTCCTCGCCTTGAGGGCCCTCGAACAGGCTGGGCTGAAACTCTTCGCGAGGCTCCTGTCGCTGTGCATTCAACTCTATTGGCTCCCTGTCGGCCTCGATGCGGACTTCCGCTGCTGGCGACTCCGGCGAGACGGTCTCAATCTGCGGTGCCGGTGTTCCAGGCTTGCGCGGCAGGTTCTGTAGCGGGCGCAGCAGTTCCAGGTCGGCGTCGCTCAGTTGCGAGGTCATCTCCTCGATCGGTTCTTCGTCGACCGGGCTGAACAGGATAGGCAGGTCGGCTTCCTGCAGCGGGCGCGGCGGTGCCAGTGGTGCGCGCTGTGATGGGGATGGGTGGCTACTTGCGCTGGCTGAGGGCTGATCGCTGCTGCCGGGGGAGGGTGTTGCAACCTGGTCGAGCAGGGGGATATCGGCTTCCATGTCACTGCCGAGCAGTTCCCGCAGCGAGTTGAGCTCGTTGAGCAACTCGTGGGAGGGCTGGCCGCGGTGGTGTTTTCTATTTTTCTTTCGACCGGACATGGTTGGCGTTTGCTGTGCGCTTTAGTTGGGAATTTTATGGGATTGTAACGGATATCCCCTGTCGCGAAAGTGACTGTATCGCGTTCTGGAGCGGGCGAGGGAGTCCGGATGCTGGCAGACGATTTCCGCGAGGCGGTCGAACTGGCTGAACCAGGTGGGTATGTCGGCACAGAGGTTGATGAGGAGGCCGTGGTGTTGGCCGGGGTCTTCGCCGCTGTTGATTTCGATGGCGGCCTGCTGGTCGGCGTTTTGCGGAGCGTGGGGCAGGAAGCTGTCTTCCCGGAAGTCCCACAGCAGGTCATCGAATTTTTGTGCCTGTTCGGGCGTATCCACGGCAATCAGTACCCGCAGGCCGTTGCGGAAGGCTTTCTCGGCAAGGCGGCAGGCGAAGTTGTCGATTTCTCCCGGGTTTTCAGAAGGGAGGACGTAGAAGTCTATTCGGGTCATTAAATAGTCGCTTTTGTGCTCGAAAGGCAGGTGCGAAGGCGACGGTGCCCCGTATAGCCTTGTAAGACCTTCCGCGAGAGGGACCTCGCGGAAGAGCCCCCATGGATGGGTTTACGGCGTGTCTTACAAGGCTGTACCGGGTAGCGGCGCCGCCACAGATCTGGTTCCGTGCTCCGAAATAAATGCTGTGGCGGCGGAACCGGCGGTGACGATTTGCGAGACACGCCGTGAACCCATCCCTGGGGGCTCGGCTGCGGCCGTCCTGGCCGCAGACGGTCTCGCAAATCGTCCCCGCCGGTTCCGCCTTCGCTTCGAGTTTTATACTTCGTAGTTTCCTGTATTTTTCGTGGTGCAGCCGATTATTTTTTATTCAGAATGTATTGCAGCAGCAGCGGTACCGGGCGTCCGGTTGCACCTTTGGCGGCGCCGGACTTCCACGCGCTGCCAGCGATATCCAGGTGCGCCCAGTTGTAGTCTTCGGCGAAGCGCGCCAGGAAACAGGCGGCGGTGACGGAGCCGGCTTCGCGGCCGCCGATATTCTGTAGGTCGGCGAAGTTGGAGTTCAGCATCGGCTGGTACTCATCCCACAGCGGCATGCGCCAGGCGCGGTCACCGGTGGTTTCGCCAGCATTGATCAGTTCTTCCGCCAGTTTGTCTTGGTTGGCGTAAAGGCCAGTGGCGTGGTGGCCGAGGGCGATTACACAGGCGCCGGTGAGGGTGGCGATGTCGATAACCACGCTGGGCTTGAACTTGCCGGCCCAGGTGAGGGCGTCGCAGAGCACCAGGCGGCCTTCGGCATCGGTATTCAGGATCTCGATGGTCTTGCCAGACATGGAGGTGACGATGTCGCCTGGCTTACTGGCGCGGCCGCTGGGCATGTTTTCCGCTGCGGCAACTACGCCGACAACGTTCACTGGTGCGTTCATCTCCACCAGGGCATTCATCACCCCGAAGACACTGGCGGCGCCACACATGTCGAATTTCATTTCATCCATCTGCATACCGGGCTTGAGGCTGATGCCGCCGGTATCGAAGGTAATGCCCTTGCCCACGAGGACGATGGGCTTCTGGCCCGTTTTGCCGCCCTTGTAGTTCATGGCGATCATCGCCGCCGGCTCGTCACTACCCTTGGCGACGCTCATGAAGGCGCCCATGCCGAGAGATTCCATTTTTTTGTTGTCGAGCACTGTAGTGGTCAGCTTGGTATGTTTTTTCGCCAGCGCCTTGGCTTCTGCCGCTAGGTAACTGGGGGTACAGATATTGCCTGGGAGGTTGCCGAGTTCGCGGGCAATGTTGCTGCCAAGGCCCTGGGCACTGCCGATATCGACGCCTTTCTGCACTTCTTTCAGCTGCTTCTTGTCGCTGGCATGCACAGTGAATTTCGCCAGCGGGTAGGGTTTGGCTTCACTGAGGCATCGGGTGAACTTGTAGGCGGCGAGACCGGCGGCCAGTGCCAGTTGGTTGGCCTGCCAGTTGGCGTCGGCATCGCTGACGGAAACTTCGGCAAGGTAGCTGGTGGCTTCTTTCTGGGCGGTTACGGCTTTGGCGCTGGCATCGGCGAGTTTGCGGAACTCCGCCTTGCTGATCGGGGTTTTGCCAGAGCGCACCAGCAGGGCGCGCTCGGCGCCGCCTTCCAGAAGCGGCACCATCAGGGTGCTGCCCGCCGCGCTGCCGAGGTCGCCGCGCTTGAGCAATTTGGCCAGGCTGCCGTTGCTCGCCTTGTCGAGGGCATTGCCGCTGTCGGTAAAGCGGTTTTTGTTGTCGACGGCGATTATGGCGCAGGCAGTGCGCTGTTTGCTGATGTCGGTGACCTTGGCGGTAAACTGCATGTAATGGTTCCTTGATGTTCTTTTAGCGATGCTCTTATAGCGAGTAAGCCCCGGCGGCTGATTGTTCACCGCAGTCGACACCGTGCTGTGTCGCTTCGGTAGTGCTTTGGTGCTGCCGTTGTGGTTCTGCCGTTCTGTCTTCCCGACCCCGGGCCCTTGAGCAAAACTGCGTTTGGGGCGGGGGAGCATTGAATATCCGAGCGCGAAAATGGGCAATACTCAGGGTAGACAATTCCCAGTGCAGGCAAAACGGGGCGATCAAATTGGCCTGAATAATTACAGGCCGAGACATCGCTGGGCTTTTTGGTGATAATGCGCCGCACAAGTTTAACCCGAGAAGGATCGGATTGCTTGATTGGGTGTCTTATCCTGACACCGCCCGATGGCAATATTCGGGATCTCAATTTTCATCCGCCATTTCTACCTATAGCAATCTGGGAAGCTGGCCGTTCTGTGATTATTTTCCGCTACCTCTGCCGCGAACTGCTGGGAGCAACCCTGGCTGTCAGTGCTGTGCTGTTGCTAATGGTGATGAGTGGCCGCTTTGTGAAGTATCTTGCCGAGGCAGCGGCGGGCGACCTCTCGGCAAGCATCCTGTTTGCGCTGATGGGTTACCGCTTGCCGGGGTTCCTCGAGCTGGTGATTCCCCTTGGTTTTTTTGTGGGTGTTTTGCTGGCCTACGGGCGCCTGTACATCGAAAGTGAAATGACGGTGTTGCACGCCTGTGGTTTCAGTGAGCGTCAGCTGTTGCGCTATACCCTGATGCCGGCGTTACTGGTCGCTGCGTTTGTCGCGGCGATGAGCCTGTACCTGACCCCCACCGGTATCGAGCGCACCTCCCACCTGCTGACCGCAGACAAGACCCGTAACGAGTTCGATCACCTGGTGCCGAAGAAATTTGTGTCTACCGAGGGCGACCGGGCGGTGTATTACGCAGACGGGCTAAGCGGCGACAAGTCCACGATGCACAATGTTTTTCTGGCGGAGCTGGGGAATTCCCGCGGCGAGACGGAAACAGACCACCAGATTGTTACTGTAGCTAGGGAAGGGGTGCAGCAGATCGACCCGGAAACGGGCCTGCGGTACCTGGTATTGCGCGACGGTTATCGCTACGAAGGTGTTCCCGGGCAGAGCGACTACCGGCAGATGGCCTTTTCCAGTTACGAGGTACTGCTTGAAGTGCCACGCTTGCGCATCAAGGCCAGTGAGCGGCTGCAGTCCATGTCCACCGCAGACCTGTGGAAGAGCGAAGACCCGCGCGAGCGGGTGAACCTGCATTGGCGCCTTTCTCTGCCAGTGCTGGTCCTCATCGTCGCGATTCTGGCGGTGCCCCTCAGTCGCACCAATCCTCGCCAGGGGCGCTACGCCAAGATGATTCCCGCAGTGCTGCTGTACATCGTTTACCTGGTGGCATTGCAAGGGGTGCGCGGCGCTATTGAAGACGGCAAAATCGAACAGGCCTGGGCTATTTGGCTGGTGCACCCGCCGTTCCTGATTCTGGGACTGCTGTTATTGGGCGGCCGTGACAGAAAGCCGCGCAAGCGGACTAAGACGCCAACTTCCGGTCGTGGAGATGGTCGTGGAAATGGAGGTGCGGCCGATGTCACTGCTTGATCGGTATATTGCGCGCACCGTCACTCTTGCGATCCTCGCCGTGCTACTGGTGATCCTGGGGCTGGACATCATCTTCGCTGTTGTCGATGAACTCGGCGATTTGGGGGGCGATTACAAGCTCTCCAATTTGCTCGAATACGTGATGTGGACCTTGCCTGACCGGGTATACAGCCAGCTGGGCTTTTCGGCGCTGGTGGGGTGCATGGTCGGACTGGGCACCCTGGCGGGTACCAGTGAGCTGACGGTTATGCGTGCGTCCGGGATCTCCATTGCGCGCATTGCCTGGGCGGTGATGAAGCCGGTGTTAGCGCTGATTGTTGTGGGAATGCTGTTGGCGGAGCTGGTGATACCTGTGACAAACCAGACCGCCGAGAGCCGCAAGGCAATTGCGCAGGGCGAGCTGGAAAACTCAGGGCTGGAGCAGGGGCTCTGGTTTTTTGAGGACGGAGAGTTTGTGCACTTCAATGCCGCACTGCCCGGCGGTACTCTGTTTGGGATAACCCGGTATCGATTTGATGAGAACCGCCAGCTACAGCAGGTGGAGTTCTCCGAACGCGCGCACTTCAGTGACGGTCGGTGGGAGTTACAGAACAGCCGCCAGACTCGGTTAACCCCGGAGCGGGCGAGTAGCAGCCAAGCCGAGCGCTCACAGTGGAACTCCGATATGTCGCCGGACCTGTTCTCTCTGGTGGTGCCTGTGCCATCCGACCTGTCGCCGCGTAACCTCTGGTCTTATGGCCGCTTCCTCGACCGCAAAGGCGAAGATTCGGCCCGTTACTGGCTGGCGTTCTGGAAGAAGGTATTGCAGCCGTTGACCATTGCCGGTCTTGTGATGATGGCGCTGTCGTTTATTTTCGGCCCCCTCCGCGAGGTGACGACCGGATTGCGGGTGTTTACTGGGGTGATCGTGGGGATCGTATTCCAGACGCTGCAGGATATGCTCGGGCCGTCTTCCGTGGTGTTCGGTTTCCCGCCGTTTGTTGCGGTAATCGTGCCTATCCTTGCCAGCTTCCTGCTGGGCTGGTTGCTGTTGAAGCGGGCGCGTTAAGCGCCGCCCGCTTCAAATTCCCCTGTAATTGTCGCCTTCAGAGCTTTTTAGCTTTCTTTTTCTTCGGCAGCTGCCTTACTTCCGAGTCTGAAGCGAGATCGTGCCAGCTGGCGCGGTCGGCGCGGAAATACCCCCAAAAGAACCCCAGCCCCAGGCAACCCAATGACACCGGGCCCACCAGGGCGCGTATAAAACACTGGTACCAGCTCAATTGCACACCGTTTCGGTTTGCCACCATCAGGCGCCAGGCGCGCATACCAATGGTCTGCCCGGCAACCCGCCAGGACCAGAAAAAATAGCCAGCGGTGACCAGCAGAAGCCCCAGCTGATACAGGGGGCCGCCAACACAGGGGGTGTAGTCGATATACTCGGGTTGGCATTGCAGGCCGCCAAAGGTGGAGACCAGCAACATGGCGAGAAAGCCATACACCATCCAGAGCCCGGCAATGATCAGCGCGTCATAGATGAGAGACAGTAACCGTGGCAAGACGCCGGCGTAGGGGAGATGATCGAACTGCTTGGGGGTGTTAACTATGTCGGACACGGGAATCTCCGCCGTTGAAAATGGCGGAGATTCTAGCAAATCTGGGGAGGGGGCTGCGCGACTATGGCTTGCAGAGGTTTGCAGAGGTTTGCAGACTGCTGCGAAAAGTACGGCGAAAAGAGATTACCGCGCGCCCAGGGGCTCAGAATTCGTATTCGAAGGAGATCTTGAACTTGTCGTCCGACAGGCGGACATCGTAGTCCAGAGCGCTGCTAAAGCTCCCCTGGCTGTTGGTGTAACGCAGCAGGGGGTGCTGTTTGCTGCGCTTGTGTTGCGCCATGTAGGTTTTGAATCCCATTTTCAGGATTTCATTCACCGCGCGACCGCCGGTCACATTCTCTGAGCTCTCGGGTCTGGTGTGCAGCTCCAGCCACTGGTGGTTCAGCCGGCGCTGGATCATTCCCATCGAGTTGTTGCGCAGGTTTTCTGCAGAGTCGTACAGGGCCTGGTTGTCCATTCCGAAGGCGCTATCGATGAAAAACGCGTTGTCGGCCTGGAGGTTGAGGGCACTGGTGGAATCCGGGATGAAAAGGTCGTCGGCGCATACCAGGGAGGAGAGGGGGAGCAGCAATATGCCAAACACGACCGGTAGCTTACCAGTCAGGCAGTTGCTGAAACGGAACCGAAGACTACAAACTTCCATTTTTCCACCCCGGGGCATTTTTACTTGACTCATGTGGTTACTGAACAACCACTGAATTTATTATGGCTCACCGCGCTTAAAGCGTTATATCTCACAAATCGTGCCATTTATCCAATCCGGGTTGCGAATGCGGGCCATTTGTCAGTCATATCTGTGCGGGGCCCGCCATTGCTGGGTGTTTAGAGTTTTGCCCATTTTCCGGGGCCTGCGGAGAGGTTTCCGCCAATGTTTTTTAAGATCAAAACCCTTAGTTAATCAAATTTCTTATAAAAACTTAGTCTATTGACCTGTAATCCAGATCGGGGAAGTGGGCCGCCAGCCTGTGCGCGGAGGAAATTTTTGATGACTACGGCTTAATTTTTGGTCGCGATTCGCGGTCGGGATACTTGGCGGCCTTCAGGGAAATTCCGGGTATATGGTGACTCCACTGGCTGCATTATTGACAGCGTTGTCTTTTTCGCTATGGTGGTGATCTCCCCGTCGCTGGATACGGGGGTGAAAGCATAAGAAACCAAAACATTCATAAAGCATCCATTAATAGAGAAGATCCATGAAACGGCTTCCCTTCTTTGCCAGCCTGGCACTGTCGGCTTTCATTGCCTCCTGCGCTGATTCCGAGTCCCCAAACAAGACTTCCTCCATCGACGCTCCGGCGGCTGCGCGCATTGCGGCCAATTTCGATGTCACTCAGGAAGTGCTCACCAACTTCCAGGGGGCCGATGAGGCACTGCGTGCCGAGTGCAAGAAGGTGGGTGGCAGCGCTGCAGCCTGTTTTACCTATCGCATCAGCCTGATCAACAAAGGCCCGGCGGTGGCTGCCGGGGAGCGGGACTGGACACTCTATTTCCACTCGGTGCGCCGTTCGCTGGCACTGTTGAACAGTGATGCTTTCACCCTGGAGCGGGTCAATGGCGACCTGCACCGGCTGGTTCCCACCGAGAAGTTTGATGGTATTGCCGCCGGGGAGACTCTGGAGCTGGATTTGCTGGCTGAGAGCTGGGTGCAATTTGAGTCGGACTTCCAGCCGCGCCTGTTTGTCGTTGGCGCCGACGGCGAGGCCCAGGTTATCGCCTCGACGGATACCGACGACCTGAAAGACATGGTGCTGCCGATCAATAAGAACAGCCCGGATAACTGGAAGCGGGCTGCGGATGATGACAACACGCTCGCCACCGCTGCCAGCCGTTACCAGCAGTTTACTGCCGATGCGGAAATACTTGCCGAAACCTCCACCGCGGGAGATTCGGAAGCGTGGCGCGGCCGGATTATTCCCAAGCCGGCGTCGGTTGTTCTCCCGGAGGGAGCTGCAGTGCACCTAGAACACGGCATATCGCTGGTGGCAGAGGGGGTGGATGAGAACACGATCGAAGCACTGAACCAGCGCCTGGCGCAGCTAAAGTTGTTGCCGCAAGGCGACGCGGCCTACCCGTTGCAGCTGGCGGTGGTGCCCGACGCGTTTAAAGACAAACCCGCAGGCGCCTACCGCCTTGAGGTGGGACCGGAGGGTGCCCAAGTTACTGGGGCAGAAGCCAGCGGTGCTTTCTACGGCGTACAGTCACTGCTGGCCCTGGTGGACCTCCGCAGCAACAGCCTGCCACAGGCGTTGGTGGAAGATGCGCCACGTTTCCCCCACCGCGGTTTTTTCCTCGATGTGGGCCGCAACTTCCATAGCAAGAACGTGGTGCTGAAGCTGCTGGATCAGATGGCGGCCTACAAGCTCAACCGGTTCCATTTCCATCTCTCGGACGACGAGGGCTGGCGCCTGGAAATCCCCGGGCTGCCGGAACTGACCGATATCGGCAGCCAGCGCTGCTTCGATCTGGAAGAGAACCGCTGTCTGCTGCCGCAATTGGGCTCTGGCCCCAAGGCGGATAATTTCGGTAGTGGTTACTTCAGCGTCGACGACTATGTGGAAATCCTGCGCTACGCCGCCGCGCGACACATCGAAGTGGTACCGGAATTCGATATGCCCGCCCACGCCCGCTCTGCAGTGGTGGCGATGGAAGCGCGCTATCGCAAGCTGAAGGATTCTGACCCGGCTGCCGCGGAGGCCTATCGCCTGATCGATCCGCAGGACGACACCCAGTATCTGTCGGTACAGTTTTACGACGACAGCTATATCAACCCCTGTGTAGATTCGACCTACCACTTTGTTGGCAAGCTGATCCGCGAAGTAAAAGCCATGCACGACACCGCCGGCCACCCACTGAAAAGCTGGCACTTCGGCGGTGACGAGGCGGTGAACATTCTCGCCTCGGATTCGTTCGAGGTAGGCCCCGGCCAGAATCCGGAAAAAGGGGATGTGGTTGCGGACAAACGCAACAAGCCGTGGAGCAATTCGCCCCAGTGCCAGAAGCTGATTGCCGATGGCGAGGTGAAATCCATTGATGAACTGGGTGAACTCTACGCCAAGCGCGTGAGCCAGATGGTGGCCGATGCCGGTATTCCCACCATGGCGGCCTGGAACGATGGCGTGAAGAAAATTGAAAGCGCCGAGGAAGAGCTGGCCACCGAGCACAACTATGTGAACTCCTGGGCGCCACTGTTCTGGGGTGGTGGTGACGAGAGTGCGCATTTCGCGGAAACCGGGTTTGACCTGGTGCAGTCCCACTCGGACTACCTCTACTTCGACATGCCGCAGGAAGTGGATCCGAAAGAGCGTGGCTATTACTGGGCGTCCCGCTACACCGATACCCGCAAGACGTTCAGCTACGCGCCGTTGAATACCGCGCAGTTGGCTGAGGTTTACCCGAACCGCGATGGCAAAAGCTGGACCGCTACCTCACCGGAGGCTGAGTTCGCCGGCAGTGTGCGCGGTATCCAGGGACAGTTGTGGAGTGAGGTGGTGCGCACCGATGAAGCGGTGGAATATCAGGTGTTCCCGCGCCTGTTGGCATTGGCGGAACGCGCCTGGCATCAGGCCTCCTGGGAGCTGCCGCTCAAAGCGGGGCAGACCTTCTCCGGGGAAACCACCTTCGTCGACCAGCGCGCGCTGGCCCGCGATTGGCAGGACTTCTCCGCTGCGCTGGGCAACAAAGAGTTGCTGAAACTGGATCGCGCTGGCATTGGCTACCGGGTACCGGTGCCAGGTGCGGTAGCGCAAAGTGAAGGTATCCAGACGGCGTTGCCTTACCCTGGGCTGCCGCTGGAATATTTTGATGGCGCGCAGTGGGCACCTTTCACCGACGAAGTTGCGCCGGAGTCTGTTGTGTCACTGCGGGCTCGCAGCGCCGATGGCCAGCGTGCCGGTCGCGCAGTGGAAATCGCGCCGGCCGGAGTATTGGGCGCCAGATAATCGGCTGATGAATGAAGGGGCGGTTACGCCGCCCCTTGTTTGTTTTTCCCCGTCAAATCCCTCTTCTTTCCCATCCTTACCGACTGCATTATTTCTCATTTACCGCTTTCCTCTCCGCCGATCCCATCACTTCAGCGGAATTGCCGCGCCATGCGGGTCTACAATAGCTGGGTCAATCACTAACACATAAATTAAAGAAGTGAAGCGCATGGCTAGAAGCATGGTATTCGACTATGTGATCGTCGGCGGGGGTTCTGCGGGGTGTGTACTCGCCAACCGTCTGAGTGAGGACGAGCAAAACCGGGTTTGCCTTTTGGAATCCGGCCCGTCTGATCACAACCTCCTGATCCAGATGCCTGCGGGTATCGGCTACCTGGTTCCGGGCAAACGCTTCAACCTGCATCACTACACCGAACCGCAAGCCCAGCTGTGCAATCGCCGCCTGTTCTGGCCCCGTGGTCGTGTGCTGGGCGGCAGCAGCGCCATCAATGCCATGATCTACACCCGGGGCAACCCGGGGGATTACGACGCCTGGGAGCAGGCCGGCAATCCCGGTTGGGGTTGGTCGGACATGCTGCCCTATTTCCTGTTAGCGGAGGGAAATCAGCGCGGCAGTGATGCTTATCACAGCGGCTATGGCCCGCTGGCGGTCTCTGATCTCAAGTGGAAATCGACGGCGGGACGGGCCTTTGTGCGCGCGGCCCAGGACGCAGGCCACCGCCTGAACAATGACTTTAACGGCTACCAGCAAAACGGCGTGGGTTTCTATCAGGTGACCCAGAAGCGCGGTCGCCGATGCTCGTCCGCCACCGCTTACCTGTACCCGGTAAAAAACCGCCCCAACCTGAGTATCTACACCCGCTGCCAGGTGGCGGGCCTGGAATTCAAGGGCGACAGGGTGTGCGCGGTAACCCTGTTGAACGGTCGCCGTATTGTGGCCAATAAAGAAGTGATTCTGTGCGCGGGAGCGATTCAATCCCCGCAACTGTTGATGCTTTCCGGGATTGGGCCCGAGAATGAACTGAAAAAGCTGGGTATCCTTCCCCAGTGCCACCTACCAGGGGTCGGGCAGAATCTGCAGGACCATCTGGATATTACTCAGGTGGTGGAGACCAATGGCTGTGTCGGTTTCAATAACGGGTTCTGGCCCAAATTGAAAACCGCCATGCACCTTCCGGAGTACCTGCTGCTCAACCGGGGTATGCTCACCAACAATATTGCCGAGGCCGGAGGCTTTGCCAGCTCGAGTAAGGCCGGGGAACATCCGGATATTCAGTTTCATCTGAGTGCGGCGCCGCTGTTCAGTCACGGGCAGGATAAAAGGCCGGGTAATGGATATTCCCTGCACGCCTGTGCGCTCAGGCCCCTGAGCCGGGGGCATATTCGACTTGCCTCTCGCGACCCCAGCGCAGCGCCGCTGATTCAGCCGAATTACCTGGAGGCAGCAGACGATCTTCAGGTGATGGTGGAAGCCTTCGAAATGGCCCGGGAAATCATTGCGCAGTCAGAGTTGCAAACACTGCACAAGCGCTGGTGGAACCCCGGCGAATGTTTGACACAGCGGGATGCTATCGCCAATTTTATTCGTCAGCAGGCCGAGTCGATCTATCACCCCGTGGGTACCTGCAAAATGGGCGCAGATGAAAACGCGGTTGTCGATCACGAGTTGCGCGTGCGTGGTGTTGATGGACTGAGGGTGGTGGATGCCTCCATAATGCCGACCCTCATCAGTGGCAATACCAATGCGCCGGTTATTGCCATCGCCGAAAAAGCCGCAGAAATGATTTTGAAAAAAACGGCGGCCCACAGACAACAGGAAATCAGCGAAAACGCATGATCTGGCAATGCCCCCATTGCAAACAGTCCCTTGAATTGCACAACAGAAGCTGGCGTTGTGCCAGTGGCCATAGTTTTGACTGTGCAAAAGAAGGCTACGTAAACCTGCTGCCGGTGCAGCAGAAGCGCAGCCGTGAGCCGGGTGATTCCGCGGAAATGCTCAATGCTCGCCGCAACTTTCTGGAGGCGGGACATTACCAGCCACTGGCGGAAGCCATTGGTGCTCTGCTGGCGAACCTGGGAAATAGTCACGCGGTATTGTTGGATGTGGGCTGTGGTGAAGGCTATTACAGTCGCGCTCTTCAAGCCTATGGTTGGCGTCAAGAGCAGATCTGCGGGATCGATATTGCCAAGGCTGGCGTGCGTCTGGCATCAAAAAAGCAGAAAGCTGCACATTTTGCCGTGGCCAGCAGTTACCACCTGCCAGTGGCCGATGGCAGTGTCGATGCCATTTTGCGCGTCTTCGCACCAGGCCCTGTCGAAGAGCTGGTGCGCGTACTGAAACCGGGTGGCGTGTTGCTGGATGTTTCTCCTGGTCCAGAGCACCTCTGGAGCCTGAAAAGCCGACTGTATGAAAGCCCCCAGCTGCACGAGACGCCGGCGCCACTGGCAGGTTTGGATCCGGATGTGGAATTGCGCTGCGGCTTTCCGCTGAAAATCGCCGGGCAGCCGCTGATCAAGGATTTTCTTTCAATGACGCCGTTTGCCTGGAAAGGGCGCAGTGAGGCACGCGAGTCTTTGGAACAGCTGGATCGACTGACACTGGAAGCCGATTTTCTGTTGCGCCGCTTGCGTAAGCCCAGTGAATAATGTGTGCCAAGCGGAACACGGGATCAAAGCAGTAACTTCAATCGAGCAGGAAGGTTAACCTTGGCCACACCACGGGATTTTATGTACATGCAAAGGGCACTGGAGCTGGCGTCGCAGGCCGCTGCGCTGGGAGAAGTGCCGGTAGGTGCTGTGGTGGTGTTGGATGGGGAGATCATTGGTGAGGGTTTCAATCAGCCGATTACGGCGTCCGACCCCAGTGCCCACGCAGAGGTGGTTGCCCTGCGCGCAGCCGCCAGCCATCAGGACAATTACCGCCTGCCCGGTGCCACCCTGTATGTCACCATTGAGCCCTGCACCATGTGTTTCGGAACCCTGATTCACGCGCGTGTTACGCGCCTGGTTTACGGCGCGGCCGAACCCCGCGCGGGGGTAGTAGCGAGTCAGCTGCAGTTGCCCGAGAAAACATTTTTCAACCACCGGGTACAGGTTGAAGGCGGCGTTCTACAGGAACAAGCGGGTACACTGGTCAAGGAATTCTTTCAAAAGCGTCGCTGATATGCTGCTTTCCTTTCTGATAAATGCCGCCCTGGTGTCGTTTGCTGTCGTGATCCATCACGAGGTGCTCAACAGCCTGTTTTTTCTCGGCCACAAACTCAAGCTGCGCCGCAATTTGGGTGTGTTGATTGGTGTTTTCGGTGCATTGGTGGGGCATGTGCTGGAGATCTGGATGTTCGCGGTGGGTTACTACTTTATGTATAACTCGCCATTTTTTGGCACGCTTACCGGCAACTTCAACGGCACGCTGATCGATTGTGTGTACTTCTCCTTCACCACCTATACATCGCTGGGTTTTGGCGATGTAGAGCCTCATGGCGAGCTGCGTTTCACTGCGGGCCTGGAAGCGCTGACCGGACTGGTGTTGATTACCTGGACGGCGTCCTTCCTTTTTTTGAAAATGCAGCGTTACTGGAAGCGCTACGAGGAGCAGAGCTGAAGATCCGCCGCCCCTCCTTGCTGGCGCTTCCTCCGTGGTCCGTTTATGCCTGATTTGTTGGCGTAGGAATCGCTGTAATCGTCTGCTGCACCAGGTCGCGCAATTGCGCGGTCGCCACTTCGTCCACCAGTTTTCCGTGCTCATCAAAGATGTTCATCGAGCTGGGCACTGCCAGCATGGTAGGGCTTATCCAGGTACCCAGTGGCTGCAGAATGTCTCGCAGGTGATTGAGGCCGCGCATGCCGCCAAGGCCACCGGGTGAGGTGGCGAACAGCGCCGCGCGGCGGCCGGCGAAGAGCTCTGCGCGCGCAAACTGCCCATCCGGGCGAGAAACCCAGTCGATCATGTTTTTCAGTGCGGCCGTTACCGAGCCATTGTATTCCGGACTTGCGATCAGCAGGCCATCGGCCGTCGCAAACAGGTCTTTCAATGCCCGTGCATTGTCCGGGATGCCGGCCGCTTCCAGGTCCTCGTCAAACAGAGGCAGGGGATAGTCACGCAGGTTGACTTCAACCACTTCCGCACCCGCTTCACGGGCCAGCTGTGCGGCACTGGCAGCCAGTTTGCGATTGTAGGAGTCTTTGCGCAGGCTACCGGCAAGCGCCAGCAGACGCGGTTTGCGTTGGTCGTTGGTTACGTCGGTGATTGCAGTGCTCATGGGGAACCCTCTTTATCTGGTTCCGGGCCCGTCTGCCAAAGGGCTGGACGCCGGGGATTACTTCAATGGCAGGGATTCTGGCCGATTCGCGGAAGAACATAAATGCACTCTACGCAATGCTGCTGTGCGTATTTGCACAGAAGGTGTGATTCGTCTAGCCTGCTTGAGATCAGTGGGGAGCCCGAATAGCGACCACAGAACGGAAACCAGGCACCATCCGAGGATTTGGCGTGGCGGTTAAAGACTGGAACAACCTGCACTATGCGCTGGCGGTGGCCCGGGCGGGTACCCTGTCGGGAGCGGCGTTGGAGCTGGAGGTATCGCACACCACGGTGTTAAGGCGCATCGACGCTCTGGAAAAGGCGCTGAAAACCCGCCTTTTCCACCGTCATGCCCGCGGTTACATTCCCACGGAAGCCGGCCGCATGCTGATGAGTGCCGCGGAAAACATGCAGGATCAGCTGGATCAATTGGTCGGCCGGGTACAGGGGGTAGATGAGGAGCTCCGCGGAACTCTCATCGTTACCACGGTCAATAACCTTATTCCGCAGCTGATGCCAATCGTGCGCGGATTTCAGCAGCGCTATCCACAGGTGCGTCTGCAGATAGTGGCTGATCGGCGCCACCTGCGCTTGGAGCACGGTGAGGCGCATATTGGCATTCGCCCTGGCGCCCGCCCCACGGCACCAGATTATGTGGTGCAGTTGGGCGCCAGCCTGCAGCATAGTCTCTACGGGTCGAAAGACTATGTGCGGGAATGTGGGTCGCTGGAAAGCCTCGAAAACATCGAGGGGCACCGGTTTGTCAGTGCCATCGAAGAAATGGCCTTTGTGCCATTTATCGATTGGATAGCGCGCAGTGTGCCCGACGAACAGGTGGTGTTCCGCTGCAATGAGTTCGGGCCCTTTGAAGATGCGGCTTTGCAAGGTGTGGGGCTGGCGCCCTTGCATTGCTGGGGTGCCGCCAGTAATCCAGGGTTGCGCCAGATGCTGCGGCCACCGGAGTCCTGGCGGATAGACCTGTGGCTGATTACGCACCGGGATATGCACCGGACACGCAAGGTGCAGCTGTTTTTGCAGTGGATCAAGCAGGAACTGTCGAAGCTGCCTCCGGAAATTGCGCTGGTGCCCTGAGCCCTGGGTTTTCAGGCGCTAGACTCGCTACACAAATAGTCAACTCAATATCAGGATAAGGCTTACCGTGATTCAATCATTTTCTCGTCAAACGCTACCTCTGTTACTGCTCTTGTTGCTGTGCTCTCTCCTCGCCCTTACCGCCTGCGACAACCGGCAGTCCCCGGCGGAAAAGCGTGATACGGCGGCATCGACGAAGCCCACGGCGAATGACCAGCAAGCAGCGCCCGCGGAGGGCCTGGATAGCCTGGATATGGATCAGCTGGCGCAGGACTATGTGCGGCTGGTGCTGACCTTGGGCAATCACGACAGAAGTTACGTGGATGCCTACTATGGGCCGGCCGAGTGGAAGGATGCAGCAATGCAGGATCCTGCGACGGCGGCAGAATTGGCCAGCCGCGCGGAACAGTTACTGGCGCGTCTGCCGCAACAGGTAAAGCCGGCATCGGATCTGGATACCCTGCGTGCCCACTACCTAAAAACCCAGTTGCGGGCGGTGGTTTACCATGCACACCACCTCGCTGATGCCAGCTTCCGTGACTTTGACCGCGAGGCACTGGCGCTATACGACACGGCACCACCGATACAAGAGTACAGTGAATTTGAGCCGGTGCTGGCAGAGTTGGAACAGCTGTTGCCAGGGGAGGAACCACTGTACCTGCGGGTGAAAGCCTTTCAGGACCAGTTCGAAATTCCCGCCGATAAAATGGCCGCGGTGTTTGACGCCGCCATCAAAGGTTGCCGGGAAAGAACCAAAGCCCATGTGCAGCTGCCCGCCAATGAAAACTTCGTGCTGGAGTATGTGCAGGACAAACCCTGGAGCGGTTACAACTGGTATCAGGGTAATGCCCAGAGCCTGATCCAGATCAACACCGAGCTCCCCATTCATATTGACCGCGCGATTGATCTCGGCTGCCACGAAGGTTACCCGGGGCATCACACCTACAACGCGTTGCTGGAGCAAACCCTGGTGAAAGACCAGGGGTGGGTGGAATACAGTGTTTACCCATTGTTCAGTCCACAGTCGCTGATCGCCGAGGGCAGTGCAAACTACGGTATTGATCTCGCCTTCCCGGGAGAAAAGCGACTGGCATTTGAAAAAGAAGTGCTCTATCCACTGGCGGGGCTGGATCCCCAGCAGGCAGAAAAGTATGACCAGGTTCTGGCACTGAAAGGCAAGCTCAGTTTTGCCGAAAATGTGGTCGCCCGCCAGTATATCAATGGCGACATTGACCGCGAAAAAGCCGTAGAACACTTTCAGCAATACGCTGTGATGAGCCCCGAAAAGGCCCGGCAGCGGGTGCGCTTTGTGGATACCTACGGTGCCTATGTGATCAATTACAACTGGGGCAAGCAGTTGGTAAAAGAGTACGTGGAGCAGGGCGAGGATTCAGAGCAAGCGCACTGGCAACGCTTTTCCAAACTGCTGTCTTCACCGCGTCTGCCGTCTTCACTGAACTGGTAATCTTTGGCGTGCGGGACAAAGCCATGTGTCCGACAAAGTCTTTCGTGGTGCTACTGGCAATGCTGCCAGCCTTGATGACACCCGGCGTGAATTGGGCCGAGGAAACCGGTGACGAGTCCTCGCCGCGGATCAAGAACGCGGATAGCTGCTGGAGCGACGACTACGCCAGTTGATCGACCTGATCCCGAATATTCAGGGCGCCGATGCGGAAAGAACTGGCATGTGGGGACACAGTCGCGGTGGAATTCAGACCTTCATGACCGCGCGAACCGGGGTGCCCGCCAGGGCACTGGTCGTGGCTGCGGGCGTCTCGGACCTGGCCGCAGGATTGGAAGAGCGCCCGGACATGGAAAAAGTATTCCGCAACAGAATACCCGGGTACGACGACGATAAATCGACGGCACTGCAGCGTCGCTCGGTACTCTACTGGGCGGATTCACTGAACCGGGAGGTCCCGATCCTGCTGATACACGGCAGTGCAGATGATCGGGTTTCCATTGAACAGTCCCGCAAGCTGGATCAGCGCCTGGAAACCCTGGGATTCAAACACCGCCTGGTGGAGTTCGAGGGCGACGGCCATAGCTTCAACAAAAATCGCCAGGCCTATATCCAGGCAGTGGCAGACTGGTTTCATCAACATTTAGCCCCATGAACTATTCCAGCGCGCGCAGCTATTTGCTTACTCGTCCCGAAACCGTTGAGGACTTTCCCTTCGGCCCCGATGTGGCGGTGTTCAAAATCAAGGGAAAAATGTTCGCTACCCTGGCAACTCAGGATGGTTTGGCTCGCACCAACCTGAAGTGTGACCCGGATGAAGCCCAGGCCCTGCGGGATATATTTTCCGGGGTTTTACCCGGTTACCACATGAACAAGAAACACTGGAACACGGTGTTACTGGACGGCAGTGTGCCGGATCATGAAATCGAGCGGATGATGGACCGGTCTTACGGCCTGGTCGTCAAAGGCCTGCGCAAGTCAGAGCGCGCGGCACTGGAACTCGCCTATGGACCGGACCAGGTTTACCGATAGTAACCGCTCGCTGGCGATCCTTCGGCTTGCCTTATTCGGTCTGCTCACTCCTGTTTTTCTTCGCTGACCCCCTCATCTCATAGTGTCCATTTCTGGGCGCGACTTGCTGCTCTGTGTCTCGTGTGCATTCTCACTGCCTGGACACCGGCTTGTGACCCATCTTTCTCTATCGGTCTCTGTTTAAAAGATGACTTTAGGATGAACGCTTCCCTGCAATTAATTCAATTTATATGAACTAAGTGGGTTGGGAGTTAAACCAGTTTTCACAATTGTGTCATTGGTGTGACGTGATAATGACAGCACAGCAAAGGGTAGCGTCGTTTACTAGATCCGGGTTCAGGAGGTATTTAATGAATATAAGACACTCAACGGGGCTAATGCTTGGCACCATCGCCATGGTATTGGCGACGCTGGTACAAGCTTCTGAACCCCTGCGTATTGCACTGATCCCGGCTGAGGATTCACGGGCAATGATTCGACAGTCCAGGCAGCTGATGACCGCTCTGGAGCAGAAGCTCGGTGTTGAGGTAGAGGGCTTCGTTGCGACGGACTATAACGGCGTGATCGAGTCGCTCAGGGCCGGGCATGTGGACGTGGCCTATCTGGGACCCTTCTCCTATGTAAAGGCGGCCCAGGTTGCCAATGTCGAAGCATTCGCCGTCGCGGAGACAAAAGACAAGGGCGGAGTGGCTTACCACAGTCAGATAGTGGTGCGTGCCGACTCGGATATTCAAAGTGTTGAGCAGCTGCGAGGACGTGATTTTGCCTTCGTCGGCCCGACCTCTACATCCGGTTATGTATTTCCCATGGTGGGCCTCAAGAAGGCCGGCCTCAATCCCCGCAACGACTTCCGCAACGTGATCTATACCGGTGCCCACGATGCCAATTTGCTGGCGGTGAAACATGGCCGTGTAGATGCCGCGACGGTGGCCGACCGGATTCTCAGTGCCGCTGTCGAGAAGGGCCAGATAGACAAGGCTGACCTGCGCGTGATCTGGCGTTCCGGCGCAATTCCAGAGTCCCCCATGGTGTGGCGTAAGGACCTGCCGGAAACAACGAAACAACAGCTCCGTGACGCCTTCCTGAGTATCCGCGATGTGCAGTTTGGGGACCAGGGACAGGTGAGTGAATACCGCGCGACGGATGACAGTGCTTACGACATTGTGCGCGAAGCCGCGCGCCTGGCCCGGAAATAGACCGCCTCGAACCTAAGGCGACCCCAATATACGGCCGCGACAAACACTATTTGAAGAGCGCAGCAAAATGATTGAAGTACGCAATTTATACAAATCGTTCAACGATACCGACTATGTGCTCGAAGACATCAGCTTTAAGGTGGACGCCGGAGAATTTGTGGTAATTCTCGGGCAATCCGGTGCGGGTAAATCGACCCTGTTGCGATGCCTGAATCACCTGACCCCCGCTTCATCCGGGGAAATGATCATCAATGGCCTGCAGTGTGATTACGGTAAAAAGTCCCACCGCCGTGTCTTGCGCAAGCGCGTTGCCATGGTGTTTCAGCACCACAATCTCATCCGCCGGCTCAGTGTTGTCAAGAATGTATTGGTTGGGCGCATGTCGCGGCTACCGTTCTGGTCGTGCTTTTTCCAACTGTTCCCCAGACACGATGTTAATATTGCGCTGTCGGCGATTGAGCAGGTAGGACTTACCGACAAGGCGTGGACCCGGACTGACAACCTGAGTGGCGGACAGCAGCAACGGGTGGGTATCGCCCGTGCCCTGGCGCAAAAACCAGAGTTGATGCTGGCGGATGAACCGGTGGCCAGTCTGGATCCAAAAACCTCCAGGGAAGCACTCAATTATCTGCGGGATGCCTGCCGCAAGAACAATATCGCCGTGCTGTGTAACCTTCACCAGATCGATTACGCGATGGAATTCGCTACGCGCATCATCGGTCTTGCCGGTGGCAAGATCGTGTTTGATGGACCGCCAGAGCAGGTGACGCCCGAGGTCATTGAAGCGATCTATCCGGGAATCAAAGACGACAATATTTCCAAGCTTGTGGTGCGGATGTCCGACGAAATTCGCAAGCAAAAAACGCAAATTGCGCAAGCGGTGTGAGGCCAGTATGTCAGTTTCTTCTTATACCTTTGTTGCCAGCCGCCCGCAAAATGCGCTGGGCTGGTGGGTCTTGCTGCCGGTCGCAGTTGTTTCAACACTCATTCTGATCTGGCTGATCAATGGCACCGGCACGAGTTTTAGCAAACTGGTAGATGGTCTGCCCTGGATTGCAGATTTCCTGTCGCGGATGTTGCCGCCAAATATTTCCTATATCACCGACAATCTGATCGGCCCTGCACTGCAGACTGTACAGATTGCGCTGCTGGGAACCCTGTTCGCGATACTGCTGGCGATTCCGCTGAGCTTCTTTGCCGCGCGCAACCTTTCTCCAAACGCGGCGATATATCACTTGTCGCGACAGGTATTGAATATCGGTCGCGGTATTAATGAAATTATTCTTGCGCTGATTTTCGTCGCCGCGGTGGGGCTGGGGCCCTTTGCCGGAGTGCTAGCCCTGGCGCTGCACGGCGCGGGCATGCTGGGAAAATTTTTCGCCGAGGCCATTGAGGAGATCGATCGCGGCCCGGTAGAAGCAATGGAATCCGCCGGCTGCAGTGTGCCGCATATTATCCTGTTCGCGATTATTTCCCAGGTTCTGCCGGCGTGGCTGGGTGTCATCCTGTACCGCCTCGAAGCGAATATCCGGGTATCCACGATTCTGGGCATGGTCGGTGCTGGAGGCATTGGCTTTGAACTGATGACCACCATGAAACTGTTCGAATATGAAAATACCGCGGCCTGCGTGCTGGTGATTCTCGGCCTGGTGTTCGCCGCAGACCTGATCTCCGCACGGTTGCGCAAACTGGTTCGCTAACCGGACTACATACCACCGCAAACACGTTACCTATTCCCAGACTGTTGCGTTTGCCGCAGCAGAAGGGACGCTTGTACCCGAATTTTGAGTTGAACCCTGGAATTGATTATGTGGTTATACAGGAATCCGGTAGAAATCATCGCCGGTGAGGACGCACTAAACTCGTTAGCAAGGTTGGTTGCAAACCGCCGCTATGCCGTGCTCACTTATGATGCGCCGATATTCGGGCAGTACCTGGAGCGGGTAGCGGCGGCGGTGGGATACGGCCCGGTAGCGGTAGTGACTAATATCGATGAAAACCCGGATATTACAGGCCTGCAATGTTTGATCGACAAGATAAGCGGCCTCGTAGAGCGTCCGGAACTGCTGGTTGCCCTGGGTGGTGGTTCTGTAATCGACACCTGCAAGGTAATTAGCGGTTGTGTAGGGCAGGGGGTCCCGCTGCGCAATCTGCTTGCCAGCAAGGACGCCATCGAAAACCCGATTGACTATGTGAGCATCCCTACTACCGCAGGGACCGGCAGTGAGGTGACCTGCTGGGCAACCGTTTGGGATCCGGACAATGGGGTTAAGCACTCGCTGTCGGATCCGGCATTATATGGTCGGGCGGCTTTGCTGGATCCTACCTTGACGCTCTCCCTGCCCGAGTCGATTACCGTCAGTACTGCACTCGATGCGCTGTCACATGCGCTGGAAAGCCTTTGGAATGTCAATCGCAACCCGGTAAGCAGTTTGTTTGCGATCCGCGCGGCACAGCTCGTTCTTGTCGCACTGCCGGAAGCCATAGAGTCACCGTCGAACTACCAGGCCAGGGAGGCATTACTGCAGGCTTCACTGTTTGCAGGCATGGCGTTCTCCAATACCAAAACCTCCATTGCCCACAACATCTCTTACGCAGTGACCTTGGAGAAGGGCTTACCACATGGAGTCGCCTGCAGTTTCACGCTGCCGATGATCATTCGTGCGATTGAGCCCGGCACAACCCTGGCGGGTGATATCGAGATGATATTTGACTGTGACTACCTGCAGGCGGCGGACCGGCTGGAGGATTTCTTCCGCGACGTCGGTGTGGAAACGAATCCGGCCGCCTACGGATACGATGTGTTCCAGTGGACAGAACTGGTGGCCAAGGCATCGTCCGGCGATCGCGGGCGGAATTTCAATGGCGACATTTTCAAACTAACGTCCCTGTTCCGGGAAGACTTTATGCAACGAGGAGATGCACTATGCCAGCCGTAGAAGGTGTGGTCTTTGACTGGGCCGGTACCACCGTCGATTTCGGTTCCTTTGCACCTACCACCATTTTTGTGGAGGCGTTTAAGGCCGCTTTTGATTTTGAACTGTCACTGGAAGAGGCACGTGGTCCCATGGGACTGGGCAAGTGGGACCATATCCGTACCCTCGGGAATGATTCCACCATCAATGGCCGCTGGCAGGCACAGTTTGGACGCGCCATGAGCGATGCGGATGTTGATGCTATCTACGATACCTTTATGCCTTTGCAGATCAAAAAAGTGGTTGATCATGCCGAGCTGATTCCCGGCACTGCAGATACCATTGCCTTTCTGCGGGATTCCCAGATCAAGATCGGTTCCTGTTCCGGCTACCCACGCCCGGTTATGGAAGTCCTGTGTGCAAAAGCCGCCGAAAACGGTTACAGCCCGGATTGTGTTGTGGCCTCCGATGACCTGTCCGCGGGTGCCCGCCCCGGACCCTGGATGGCATTGCAGAATGTGATTGAATTGGGCATCAAAAATGTTGCGCACTGTATCAAGGTGGATGATTCTGCCCCGGGTATTGAAGAAGGGCGCAATGCCGGTATGTGGACCGTGGCACTGACCCTTTCCGGTAATGAATCCGGGCTGACTCTGGAGCAGTTTCTGGTTGCAAGCGAGTCTGAAAAACGTATTGCGCGGGAGCGGGCTCTGTCGCGGCTAGAAGGCGCAAAGCCTCACTATGTTATTGATACCATTGCCGACTTCCCGGGAGTTGTTGATGATATTAATCGTCGCCTCAATGCCGGGGAGCGGCCATAAGGAATGATGATTATCGGGCGGCTCCCGGTTAGCCTTTGCCTAGTTGTGTTTTGATTTAACTGTATTTGGATTCTCTCTCCTGTCAATTGACTGGTCTTAAATCGTTGCCTCGACGTTGTCGAGGCTTTTTTTAACACCAAATTTAATGACCTGTCTGCTGAGGAGAATTCATGAACAGATACCGTACCCTGAACCGATACTCTGCCCTGAACCGAAACTGTGCCCTGATCGGTACTTTTTTGGCCGCGACATCATTTGCGGTCAACGGCGCCGATATTGACCGATTCGCTCAAACCGTAAATGCGGCAATTTCCGGCTATAACAATGTGCACTTAAGCGGTGTAACACCGGAAAATTGTGCCGTAGAGTGCCTGGCACTGAATGACTGGTGTGTGTCTTTTGACTACTACAAAAATAGTAGTGCCTGCGATTTGAGTGACAGGCGTGCCGCTGATGTGGGTGGCCTGAAGACCGATTATTCGGGTAACCCCTACGATCACTACAGCCTGCGTGAGCCGGCTTTGCCGCAATTTACCGTAACCGAAAACGCCGCTATTTCCGGCTATAACACCGAACAGCTGAGCGGTGTGACGCCCGAGGATTGTGCCACAGCCTGTACCGAATCTTCGCGTTCTGCCTGGTGCCTCTCTTTCGATTATCACAAAAGCAATAGTAAGTGCGACCTGAGTGACAAGTCTGCCGATCTGGTGGGCGGCCTGAAAACCGACTACGCGGGCAACCCCTATGATCACTATGCGCGTAACCAGCCTACCGGTGTGCCGAATCCGATTCCGGGGAATCGACATGTGCTGTTGATCGGTATCGATGGTTTGCGCGGTGACAGTATTCAGTGTGCCGGCTGTGCGTCTACACCGGCCATGGATGCGCTCATTGGCTCTGGTGCTTTTCACAGCAACGTGGTCGCCGGGGGTATCCAGTCCACCTACAGCGGGCCCGGCTGGTCTTCGGTATTTACCGGCTACTGGGCTGATGAGCACGGGGTCACCTCCAATAGCAGCGGCCTTGCGCTGCAGAAACCCCATGTATTCGACCTGATCAAGCAGGCGTATCCCACGGCGGAAACCGCGGTGGTGGCAGATTGGTACAACCTGACACACAATCTGCTGCCGGGCGATGTCAATTATGTTGTGGCCAATAGCAGCAAGAACTCACAGCAGGCGACGGATACGGTTAAGGGTTGGCTGAATATGCCCAACCCTCCGGTAGCCATTTTCTACTACCTGCACAATGTGGACATCCACACCCAGAGCTATGATCCGCTGCACCCGACCTATCAGCAGAAACTCAGTGCGGAAGACGCTCAGATCCAACAAGTCCTGGACGCGCTGGTTCAGCGACCGAACTATCAGAATGAAGAGTGGCTGATTGTGGTGACCTCTGACCACGGCGGCCTCAATTCCGGTCACGGAGGTCAGAGTACTTCTGAACGTAATACCTTCGTTATCCTGAATAACAACTACCTGAATCCCTCCAAGGCGAGCTACTGTGCGGGCAACCTGAATAGTTTGAGTCTGACCCAGGTCGATGGCACTACTCCGCATATTCTCGATTTCCTGGGTTTGACGAATACCACGGCGGGGACCAAGCATCCCGCGTGTGGAAACTGATCCCTCCTGAACAGATTGTGTTCGGCTGAGATTGACCTGACAAAGTCGCCGGGTCACTCGAAGTTTGTAAGTCGTAATGACGGGGCTGCTGCTGGAGTTAGCCCCGTATTTTTATTGTTCCATGTCATTTTTGTGACATTTTTGTTGGGTATGTTGGGGCTATGTGCCCGCTCTGCCAAGTCCATTACCGATAGCCAAAATGCAGTGAAACCCTATGCCTGGAAGTAAAATCAGCCTGTCCCAGATGGAGGCCTTCTGTGCCCTGGCGAAATACCGCAGCTTCAAGGAGGCTGCCCACAAGATGGATATCTCCCAGCCGTCGCTGGTGAACAAGATTTCCCTGTTGGAGGAGTACTACAATGCAAAGCTATTTGTACGTCGCCGGGAAAATAATCGCCTGACGAACCTGGGTCTGTCATTGCTACCGCTGTTCAAGTCAGCACTCAATTCCGTGCGGGAAGCGGAATACCTGATGATGTGCCATTCGCAAATGCAGGCGGGTGAAATCCATATCGCTGCGGTGAGTCCCTACAAGGTCTCGCGTATTATCAAGGCATTCAATCATCGTCACCCGAATATCAAGCTCAAGGTATCGTTTGCATCGTCGAAGAAGATTCAGCAGTTACTCGAGCTGGGGGAAGTGGATGCGGCTTTTTTTGTGCCCGAGGGGCGCAGAACCGGCCAGCAGTCCTTTCGCTGCTACGAGTATAGCCTGATCGCCATTCTACCTGGTGATCACCCACTGGTTGCAAAGCCCGTATTATCGATCCGCGACTTTTTCCATCAGAACTTCATCATCCGCGAAGACGGTTCCCTGACGCGTTCCATGTTCGAGGCGGCATTGGAACAAGCTGGAATCTCGGTAAATGTGTTGTACGAGCTGGGAAGCCGCGAGGCGATTCGCGAGGCCGTAGGGCAGGGGTTGGGTATTTCTGTGGTGGCCGAGGATGAACATGTGGATCACCCCAATATTGTCACCCGCCGGATAGAGTGCGACGCACTGAAAACTTCCAGCAGCCTGGTGGTCCTGAACGAGCGGGTATCGACACCTCTGACCAAGGCCCTGATTGATGTGGTGACGTCGCTGGAGCTTACGGCCGAAGTAGCCTAACGCGTTTGGTTTTTTTCAGCGAAAAAAGAAGCGGGCCGAATGGCCCGCTTATTCGTTTCTGAGCGTCAATCCGATCAGAAATTGTAGTTGAATCCCAGCATGCCTTTAGCGCCGTAGAATTCGTACTGCAAGGGGCGCTGGTCACTGCCCAGGTAGTAGTACAGCGGCTCATCGGTCAGGTTGTTGAGTTCCAGGTAGACCATGGCGCTGTCATTAATGGTATAGGACGCCGTCATATCCAGGCTGGTGTACTCGCCGTAGTAAGTATCGGAGTCCTTGGAGTCGCCGTGCTCCTCGATGTAGGCGCCTTTGTGGTTTACGGCCAGGCGCGCGGCGAATACCGAGTCGTCGTAGTAAACCCCGAAGTTGTACAGGGAATCTGCCTGACGGGGGATGCTTACGGAATCTTCACGACCCGGAATATTCATTTCGGAATCCATGAACGTGGCATTAGCCTGGATGCCGAAGTTCTGCAACTGCGGGTTAATGAAATCGAGGGAACGGTTGAGGGCCAGCTCAAGGCCCATCAGGGATGCGTTGTCGCCGTTGTCCGGACGGATCTTGGTAACCCCGTCAACGCCCTTGTAATCACCGATTTCGACACTCTGGAAAATCGGGTCGACGATATCCTTGTAGAAGAAGCCAGCTGAAACCAGACCGAGACGCTCGAAGTAATACTCCATCATCAGGTCGAGGTTGTTTGAGTAAGTGGGATCCACTTCCGGGTTGCCGGAGGTGAGTTCGAAGTCCGCCTCGCGGTACAGGGATCCCGGTGTCAGATAGCCGAAGTCCGGGCGGGCGAAGGTGCGGCTCACTGCCAGGCGGTAATTCAGGTTGTCGGTGGCCGCGTAGGTCAGGTGTACCGATGGCAGCACCGAGAGATAGCTCTTGTCCTGGGTCACCAATTCAGCGGAACCATTGCCCTCGGCATCTACCTCGTAGGCCCAGCCTTCCACTTCGGTGTCGGTGCGGGTCAGGCGCAGGCCGCCGACGATGGTCCACTGCTCGTCCGGTGTGTAAGTGGCCATTCCATACGCGGAGGTGTGCTTCTCAAACACGTTGAAGTGACGGCCACCGGCACCGCCGTTTTCGATCAGCGCGGAGGCATTGGTATCGAGATTAAAGTTGTCACGGTTGTTGTTCCAGAAATCCTTAATCGCGCCGACGGAAGCAACTTTGGTGAACTGGTCAGCGAGGGCCACACTCAACTGGTCGAGGTAATCAGTACGTCCGGGCTGGTCGCTCAGGGCGAAATCGCCGAGTACCGGCACCGGGCCGTTGGCGGTGTCCCACTTGTAGAATTCATCGGAATAGGTGGAGATGCGTTCCTTGTCACGGTACTTGCCACCGAACTTCAACGTCAGGCTGCCATTCATATCGTGCGTCAGGTCAGCACTGAGAACGATGTTGTCCTTTTCATTGATGTAACCCTTGTAGAGCTGGATTTCGGCGAGCGCCATCTGGCTCGGGTCCATCTCAAAGTCTTCCGGCAAATGGTTGCTGAAGGCATCCCAGGGGTCACGGCCGCCGTCGACGATGTTGTAGGCCAGGTTGCCGGCGCCACGGTCTTCGAGGCCGACAAAGCCGACATTGGTCTGGTCGAAGCGGGCAACAAAGTAGGCATTGTCTTCGGTGTTGGGATGGTTGTCATAGCGGAATTCGTTGTCGTAGTGCGCGGCCTTCCACTCCAGATTGGTTACGTCGCTGAGGGCGTGCTCACCACCGAATTCCAGCCCCTTCATCTCGGTAATCATTTCGTTATAGATGTGCTGGACTTCGATGCGGTCCTTATCGAAACGCAGACGGTGTTTGTAGTGGGTTTCGTCGTCCTGCAGGGTGCCGTAAAGCGCGGTGGCATAAACGCGGCCGTCTTCCAGCAGGTACTCGCTGCCCAGGTTCAAGCCGTAGGTGTCGCGAGTGCCGGTGTAATCGCGCAGTTCCAGGCGGCGCACACCGATTCCGTCGCTGCCGCGGCGAGGCTCGTAGTTGTCGGTGGCCCATTCGCGGTTCCATGCAGTGGCGTTCACGATGTAACCGAAGCGGCCATCTTCCGAGCGGTCACCGTAGGTCAGGTTGGTGGAGTAGTCGGACCCCTCGGCACGCTCGTGGGTGCCACCTGCAACGTTGAAGGCCAGGGTAAACTCGTCAGGTGCAGTACGGGTTACGAAGTTGACGTTACCGCCGATGGCGTCGCCATCCATATCCGGGGTAATGGCCTTGCTCACTTCCACGCGCTCGATCATTTCGGAAGGCAGGAAGTCGAAAGCAGTACCGCGGTGGCTGGTTTCCTGTTCGGCGGTAGGCAGGCGGTTGCCATTGACGGTGGAACTGCTCCACTGGGAGGGCAGGCCGCGTACTGCGACAAAGCGGCCTTCGCCCATGTCGCGCTCGATGGATACACCGGGAATACGCTGTACCGCTTCGGCGGCGTTGCGGTCTGGCAGTTTGCCGATGCCGTCGGCGGAGATCACGTTGATGATACGGTCGGAATTTCTCTGGGCTTCGCTCGCGGCCATTTCGCCACGCACGATATGGCCGACAACGACCACTTCTTCCTGCAAGCTCGTTTCTGGAGATGTATTACCGTTGGCGGTCTGCGCCAGGGCACAGGGCGCAGCCAGCAGCGCGATGGCGGCGGCCAGTGGATTCAACTTGGTCATGGTTCCCCCAATAGAAGGTGTAATGGTTGGTCAGAAGTACTTATCGGGATGGCCATTACGCCAGCGGAATATGACAGTGGGAGCACACCTGATTTAGCTTTCTAAAACTACGTATTGGTGTTTGGGAATCATGACTAATTAGAGTGAGTGGTTCCTCGCCTTGACCAGATGGCTTGTAAACGGCGAGATCGGGCTGAAAATTGAACGGATGGCCTGTGCACGCGGCGCCAGCAAGTGGAGCCGCAAACTAGTCGGAGAGCTGTTCAATGGTCTTGCCGTGAAGATACGTTAATACCCGCAAGACTTGCTGCTGCAGGCACTGGCTAGCCCGGGCCAGGTTTTCCACAAAGTGTGCTTCGGATTCGCCCGGGTGATCGAGCAGGTTGGTGATGGACTTTACCGCCACAAATGGGGTGCCTTTCAACATGCACACCCAGGCTACAGCCGCGGCTTCCATTTCCTTGGCGACGGCGCCAAACGTCTCAATCACGTCAATATCCCGCGGATGCTTCTGTAGCGAGCTGCCAGAAGACACAATCCCAGTGGGCAGGCCCAAGTCAGCTGCCATGCGCCGCACATTCAACGCGGGGTAGTGCCCGATAGAAGATTGATCAAACCCGGGCAGGGGCACCACGCGATCATGGAAGACAAAGCGATCATCGCTCAGGTACACGGTGCCGATTTCTGCCCCTCTTGCGGCAAAGCCGCCGGCAGTGCCGGCGCTGATCACCAGGTCGGGCGAGAAACAGTCTATGGTGGTGTAGCTCATCAAGGTGGCCGCAACCGGGCCGATGTTCTCCACCTGGAAGCGCGGATCCTGCCCACTCACAGTAAGCGACAATTGCAGATCTCCCACCGAGCCAGAATAGGTGACAAACGGCAGGTCGCTATCATGCAGCGCCGAATCCCTGGCAAGGCCTAGTGCGGCGATGACAGGGGCGGCCTCTTCTTCCATGGCGAACAGCAGGGAAACTTTGTGAATGGGATTGGACATGGTCAGTTCCGGGCGTGAGGCTGTGGGCATAGGGTTGTGGGCATGGAGTTGCGGGTTCTGGCGGCAGTTTACCTGTTACCCTGGGCGCCCGGGGATTTTCGAGCCATCGGGCTGCGATCAGCGCTGAATCCGGTATCATAGCGCGCTAAATTTGCCCGATCACTGGCCGCCTTGGCCAAATGTGGCGGTGCAGGCAAAGTTGCCCAATTCAGGAGTTAAAGTGGAAGAATTCATTGTTGACGTAACCGCCCAGAATGCTCAGCAGGTGCTGATCGAGGAATCCATGAAGCGCCCGGTGGTGGTGGATGTGTGGGCGGAATGGTGTGAGCCCTGCAAGCAGCTGATGCCGGTTCTGGAAAAGCTCGCCAATGAATACGCCGGCCAGTTCCTGCTGGCAAAACTGAATGCGGATACCGAGCAGGCGCTCGCCGGCCAGCTGGGCGTGCGCAGCCTGCCGACGGTGATGTTGCTGAAAGACGGCCAGCCGGTAGACGGTTTTGCCGGTGCCCAGCCGGAAAAGCAGATCCGCGAGATGCTGGACAAGTACCTGCCCAAGTCCTGGGACCTGCAGCTGCAGCAGGCGCAGAAACTGATTGGCGAAGACCAGCTGGACGAGGCGCTGCCGCTGTTGCGTCAGGCCTACGGGGATTCCGGCGAGCGGGCGGATATCGCCAAGCAGTATGCGGCGGTGCTGCTGGAAAAGAATCGCGCAAAGGATGCCGAAGAGGTGCTGGGCAAGATTCTGATGGCGGATCAGGATGCCGATTACCAGCAGCTGATGGCGCAGCTGGAGCTGAAATTGCAGGCGGCAGACTCCCCGGAAATCAAGGCGCTGCAACAGGCGCTGGCGGAAAACCCGGACGACCAGGAGTCAGCCTACAAACTGGCGGTACAGCTGAGCCAGGCCGATCGTCACGAAGAGGCGCTGGAGATTTTGCTGGGACTGCTGCGCAAAGATATGGGTTTTGCCGAAGGTGCTGCCAAGCAGGCCTACCTCGATATCGTCAAGGCACTGGGCGCCGGTGACCCGGTCGCCACCACCTACCAGCGCAAGCTGATGACCCTGTTATTTTGAAGTTCGTGATCTGACGATGTACAAACTTTGCGTCTACATTCCCGAGTCGCACCTGGAGCCGGTGAAGCAGGCATTGTTTGCTGCCGGCGCTGGGCGTATCGGCGACTACGACAGTTGCTGCTGGCAGGTGTTGGGGATGGGTCAGTTCCGCCCGCTGGACGGCAGTCAGCCGTTTATCGGGCAGACCGGGCAGGTGGAGCAGGTTGCGGAATACCGAGTAGAAACCGTGTGTGCCGACGAGGTGGTGGACGCGGTCCTCGCCGCCATTCGCAGCGCCCACCCCTACGAAGAACCCGCCTTCGATCTGTGGCGGCTGGATGATCGCTGCGCTTAGTGGGCCTTTCCCGTGTAATTCAGATCAGAGCTTCCGTTCGATCACTCCGCGGTGCAGGCCATAAACGCCTTTCTCCCGGTCGCTGAAATAGTGCTTCAGCGTCTGGGTCATCACCGGAAAAGCCATCTCCTCCCAGGGGATGTCTTTCTGATCAAATAGCTCCACTTCCAGAGACTCCGGGCCGGGGCCGAAATTGGTATCGGTGAGTTCGCCGCGATAGATCAGGTATATCTGATTGATATGCGGGATGTCGTAGACCGAAAACAGCTCGTCGACCCGGATATTGGCCCGTGCCTCCTCCCAGGATTCCCGCAGGGCACCCTGTTCACTGCTTTCCCCGTTTTCCATAAAGCCCGCCGGCAGGGTCCAGAGCCCGTGGCGCGGCTCAATGGCACGCTTGCACAGCAATACCTGATCGCCCAGGTAGGGCAATACACCGACGATTACCCGTGGATTGACATAGTGAATGGCGCCGCAATCCCGGCACAGATGGCGGGGGCGGTCATCCCCGGCGGGGATTTCGAATACGACGGAGTGGCCACAGTGGCTGCAAAATTTCATGGCGCAAGTATACGCTCAGTACCGAATGGCGTCAGCAGGCTCAGCTGTTTCCGCCGGACTCGGAGATCGATGCCGAATCCAGCTTCACCAGCTTGAACCCGGTATAGCCATACAGCACGCTGAGCGCGGGACTCGCGATATTGAACAGGCAAAACGGCAGGAAAAGTAGTGTGGGTACACCCAATACCGCAGCCATAAAGGCACCGCACGAATTCCAGGGAACCAATGGCGATGTGACGGTGCCGCAGTCTGCCGCTAGTCGCGACAGGTTCTGCGGTGCCAGTCCGCGCTTTTCGAATTCCGCGCGAAAAATTCGGGTAGGCAGTACCAGTGCAATGTACTGATCTCCTGCGACGACGTTGAGGCCGAAAGCACTGGCAAATACCGTCAGGAACAGGCCGCCAACGGTCTTTGCGCGGTAGATCAGCGGGTTGATCAAGCGCTTGATCAGGCCAAATTCATCGAGCAGCGCACCGAAGGTTACGGCACCCATAATCAGCCAGAGGGTGTTGAGCATACTCGACATGCCACCGCGGGACAGCAGTCGGTCGACGTCGGCAACGCCGGACTCCATGGAGAAACCGTTCGCCATTGCCAGCCAGATGGCTTTGACCGCGCCGCCAATACCGAGCTGATTCTCCCCGGCAAATTCGCTATAGACCGTTGGTTGTATAAAGGCGCCGAGGATACCGGCAAACATCGCAGAAATGAGTAGTGATAGCGACGCCGGAAACTTGCGGATCGACATAATGACCAGCAACAGGAGCGGTAATAGATTGAGGGCGGTAATCCGGTAGATACCGTTGAGCGAATCCAGCTCCACCACTTTTTGCAGTTCGGTCTGTCCTTCGACATCCACCCGTCCGAGGCCGAGTAGGGTAAAAATAACGGCGGCAAACAGAAACGCGGGTACAGAAGTCCATGCCTGATTGCGGATGTGCGTATAGACATCCACCTTGACCATCTGCGAGGAAAGAATCGTGGTTTCCGAGAGCGGCGACAGCTTGTCGCCAAGGTAAGCGCCGGAGATCACAGCGCCCGCGGTGATTGCGGTGGATACTTCCAGCATGGTGGCGATACCCACCAATCCCACGCCGATGGTCCCAGCGGTGGTCCATGAACTGCCGATGGCCATGGCGATCACGCCACAGATCACCGCACTCGCCACGTAATACCAGGTAGGCGAGAGAACCTGAATACCGTAATAGACCAGCGTGGGAATGGTGCCAGAGAGATTCCAGCTGCCGATCAGCGCACCAACCGCGAGTAAGATGAAAATGGCACTGGTGATGGATGCCAGTGCCCCCTGGCCGGCCTTCTGTACGGCGGTCCACGGGTGCCCGTTTTTCAGGGCGATCAACGCGGCCACCATGCAGCAAACAATCAATGCGGTCTGGATGGGACCATCCAGCGCCGCCATGCCGAACAGTGCCAGGGAGCCGCCGATCAGCAGTGCCAGTGTCAACAGGGGGATCAGCGCATCGATGACTGATGGAGTGCGAATAGGTTTACGTTCGCCAGTGTCAGCCATAGTGAAGATGTCTCATACGGCAGGAGCTGTAGTTCGGTGTGGCGCCAGTGCCGATGCCCGGGTGATAAGTCGTCAGAAGTCGTCAGAAGTCGACGGGATCGCGAACAATCGGGCAGGTCATACAGTGACCGCCGCCGCGGCCACGGCCGAGTTCTGCACCGACGATGGTGACCACCTCAATACCTTCCTTGCGCAATTGGGTATTGGTATAAGTGTTACGATCATAGGCAAACACCACACCGGGCTTGGCTGCCACCAGATTATTGCCGCTATCCCATTGCTGGCGCTCCGACGCGTAGTGATCGCCACCGGTCTCCACCACACGGATTTTTTTCAGGTGCAGGGCTTTGGCGACCACATCCACAAATGGCTTGTTTTCCAGCGTGATATACAGGTCTTGCGGATTGTCTTTCGGGCGTACCACCAGTGTGTGTACCTGATTCATTATCTCGGGGTAGAGCGTGACCACATCGCGATCGGCAAAGGTGAACACCGTATCCAGGTGCATCGCCGAGCGCAGTTTGGGCATGGCGGCGACGATCACCTGTTCCGCCGCGCCCTTTTCAAACAGCGCCGCCGCCAGCTGCGAGATGCCCTGGCGCGATGTACGCTCGCTCATACCGATAAGTACGATGCCGTTACCGATCGGCATTACATCACCACCCTCCACAGTGGCGAGGCCGAAATTGGTATCCGGGTCTCCCCACCAGACCTCGAAGGTCTCCTTGGTAAACATCGGGTGAAATTTATAGATGGCAGTGGTGAGGAAGGTTTCTTCTTTGCGCGCGGGCCAGTACAGGGGGTTTAGGGTAACGCCGCCGTACAGCCAACATGTCGTATCGCGGGTATACAGAGTGTTTGGCAGCGGTGGTAATAAGTACTCGGTCGCACCGTGGGCCTCACGGGCAAGCTCCATAAAGTCGGATCTGGAGAATTCATCGGGCAGATCTATGACCGATAAGCCTCCGATTAGGAATTCCGCCAGCTCCCGAGGCTCGAGACTCTCGAGGTAGCCGCGAGTGTCTTCCATCATGCCAATGCCAACGTTGTTCACCGTGACCTTGCGATCCAGCAGCCACTTGCGGGCCTCCGGGATGGCGACGGTTTCCGCCAGCAGGTTGTGCATCTCCACCACATCGACGCCGAAGTCGCGCATTTTGGTCATAAAATCGAAGTGGTCGCGCTTGGCATTCTGAACCCACAGCACATCGTCAAACAGCAGATCGTCGCAATTGGTGGGCGTTAAACGGGTGTGCGCCAGGCTGGGCGCACAGACCATCACTTTGCGCAGCTGACCGACCTCGGAATGAACACCCAGCGTCGCAGTAGACTTTGACTTGGCTTTGGCCATGAAAACCTCTTTTTAAAGAACCTTCTTTTAAAGAACGATGGCGCCGGTGATCAGGGAGTAGATACCGATGATGGCCCCGATAACGATCAGCGAAAAAAGGATTAATTCTTTGGCGGTAAAAGTGCGCAGGTTGAGTTCCCGGCGCGCGAAGATGAACAGCAAGGTTCCGGGTGCGAAAAGAATGCAGGAAAGCAATACGTACTCGAGGCCACCGGCGAGAATCATGAAAAAGGTATACAGCGTCGCGATGGCGCCGATCACCAGCTCTCTTGTACGCAATCCCGAAGGATCGGACTCGTATGTCTCCCGGGTAAACGCCAGTTTCAGTCCGTAGCCCGCTACGAGCAGGTAGGGAATCAACGTCATCGAGCTGGTCAGTTCCAGGGTCAGGTCAAACGCATACTGGGCGAAGATGGTAAGAATCAGGAAAATCTGTACCAGGATATTGGTTAACCAAAGCGCGATGGCGGGCACACCGTTCTTGTTCTCGCGTCCGAAGATTTTGGGAACAAGGTCGTATTTTGATGCCGTAAACAGTGCTTCCGCACACAGCAGTGTCCACGCCAGATAGGCGCCAAGAACTGAAACGATCAGTCCTGCACTGACAAATACGGCGCCCCAAGTGCCTACCACAGCCTGCAGAACACCCGCCATGGAAGGCTGACGCAAATCTGCGATTTCCGGCCGTAGCATTACCCCGTAGGGCAGCAGGGTAACCAGAATCATCAGACAGAGGACGCCGAGAAAACCCATTACCGTTGCCCAGCCAACGTCAGCGCGATTTTTCGCATAGCGTGAAAATACACTGGCACCTTCGACACCGATAAATACGAATACAGTAACTAGCATGGTGCGGCGAACCTGCGACAAGACGTCGCTCATGTTGTAGTCGCCACCACCCCAGAAGTTGTCGACAAATAGGTCTTTCTTGAAGGCCACTGCAACAATAATGATGAACAATATGATCGGTATGATCTTAGCCACAGTGACGATTTTATTGATGGCGGCAGCCTGTTTAACGCCGCGTAAGATCATGAAGTGAATGGACCACAGTATGACCGACGAAATGGCAACCGCGGGAATGGTGTTTCCCTCACCAAAGGCTGGAATTGCCGCGCCCAGGGTCGATTTGATCAGTACAAAATAGGTAGTGTTGCCAAGGCAGCTGCCAGCCCAAAAACCGAAAGCCGCCATAAAACCGATGTAATTTCCGAAACCATCTTTCGCGTAGGTAAAGATACCGGCATCGAGGTCTGGCTTGCGCACCGCCAGGGTCTGGAACACGAATGCCAGCATCAACATACCGGTGCCGGCAATACACCAGGCGATCAGAGCGCCAAATGGACCAGTGGCATTGGCAAAGGTGGCGGGGAGGGAAAAGATACCGGCACCCACCATGGAGCCAACGACCATGCCCATCATGGTTGTGCGCGTCAAATTCTGTTGTGACTCTGTGCTCATACTGGTTTACAGCCGATTAATCGCTGTTTTCAGTGTAGATGGGCGAGTGGACCTGGCGTTTGTATCCTCCAATACGATTTGCTATGAAGCGACGGTGGGATATAGCGATTTAATTGCCGGAGAAGTGTAGAGCGCGCATCTGTGAATAACTCACCAGGGTGAAGTAGGCATACAGCCCCACCATGGAGATTGCGTAGGCTATTGCCGCGCCCGTGGCCTCCAGTCTGGGGACCAGCATCAGTAACAGAGCGACCTGTGTCACCGCTGCCACGGCCAGTGCCGGAAAAATAATACGGCTCTGTTTCCGGTGCTTGAGATAAATTGGTGCCACGCCCATGGCCACGGTAGCGGAGGTGGTAACCGCCAGAATACGGAACGCGGTGGCGCCCTCGGCGACGAAATCGGGATGGAAAAGCCCGAGTATTTCTTCTGCAAATGTCAGTGATACGAATAGAAATAGTCCCAGGGCGGGAAGCAGCCACTGCAGGCGCTGAATTCGCAGGCGCCGGATGGCCGAGTATTCACCAGTTTCCAAAATGATCGATAACTCTCGCGCATAAATACGATTGGTGGCGGCTGCGAGTACTGTGGCGAATGCGGCGGTCGAGATCGCCGCCGCATACGCCCCCGTGGCTACCGGCGAAGGTTGTAGCCAATCCAGCAGGATGATTGCGATTTGCGCGATTACGCCGCTCAGTGCCAGGCGATAAAACCAGAAGGGCAGGGCTTCTTGCCGCTATGAAATACTGATCTTTTTTCCGCCATAATTGTCTGCATCTGCAGGCCACGCTCGCTTGAGCCAAATGGCTGCGAGCGCAAGCCCAAGGCACCAAGAAATCAGCCAACAGATTATCCCAGTCGCACCGGATTTGCTGATGGGTGAGAGTAGGGCAATACCAATCAGCAGTAATGACAGTGTGGGTACTATGAGTTGGGTTATTGCCGCGGCGCGCACACAATTACCCGCCGCACTGATCGCTGCGCACAGGAAGTAAGTCAGTGCGCCAAGCGGCAGGGCGAACAGACTCCAGTAAATTGCCTTCAGGGCTTGGGGAGGAAAATCGCGTAGCTCTTGAGCCCAGAATAGCGTTAGTGCGGAAACGATGGCGGCACCAATTAAAATGCGCGAGATCGCAAACCGAAAGTAGTGAGCAGCGAGTCCATTCTGCTTTTTGGCAAATTTTCCGGGCATTATACGAAGTGCGTATTTGTCTAGACCTTGGGAAGTGACTGTGAGAGTCAACAGGTAGATAGAAGCTGCAACAACGTAGTTTTCGTATTCACTGACAGAAAGATTGCGTGCCAGAATCAGGTTGAGGAGAAAAACGATGGCATGGCCGGGGAACGCGATTAGCGCAAGTTTCCCTATCTCGCTGAAGTGTTCTTGCCTGGATGTGATCAACATTTAAGTGCCAGAAGTAGGCATGCAATAAAAGCGAGATCCAAGTATTGCGCTTCTACTTTATGAAGGTTCCCTGATGGGGCGGCGGGTGGATCACACTTTTGTAGGGCTTTTTGACACCCGATTTTTCCTGACACCCAATTCAATTTTCAGCACCATCTATAGTTGAAAAATGAGTTTCAGCGCAATTCGCAGTGTGTATTGTAGATGTCCAAAGTTTTTCGTTTGCCACTGGTGATCGGTGTTCTCGCTTTGTTGAGCGTCGCCTGCTCGGACAAGAGCAATGAAGCGCCACCTCCCGAGGCTCCGCCAGTTGAAGTCCTCGCGGTGCGGGCCCATCAAGTGGTGCCACGCTACGAATATGTAGGTCGGGTGGAAGCAACCGACGAATACCGAGTACGCCCGCGGGTAGAGGGTTACATAGAGAGCCGAAATTTTGTCGAGGGGCAGATGGTGCAGCAGGGTGAATTGCTCTATGTCATCGACCCCAGGCCGTTCGTGGCCGCGCTGGAAAATCAGCGCGCGAACCTGTCCCAAGCGCGTTCAGCACTCGCTATCGCGGAACGCAATTTCCACCGGGGTCAAGAGCTGGTGCGCACCGGCGCCATCAGCAAGGTGCAGATGGATGAACTCACCGGCAACTACGAGTCTGCGCAATCTCAGATGGAGGCGATGCAGGCGAATGTGGAAACGGCCGAACTCAATCTGGGATTCACCGAAATCCGCGCGCCCTTGATGGGCATCATTGGCCGCAGCCAGTTTACCGACGGCTCATTGGTAGGTCCCAATTCGGAGCCGCTGACGACCATCGTGCGCATGGATCCGATCCTGGTCAATTTCGAGGTGCCTGAACACCGGCTATTTGTAGTGCAGGAAGAGGCGGAGCGGCGCCGTCAGCAGGGGATTGCTCAAGAACGTCGGGATGTGCGGATTAAACAGCCCAATGGTGAGATGTACCCGTATCCGGGATTGCTGATATTTGTGGATAACCAGATCGATCCCAACACCGGCTCTGCGCTGGTGCGTGCGCGCTTCCCCAACCCCGAGCAACTGTTGATTCAGGGGCAATTCGTGCGGGTGGAAATCAGTGTGTTTTCTGGCAAGGAAGGGATCAAGCCTTTGATTCCCCAGGCAGCGGTACAGGAGGATATGCAGGGGCGCTTTGTTTACGTGGTCGATGACAAGGACATCGCGCACAAGCGCTATCTGGAGTTGGGCCAGCGGGAAGGGGAGTTGTGGGCAGTAACCGAGGGGCTCAAGGCCGGTGAACGGCTCATCGTAAACGGCCTGCAACGGGTGAATGCTGGAAAGCCGGTTACCCCGCAAAATACCCAATTAAATCCGTACAAGGGATTAAAAACGGTAGAGCCGCCCAGTACCGCAAGCCCGGTAATGCCATTACGCGAAGGCGAAGTAACGGAACAGGAGCGCAGAAAATCCGGCGCTTCTGACACGGATGTGCAGCGGGATCGGGAAGATCCGACACGGGAAAGGGAGCCGGATGCGTATTTTGACGGCAAGTAGTTCTCGGCATATCGCACCGTTGTTTCGGATGGTCTGATAATGATCAGTGCCACGTTTATCCGTCGCCCGCGTTTCGCGCTGGTCATCTCGATCCTGATCAGTCTCGCCGGGATTTTATGCCTGCCACTTTTGCCTATCGCGCAGTTTCCGGATATCAGTCCGCCCACGGTGCAAGTAAGTGCCTCCTTTCCGGGGGCCAGTGCCGAAGTAATGCGGGACAGTGTGGCCATCCCCATTGAATCGCAGATCAATGGTGTGGAGGGGATGCAGTATATGTCCTCTACCAGTAGCAGCGATGGCACTTACAGCCTGACAGTGACCTTCGAGAGCGGCTATGACGGAGATGTCGCCCAGGTAAATGTGCAAAATCGCGTGCAGCAGGCGACGCCGAGCCTACCGGAAGAGGTGACTCGCAGCGGTGTAACCGTAGAAAAAAGATCCAATACCATTCTTCTGGTGGTGAACCTGCTATCGCCAGAGGGCAAGTTCGATAACCTGTTCTTGGCCAACTATGGCGAAATCTTTATTCGCGATGAGCTGGCGCGAGTGGACGGTGTCAGCGACGTGCAGATCCTGGGTGCCCAGGATTACTCCATGCGGCTGTGGCTGAATCCGGACAAGATGGCAGCGCTGGATGTGACGGCGAGCGATGTGATTGCTGCGGTGCGTGCGCAAAACCTGCAGGTGGCTGCGGGCAGTATTGGTGCGCCGCCAATCCAGAAAGAACAGCAGTTCCAGTACACCATCATTGCGCGCGGGCGTTTGGAAAGCGCGGAAGAATTTTCCAAGATCAGCATTCGTTCGAATGCCGATGGCGCCATTGTGCGCTTGAGTGATATCGCTCGAATCGAACTCGGTAGCCTGAGCTACAGCGCGTTCGGTGAGCTGGACAACAAGCCCTCGGCTGTAATCGCGGTGTACCAGCTGCCGGATGCCAATGCGCTGAGCGTTGCGCAGGCCATCGAGGCAAAGATGGATATTCTCTCCCAGCGTTTCCCTGAGGGGCTGAAATCGGAAATTCTTTACGACACCACCGATTTCGTGATTGCCTCGATCAAGGAGGTGGTGGAGACGCTGGTGATCGCCCTGTTGCTGGTGATCGTCGTGGTGTTTGTGTTTCTACAAGATTGGCGTGCAACGCTGATTCCCGCGGTGGCGATACCGGTGTCGCTGATCGGCACCTTTGCGGTGATGTATGCGGCGGGTATGACGATCAATACCGTTACCCTATTCGCATTGATTCTTGCCATTGGTGTTGTGGTGGATGATGCCATTATCGTGGTGGAGAACACCCAGCGATTACTGGGCGAAGGGCTGACGCCGAAAGAGGCGGCAATGCAGTCCATGCGCGAGGTGACGGGCCCGGTAGTTGCCACCACCGCGGTATTGTTTGCGGTTTTTGTGCCGGTCATGCTAATGCCTGGCCTGACCGGAAAAATGTATCAGCAATTTGCCCTTACCATTTCCATTTCTGTATTTATTTCGAGTGTCAACGCCCTGACGCTGAGTCCGGCACTCAGCGCATTGCTGTTGCGCCCCACCGAAGGCGAGGGGGAGCACGGGGAGAAATTGACGGGAGTGTTCGGGTTCTTTAACCGTTTCCTGCGCAGTGCGACAAAAATGTATGTGGGCATCGTGCGTTTCTGTGTTCTGCGACCGGTCATCGGGCTGGCGACGATCGTGGGTGTGGGTGTGCTGTGTGCCTGGCTGTTTAGCGCGGTGCCGACAGGATTTATCCCGGATGAGGACCAGGGCTTTTTCATGATGAACGTGCAGCTGCCTGACGGGGCGTCGCTGCAGCGAACGGTCAATGTCGTGCAGGGGTTGAGTGACAACATCGGTAAACTGGATGGTGTGGCACACGTGATGGCGGTACCGGGTTTCAGCCTGTTGTCCAACAGTGTGACTTCCAATACCGCATTTATGATCGTGATCCTGAAGTCGTGGGATGAGCGCACGTCGCCGGAATTGAACCAATTTGCGATTCTCGGCAAAGTGCAGCAGATGGGTGCCGGGGTTCCCGAGGCCCAGATTCAGGCGTTTCCGGTGCCGGCGCTACCGGGTCTTGGCACTATCGGTGGTTTTGAGTTTGTGCTGCAGGACCTGCAGGGACGGGATGTGCAGGAGCTTGCAGCGGTGCTCTATGCGCTTCTCGGTGAGGCGAACCAGCGCCCGGAAATTGGCCGCGCTTTCACTACCTATCAGGCGGCCACGCCCCAGTTGCAATTAGAGGTAGACAAAGACAAGGCACACATACTTGGGCTGCAGCTATCCGATGTGTACCTGACACTGCAGACCTACCTCGGCGGTTTCTACGTCAACGACTTTAACCGTTTCGGCAAAATGTTTCGGGTGATGGCGCAGGCGGATGCGCCATTTCGCGATGATGAGCAGGACCTAAACGGCTTCTTCGTACGCGCCAACAGCGGTGGACTGGTGCCGGTCAGCTCGGTTACCGAGGTGTTGCCGATCGTCGGGCCGCAGACGGTGAATCGCTACAACATGTACAACAGTATCAGCGTCAACGGTGTACCAGCGCCTGGCCACTCCAGCGGTGAGGCCATGGGGGCGATGGAGGCTCTGGGGGCGCAGCTACCCCAGGGCTATAGCTATGAGTGGACCGGTTCCAGCCTGGAGGAAATCAGCGCGGGCAACCTGGCGCCGATACTGTTCTCCCTCGCCGTGCTGTTCGCCTACCTGTTTCTCGTGGCCCAGTACGAGAGCTGGTCCATTCCCATCGCGGTACTGCTCGCGATCCCCATTGCCATTGCCGGCGGTTTACTGGCGTGCTGGCTGGTGGGGCACGACAGCAACCTCTATACCCAGATTGGCCTGGTGCTACTAATCGCCATGTCTGCGAAGACGGCGATTCTTATGGTGGAATTTGCCATGTTGCAGCGGGATCAGGGGAAATCAGTAGAAGAGGCTGCGCTGGAGGCCACACGCCTGCGGTTTCGCGCTGTGCTGATGACGGCGATGTCATTCATCCTGGGGATCTTTCCACTGGTCATCGCTTCAGGCGCTGGCGCAGCCAGCCGCGTATCTCTTGGGCTGGCAGTGTTTGGTGGCATGGTTGCTGCAAGTATCTTTTCAACCTTCCTTGTCCCCATTTACTACGGCCTGGTGCAAGGCGTGCGGGAGAAGCTGAAAGGCGGGCACCAGCCCAAGGATGTCGGTGCGGACGACGTAATGACTTAAGCAGCGACTCGGTCAGAGGCTTACGCCATGACTTTCAATGCGCTTGGTCCGGTTAATCACTGTACTGGTCAATTCATTCCGCAGCGGTATAGTGTTAGAAAGAGTGGCAGCGGTATTAGAAGCACACAATGCTGGATATTATTGAACGCAAGTTTTCTGCAGTGAACGACGAGCTGCGGGTGCGGGTGCCAAAAGGCCCGAACCTGCACGGCCACGCTGCCGTATTGCTGGCACTGACCGATGAGCCCGACCCACAGGTCATCCTGACCTTGCGCTCCCAACAGTTGTCCAGCCACTCCGGCGAAGTATCCCTGCCCGGTGGTCGCTGGGACGATACTGATCCTTCCCTCGAATACACCGCACTACGGGAGACTCACGAGGAAATAGGCCTGCCTGCGGATCAGGTAAGGGTTCTTGGCCCCTTGTGGACGCGCAGTACCCGCTGGCAGGTGGAAGTAACCCCCTGGCTTGGCATAGTGCCTGCCGATGCGACACTTACCCCAAATCCCGGGGAGCTGGACGCCATCTTTCGTGTACCCCTTTCATGGTTCTTTGATGATCCACGGATTCGCACTGACCGTATCACCATCGACCAGCGGCGTATCTACCTGCCGGCCTACGAGTACCAGGGCTACGAAATCTGGGGCTTTACGGCCGGTGTGTTGACGGAATTCCTGGTGCGGGTGCTGGACGTTCCCATCGGGCGCCGGGATGACGTTCCGGTCAGGGCGCTGAGCTAGGTTCCCGCCCAATCAGGAGTCGATGGTCGGTTATACTGCGCGCCTGTTTTGCCGAGATTGACCATGCCCAGACCCAAGTCCGCCGTCGCTCTGGAAGATGTCCACTGGAGCGCCCTCAAAACCCTGTTTCCCTATCTGCTGGAATTCAAGCGCCCGGTGCTGCTGGCATTGCTGTGCCTCATTGGCGCCAAGGCGGCCAGTGTGGGGCTGCCGTTCCTGCTGAAACATATTGTCGATGACCTGGATCGGGCCGGCGGTGCGGCTGCGGCCATTGCGCTGCCGCTCGGTCTACTGCTGGCCTACGGCTTTGTGCGCTTTTCCTCGGTGCTGTTTGGCGAACTGCGAGACACTATTTTCGGCCGCGTGACCGAGCGCGCCCAGCGCCGGGTAGGGTTGGAAGTCTTCCAGCACCTGCACCGCCTGGACCTGGACTATCACCTCAACCGCCGCACCGGCGGCCTGTCGCGGGATATTGAACGGGGTAATTCCGGCATCGGGTTTCTGATGCGCTTTATGGTGTTCAACATAGTACCCACCCTGGTGGAAATCCTGATGGTGGTGGGCTTGTTGTGGTGGAACTACAGCGCCAGTTTTGCCCTGCTAGTACTGGGGGCGGTGGCAGCCTATATCGGTTTTTCCGTGGTTGCCACCGAGTGGCGCACCCGCTTTGTGCGGGAGCTGAACCAGGCGGAATCCCAGAGCAGCAGTCGCGCGGTCGATAGCCTGCTGAATTACGAAACCGTCAAATACTTCGGCAACGAGCGGCATGAAGCCAGTCACTACGACAGGGAGCTGGCGGTATGGGAGCAGGCCCGGCGCAAGAGTCGCCTGTCGCTGTTCGGGCTGAACGCGGGCCAGGCCCTGATCATCGCGGCCGCCATGTGCGGTGCCATGGTGATGGCGGCAGTCAATGTCACCAGGGGCACCATGACCATTGGTGACTTTGTGCTGATAAACGCCATCATGATGCAGATCTTCATTCCGCTGAATTTCCTGGGTTTTGTTTATCGGGAAATGAAGGGCGCACTGGCCAATATTGAAAAAATGTTTTCGATTCTCGACGTCAAACCGAAGATCGAGGACCGTGAAAATGCAACCGAGCTTGAGGTCGAGCGCGGTGCCATCGAGTTTCGCGACGTGTATTTCGGCTATGGCCCGGATCGGGAAATCCTGAAAGGCGTCAGCTTTACCGTAGCGCCCCGGCAGAAGGTGGCCATCGTGGGTGCCAGCGGTGCAGGCAAGTCCACCTTGTTCAAGCTGCTGTTTCGCTTTTACGACGTCGACACTGGCAGCATCGTGGTGGATGGTCAGGATATCCGTGAAGTCAGCCAGGACTCCCTGCGCAGCACCATCGGGGTAGTGCCGCAGGATACGGTGCTGTTCAATCAATCGATCCTGGAGAATGTACGATACGGCCGTGTTGGCGCAAGTGATGACGAGGTTATGGAAGCCATCCGTCACGCCCAGCTGGATGACTTTATTGCCCAGTTGCCGGAAGGCGCGGATACCATGGTTGGTGAGCGTGGCCTGAAACTTTCTGGCGGCGAAAAGCAGCGGGTAGCCATTGCCCGGGCCCTGCTAAAGCACCCGCCGATCATGGTGTTTGACGAGGCCACGTCCAGCCTGGATAGCCACTCGGAGCAGGGGATACTGCGGGCATTGCAGGAAATTTCCCGGGAGCAGACCACCCTGGTGATTGCTCACCGATTATCCACCGTGGTGGATGCAGATCTGATCCTGGTAATGGATCAGGGGCGAATTGTGGAGCAGGGGGACCACCGTGCGCTGGTTTCAGCCGATGGTCACTATGCGGCACTGTGGCGTATGCAGCAGCGGGAGCGGTCCCTGGATTCCGAAACCGCTGCGCCCTAGGGCTTCTCGATAAGAGATTTCGGCAAGTAGGCATTCATCCCGCTAGCCATGTGTGCTATTGCCGTCTTTTCCACACGCGTGGCGTGAATTGTTTTTTCCTGCGCAGTTGGCGCCACGTAATTTCCTTTCCTTGCCCATAATTGCAGTCGAATATGCGGCCCACCGGGCTCTGCGCCGGGGACAGCTGGACATCTTTTGGGACCACATTTAATGTGGCTCCCAAGCCCCCGGGCGCTAATCCAATAAAACAACAGGCAGGAACCTGAATGAAAGCTGCAATCTTTGCCGCCTCCGCACTGGCACTCGCGGTTATGGCTGGCTGCTCCAGTGACGATAAAACCGCCACCAGTAACACCTCCAATACCGCCACCCAAACCGAGTCCGCGGCATCCGCGGAATCCTCCACCCAAGCCGTAAAACCAGAAGCTGCGCAGCCGGCGACTGGACCTCAGGCGGGTGGTATTGCTGAAGGGGTGGATCCGTCCCGGTTCAATATTTATGCACCGGTGGAGCTTAATGCGGATCTCTCTTCCCTGTCTGACAAGCAACGCCAGATGATTGGCCTGCTGATCGACGCCAGCAAAATCATGGATCAACTGTTCTGGCAGCAATCTTACGGCCCGGCGCAGGAATTGCTGAGCGGCATCGACGACAGTGCTGCGCGTAAATTCGCCGATATCAATTACGGTCCCTGGGACCGCCTGAACGACAACAAACCGTTTATCGAGGGCTACAGCGACAAGCCCCTGGGGGCAGAGTTCTACCCGGAAGATATGACCAAGAAAGAATTTGAGGCCTGGCAGCAACCGGGCAAGGAAGGTCAGTACTCTCTGGTTCGCCGCGATAACGATGGCAAGCTGAAGCTGGTGTCTTATTCCGAAGCCTACAAAACCGAGCTGGAAAAGGCCGCCGCGCTGCTGCGCCAGGCATCCGAGCTGGCCGAGGATGCCGAGTTCGCCAACTACCTGAAGTTGCGCGCCGATGCGCTGGTCAGCGACCAGTTCCGCGACAGTGACATGGCCTGGATGGACATGAAGAACAATCGCATCGACGTGGTGATTGGCCCCATCGAAAACTATGAAGACCAGCTCTTCGCCTACCGTACCGCCTACGAGTCCTATGTACTGCTGAAAGATATGGCCTGGAGTGAAAAATTGGCCAAGTTCGCCGCCTTCTTGCCGGAACTGCAGCGCGGCCTACCGGTAGATGACAAGTACAAAGCGGAGACTCCCGGAACCGATTCCGACCTGAATGCCTACGACGTGCTCTACTACGCGGGGCATAGCAACGCGGGTTCCAAGACCATCGCCATCAACCTGCCAAACGACGAAGAAGTTCAGCTGAAAAAAGGCACCCGTCGCCTACAGCTGAAAAATGCCATGCGCGCCAAGTTTGACCAGATCATGCTGCCTATTAGCGGTGTGTTGATCGCGGAAGACCAGCGCAAGCACATTACCTTCGACGCTTTCTTCGCCAATACCATGTTCCACGAAGTGGCCCACGGCCTCGGCATCAAGAAAACCGTCACCGACGGCAGCAATGTGCGCCAGGCACTGAAAGAAACCTCTTCCGCGCTGGAAGAAGGCAAGGCAGATATTCTTGGCCTCTACATGATCACCAAACTGCATGAGAAAGGTGAGCTGGAAGAGGGGGAGCTGATGGACAACTACGTCACCTTCCTCGCCGGTATCTTCCGCAGCGTACGCTTTGGTGCCGCCAGCGCCCACGGCAAGGCCAACATGATGCGTTTCAACTTCTTTAAAAATGAAGGCGCCTTCACCCGTGATGAGGCGGCCGGTCAGTACAGCGTCGACTTCGAGAAAATGCAGGCGGCCATGACCAAGCTGTCCAATCTGATCCTGACCGTGCAGGGCGATGGCAACTATGCCAAAGCCAAGGAGTTGCTGGACGGTATGGGCGTAATCAGCTCTGAGCTGCAGGCCGACCTGGATCGCCTGGCGGAGGCGAACATCCCTGTGGATGTGACCTTCATTCAGGGCAAGGAAGTACTGGGAATCAAGTAACCCGCAAAAAAGGCCCGCGATCGCGGGCCTTTTTTCTCCTCTATATAATTACCCGCCCACGAAGAACTGTTCACTACTTATTGGAGCGGTCGAGAGGACTGATCACATTATCTTTGTGCTTGCCCACCACGTGGGTATAAATCATGGTGGTATTCACATCACTGTGGCCTAACAGCTCCTGAATATTCCGAATACTGGTTCCCGCCATAAGTAGATTGGTTGCAAAAGAATGGCGGAACGTATGACAGCTGGCCCGTTTGGGAATACCTGCCTGCCTAATCGCTCTGCGCACCGCGCGACGTATCTGTTGTTCCCGCATATGGTGCCGGCGTACCACCCGGGTAATCGGGCACAAAGCGCGATCTGGTGCCGGAAATAAAAATAGCCATTCAGTACCGGGCTCCCGGTTCGTGACTGATTGTCTTCCCGGGACATAGATAGCCCCGAAACCCTCCTCACAGTCACGGCGGTGTAGCGCGATGGCCAGATCCACTTGAGACTTTAACGAACCAATTAATGACTCAGGCAACAGGGTATTACGCCACTTATCCCCTTTGGATTCACGGACAATCAACGATCGCCGCTCGAAGTCCAGATCGCGCACCCGAAGTCGGGCCGCCTCCATGACACGTAACCCGGAGCCATACATCAAGGATGCCGCGAGCAACGCCGGGCCGGTCATCAATGACAAGACCTTTGTCGCCTCCTCATGGCTGAATACCTCAGGTAACCTCCGCCCTTTTAAGGCACGCTGAAACTGAAGTGTATCCATATCCAGCTGCAAAAACTGCCGGTAGAGGAATACCACAGCGTTCAACGCCACTTTCTGAGTACTCACCGACACCGAACGATCGCAGACCAGATGCGATAGCCATTGGTCGATGTGCCTTGTCGTCAGGCCTTCGGGCCTTTGCATACCGTGATACCGAATAAAGTCCCGAATCCATCGGCAATAGCTATCTTCCGTCCGATAAGCCAGTCGTTTGGTGCGCATAAATGCACGCAAGCGATCCATAAAGCGCACAGGCGGGTTTGGAATAGGGCGAGGCAAGTCTTCCATCAGCACTTCCTTGGCTGGTTATCTATACAGTATTTTGCACAGTTCTCGGGTTTTGCCAATTACAAGTGATTACACTGCCCCATAACTAGTGGCTTGATTGTAAATTTTAAATTTATTCTTATTTTTCAAAAGGCTAGGTGGCGTCCGAAATGTTGGGATAGTGGGCAGGCCGATCGATTACTCCTGGGGTGTGATTTGGAGGAATCGTCGGAAATCTTGACGCTTCAAGGGCTGCGGGGCATTCTTGCGTCAAAGAATCAAAAAGATATGAGGCAGAGGGGAACCGCGCACCTCGCCTACTAATTAACTGTTATAAACCCAAGTAACGAGAGGGAGGGAGTACTCCTATGAATATAAATTTGACAGTTATCGGGCAGTTCATCGCCATCTTTGCGGTAGTAATAGCTGTAATTAGTTATTACCTTGGCAGAAGAAAAACAGAAACCCCGGTGCTAGCTGCCGTGCTTGGCGGAGTCTTTTCTATCGTTCCAGTTTTTGGCCTTATTTACGTCGTATTTTTGCTATTTAAGCGGGATCTGGTTAAAGCTGGCGAATCTCACGCATAATTCGGTTTATAACAATGCGAGGCAGTTCGTTCCGGCCCTGCGGGCCTCCACCGGACAGCTTACTTTGTGCACTTTATGCGCAGGTCGCTTCGCTCCCATTTTCGCGCATAAAGCGCCCAAAGCAAGCTGCCGCTGCTCGCGGCGTTAAGCATCCATGAAAATGAGCCACGAAGAGTATATCGAGAAAAAGCGTAAGCGCTCTGCGGAAGTGGCAAGCGGAATGCTTGATGGCACTATTCATTACTTAGAGGGGGCTATTGAGTTGGCGTCCCTAAGGTTTGAGGTCGGTATACCTGAAAATGACCAGGACTTTTTGGCATTCACTGTAATTTCTTCGGAAACTGATCATTTGCCAATTGGCCCATCTAGAAAGTATTGGTCTCAAGAAGCTCTGGTGCGGCATGAGCCTGAAATACAAAAAACCATAGCGTGGGCAAAGGAAATCTCGTTGTCCGAATGTAAATCTATCGTAGCAAGATTCAATGCTTAACAAGGCGCTGCAAAGGGACGGCTTACTTTGTGCATTTTATGTGCAGTCGCTTCGCTCCATATTTGCACATAAACCACACAAATTAAGCCGCCCCTGAGCGCGGCGTTAAGCGAGTATAAGAATGAACCAAAAGAAAATCGCAGAAAAAATCGTAAGGTACTCGGTGCTTGGTGCATCGACGTGGGTCTGCCTTCAGATAATTCTTACGTTTGGTGTAGAGAAAAAATCATTTTTCCAAATGTTCGCCGATATCTTGGGTGGCGGAACCGTTGGTGCTCTCGCTGGTTTAGCCTTTTTCGTGGTGTTTGGAGCTATAGGGTGGGTATCAGGAGCAATCTATGGAGCGCTTGGCCTATTTTCGCTCATGGTGGGAGGCGCGCTAGGCGGATTAGGGCTTGGTTCAGTAGTGCATATTTTCAGAAACCCGGACCAATACAACTTCAATTGGTGGGTAATTATTCCAGGGATTATTATTTCCTATTTTCTAGTCCGGTATGTAACTCGTAAGGCTATGGATCTTTACCATCAATATGGTCCTTCAATAGTAAACCACTTCCTAAAAAAGGGTGAGGAGCCAGACCCCGCTTAACAAAGCAATGCAGCCGACGTCTTACTTTGTGCACTTTTTGCACGGTCGCTGCGCTCCCATTTTCGTGCAAAAAGCACACAAAGTAAGCCGCGTCTGATTGCGGCGTTATGGTGCCGGTCGGTAAAAATTAGTATCTGTGCGTCTCAAGCTTTTACGCACAGTTTTTGTGTCCAGTATTTGGCTTCGTGCCATGGCACATTCAAGCAGCTTCGTTCCTAGAGTGTTCGCTCGGGTTCGATAGAAGAGGGCAGTCCGCTGCAGAGTTGTGGCGTGCCGGTAAGATAAAAATAGGTTGGGGAAAGTGCGATATTCTTTCCTTGTAATTTTCGGGCAGTGGCCAGCCAAGCCGTGGCTGGCAAAGTGCTAGTAGTTGGTCCGGAGCGCGTCAGCCATAACCAGGCTAGGCAGGCTCGCCCATCCCCTTCGGGGTTGGGCTGGACGTCCAACGCTACGCGTCGGCCGCCCCTGCTAGCAGCGTTAAGCGCTGATAAAAGCTCCCTTACCTTTCAAAGCCAATGCATCGGCGCGCGCACGACGCGTGGATTTTCTCGTTCATATTCCGGACAAATCTATATCGCGCGTCGATCCTGCTATTTCAGCCTTTTCATCACATCGGCTAACAAATATACTGTTTTTCATCAAAAAAATTTAGTCATCGCACTAGCAGGTTTTGGCATTGCAGGAAGTTCCGGCATTTTGTGCGCTCGCTTAACAAGGCCATGCACATGACCTCCGGCATTTGTCACGCTTTGTGCATTCGCACAAAGGCGCGCCAAAAACCTCCGGCCTGTGATGGCGGCGTTAAGCGCTGATAAAAGCTCCCTTACCTTTCAAGGCCAATACATCGGCGCGCGCACGACGCGTGGATTTTCTCGTTCAAATTCCGTAAGAATCTACATCGGGCATCAATCGGGCTATTTCAGCCTTTTCATCACATCGCCTAACAAATATACTGTTTTTCATCAAAAACATTTAGTCATCGCACTAGCAGGTTTTGGCATTACAGGAAGTTTCGGCATTTTTTGTGCTCGCTTAACAAGGCCATGCACATGACCTCCGGCATTTGTCACCTTTTGTGCTGTTCGCACAAAAGTCGCCAAACACCTCCGGCCTGTGATGGCGGCGTTAAAAGTCTATGAAGCATCTGAATTGCCCCGATTGTAATACTAGAGTTGCAACTAAAACTGTAAAGGCTCGAATTGCATTTCTAGGTGGCTCGCTAGTGTGCGAGTCATGTGGTGCTCAGCTAAAGCCCGGTGGTAGGCTTGTTTCTGCGCTAATCGGAGCAGCCGTAGGCAGCGTATTTTTATATGTGGCTTTCTATTCATTAGCAGTAAGTTCATGGCTGCCGGCACTTTCAGTGCTTTTGTTGGGTTGGTTCTTTGTTGGATCCGCCATATATTTTTCAAGGTTTAAGCGTGTTGGCACCAAGCAGTTTCGCATCTAGCCCACAACTTTTAACAAGGCCAGGCAGTAAAGCTCCGGGCCTTCGGCCCTCCGCGGGACAGCTTACCTTGTGCACATTTTGCGCGGTTCGCTGCGCTCCCATTTTCGCGCAATATGCGTACAAGGTAAGCTGCCCCTGCTGGCGGCGTTATGCGTAAGAATAATGGAACGACTAGATAATCCTTCAAGTTTCTTTGGGTGGGCTGCAATTCTCGTTGGCGCATTGTTTCTATCATTGAGTATTTATGTGTTAGCAGACCTTCCTTCATCTAAAGAAATAGAATCAGCCCATGGAGTAGTTCAGAGAGTGTTGCTGAGGTCCGGTGGTAAAGGTAGCGACACTTTGTTGGTATCTGTTGGTGGTGAGCAATTCCGGTATTCGGGCTTCTGGAGTGAAGATGTTTCTAGATCACTAGTTAAGGGCTCTGAGGTAGTATTTAGCTACTATCAAGCATTCGACGGTACCAACCAATTGGTTTCCCTGAATATCGGTAACGTTAACGTATTGAGTAAGTTTCAAACTTTATCTGGTAGTGTTGTGTACCCTGGAGTGGGTGGTCTACTAAGTCTATTTTTTGTCTTTGTCGGCTTCCGTGATCTCCGGCAGCTTAGGCACGCATAACAAAGCCAGGCAGTATGCTACGGGCCTTCGGCCCTCCGCGGGACAGCTTACCTTGTGCACATTTTGCGCAGGTCGCTGTGCTCCCATTTTCGCGCAAAAAGCGCACAAGGTAAGCTGCCCCTGCTGGCGGCGTTAGCGGTTAATCGAGAATTGCATGGAAAGAATTAAGGTTTTTATACTTGGGATAGTTGTTTACCTTTCAAAGCCAATGTTCTTTGCTCTCGGTTCAAGATGGTTTGAAGAACTACAAGATAGAAGTAGCTTCGAGGATAGAGTTGATATTCTGAGAAAGAATTTTTGGGTTTCAGTTGCTCAAATATTTATTTTCCTATCTTTGATAATCTGGTATTTGATCTCTTTCCGTGGGATGGAATTTGACACCAAATTTCAGCTGAGAATAACAGCCGTATTTATCGCGCTTACTGCGTCACTGGGTCGGGGAGGCTGGGGAATACAAAGCTATAAAAATTCAACCATCATCGAGAGAATTGATCGCGGAATGTACAAGCTCTCGCAATTCGGAGCCACTGCTGTGCTGCTACTGGCGCTCAGTGCGTGAACCCGCTAACAAAGCCAGGCAGTATGCTACGGGTCTTCGGCCCTTCGCGGGACAGCTTACCTTGTGCACCTTTTGCGCTGGTCGCTGTGCTCCCATTTTCGCGCAAAATGCGCACAAGGTAAGCTGCCCCTGCTGGCGGCGTTAGCGATCAGTGGTAATTAGATTGGAAATCATCATAAATATTGTGGCTTTTGGACTCATTGGATTCTTGGGACCTTACCTGAATTCAAAACTAAGCAGCAAAAAGTACGAGAACATAGAAAATCGAGTATTTCGGGATGTCGGAGATAAAATTGAAATAACTGCTTCACTCGGATCGTGGCCATTCAAGCCAAAAATTCTTTATGTGAAGAAAGGGAGTGTGGCCACTATCCAGTATGCGGGTATCGTTAGCCTATTTTTTAAAAACAAAGGCGTTGTTGATTTGTCACATGGTGGGGTGAACCCAGAAGGCATAGCAAAAGCTGCAGTTAAGTTCTTCCCTGAAGCTGAGTTTGTAAGGATCAAGTGACGCTAACAAGGCCAGGCAGTTTGCTCCGGGCCTTCGGCCCTCCGCGGGACAGCTTACCTTATGCACGTTTTGCGCAGGTCGCTTCGCTCCCATTTTTGCGCAAACCGCGCACAAGGCAAGCTGCCCCTGCTGGCGGCGTTATATGCCAGAGTCAGAGCAATGAGAATAGATCTAGAATATTTAGCAAAAATCGTAAACGTCTTTCTTGAGGCTCCCTCAGCTCATATAGAAGTTCCAGATTTCGAATAACATGGGGTTCGAGTTGAAGGCGAGCCAAATCAGTTCAATGAAAAGTTTGTGTTTCATATTCAAATTGCTATTGATAATCGGCTGATCGCTTCCAAATCTGGTTCTGTATACACAATATCCGACATAGGTATGAACGAAAGCTTGGACGGCATGGCCTATGTAAGCTGTATCCCAATTCGCTTAACCCAACTAGGCCATGATTTTGCTTGCTCCTTAGAAAATAAAGAAGTCTTAGAGAAGCTAAAGTCAGAGTTCAAAGACGCGCCATTTAAAGTAGTATTTGAGGGCGGGCAAAAATTACTGCAACATTTCGCCAAGAAAAAGCTTGATGCGCTGCTGGAGGAGTAGGCATATAACAATGCCAGGCAGTAAAGCTCCGGGCCTACGGCCCTCCGCGGGACAGCTTACCTTGTGCACATGTTGCGCGGGTCGCTGCGCTCCCATTATCGCGCAAAATGTGCACAAGGTAAGCTGCCCCTGCTGGCGGCGTTACAAGTCCTGACGAAACCGGAGAAAGAAATGAGCTGGTGGGCATTGATTGTCGGGGTAGGTATGATCTTAGTAGGGCTAAGATGGTGCCTTACTAGGAAAATCAAGAGAAGTCTTTTCCCGTTAAGTAGAGAGAGTCACTACATTACTGGTGCTCCTGCATTTTCTTGCGGTGTTATTGCTATAGCAAACGGGATTATAGTTATCTTAATGAATTCGGAGTTTATGCAAGTAGATAGATGTCTAGACCAGGGTGGCTCTTATAACTATGAGAACCGCACTTGTAGGTTCTCTAGTGAAAACTTGTAACAAGGCGAGGCATTTCGTTCCGGCCCTGCGGGCCTCCACCGGACAGCCTACTTTGTGCACTTTATGCGCAGTTCGCTTCGCTCTCATTTTCGCGCATAAAGTGCCCAAAGTAAGCTGCCGCTGCTCGCGGCGTTATGAATATGAGTAAGCGAACGAAATTTGTGTATTTGGTAGGGATGATTCCTGTTCTATTCGTTGTGGGACTTTTGTTGTTCCTCACGTTCGAAAACTTGATTTCTGGGCACGCTATTTTTGGAGATAAGTTCGGGAATGTATATGCCGTAGAGGGAAGGGCAGCATTCTTAGTAAATATCGGAATATTTGGTCTCGTTGGCTGGTTAGTTTCTTATCTTATTTTCTTGGTAAGTCGTAAGCGCAGTTTTATGCTGGCCCATAGAGTCCTTGGTATAGTTAGCGTTTTGTGTATCTTGGTAGGTGTGTTCCGTGGTCTTTCATAACAAGGCCGGGCAATTTGCTCCGGGCCTTCGACCCTCCGCGGGACAGCTTACCTTGTGCACGTTTTGCGCAGGTCGCTACGCTCCCATTTTTGCGCAAAACGCGCACAAGGTAAGCTGCCCCTGCCGGCGGCGTTACATGTCTTATGGAACCTGAGATCATAAAGTTTGTGTCAGAATTTACCGCGGTAAAGCCGGGAAAAATTTCCAGAGATACTCTAGTAAATTTTGACCTAGGTATAGATGGTGACGATGGAGTAGAGCTGTTACAGGAGTATGCAAAGAAATTTAACGTCGACATAAGCGGGATCTCGGAATCGTATTTTGGTCCGGAAGGTATACCTCTTTTATGGCCGTTTCATTTCATACGCTTACTACTTGGTTATAGGCCTAGCGGTCTAGTGCCGCTTCCTGTATCACAGCTCGTAAAGTCTGCGGAGGCTGGAAGGTGGGTCAACGTGTAACAAGGCCAGGCAGTTTGCTCCGGGCCTTCGGCCCTCCGCGGGACAGTTTACCTTGTGCACGTTTTGCGCAGGTCGCTATGCTCCCATTTTTGCGCAAAACGCGCACAAGGTAAGCTGCCCCTGCTGGCGGCGTTATGTGAGCAGATAAAAATGAGATTCCTCCTCTTATTCTTAGTTCTGGTCAACGTACCGTTGGCAGTTGGTTGTGATGATGAAGACCAGATCGGCCCTAAAGTTTTAATGGACAGATGGCAAAATTCTTTTGAAGAGGGTGTAACCATCTACTATCCGAGTGAATACAATGGGGTTCCAGTTTCGTACATAATATTGAACGTTGAAGATGAGAGCGAAAACTATATTTCGGCAGATTTACAGATAAGACCTGCGGAAGAAGACTTCAGCGGCATAGATATAAGTAAGTACAAGATTTCACACATTTATATAAGCGAAGAGTTTCTTAAAAAGGCGCAGGTCTCAATAAAGTACGAATATTCGCCAAAAAATGGGGAGCCAATTACTTGTGGTCCATTGCCACATTTATACCAGCTTTCAGATCTCCTCCCTAAGCGCGCACATAACAATGCCAGGCAGTAAAGCTCCGGGCCTTCGGCCCTCCGCGGGACAGCTTACCTTATGCGCGTATTGCGCGGGTCGCTGCGCTCTCATTTTCGCGCAATACGCGCATAAGGTAAGCTGCCCCTGCTGGCGGCGTTAACTGTAAGCATGAAAAAAGCTCTGTACTTGTTCACGGTTTTTTTAATGCCGGTAATTTCGGCTTTAATTCCATTGGAGCACTTCCAGGATTTATGGGTTTGGCTTTATGTGCCATTTGCAGTTGCCTATGGAACTTACATTTGGTTCCAGCCAGATGTTCGCATGATGGTTCTGGTCAGTTTTGCACCAATTGTTTTTCTAAGCGTTGTATTGGTGGTGTTTCCATTTTTAGCGGCTATGGATGCAGGCGCAGTTGAAGGGTTAAAATTTCTTGCGGTGGTAGCACTCTTCGCTGTTCCGACTAGTGTTGTAATAGGTTCAGTTTACGTACTTTTGGCCTATGCCATTTATGCTCTATTTCGGCGCTACGACCTGTTGCCAGGCAACAGTTAACAAAGCCAGGCAGGATGCTGCGGGCCTTCGGCCCTCCGCGGGACAGCTTACCTTGTGCACGCTTTGCGCGGGTCGCTGCGCTCCCATTTTTGCGCAAAACGCGCTCAAGGTAAGCTGCCCCTGCTGGCGGCGTTAGAAGGCAATAGATGAAGAAGATCGTAGTTATCCTGGGCGTGTTGCTGATTGTAAGTAATCTTTATTGGCTTTACGCGCTTATGGATAATGGCATAACTCTTACTTACCGTGACCAAGAGTTGCACGAGTATAAAGAAACACAGAAGCAACTAATGAGCATGCTTACTGATGTTGCCAAGAATAGAAGCGAAGAAGAAATTATCGAAATTGCAAAGAAATATACTTCTTCGGAACCATTTGAAAAAGAGGGTTGCACGTGGGTGGGTTGGCTCGGTTTTAAGTTCGCAGAAAACTCGGAGCTGGAAGGTGTATCTTGGGTAATATCGTATGGTGAGGGTGGTCCGTGCCATGAAGCCTTCTAACAATCGCAGGCAGTTTGCTACGGCCCTCCGGGCCTCCGCGGGACGCCCAACGCTATGCACATTTTGTGCGGGTCGCTACGCTCCCAGTTTCGCACAAAATGTGCATAGCATTGGTCGCCCCTGCTGCGGGCGTTAGAGTTTTGAGTGGTAATAATGAAAAAAATAGTAATTTTCGGCTTATTGGCATTCGCTGGCTGGAAGCTCTACCAGGATAAATTCGCTGCTCATGGGGATCGCTGGGGAGACTACGAAGTAGAGAAAGTTGGTCGTTCCGTAGATGGTATGGAGACAATCAAACTTTCACCATCCAAGGAACCAGTGAAATCTAGCCAGGCTTCATATCAAAAGTTTAAATGCGATGGGCGGCAGCATTGTAGTCAAATGACGTCTCGAGAAGAGGCGGTTTTCTTCATAAGAAACTGTCCTAATACAAAAATGGATGGAGATAATGATGGCGTTCCCTGTGAGAACGATTCCAGGTTCTGAGTCCGCCAACTCTAACAATCACAGGCAGTATGCTACGGCCCTTCGGGCCTCCGCGGGACGTCTTACCTTGTGCACCTTTTGCGCGGGTCGCTTCGCTCCCATTTTCGCGCAAATGGCGCACAAGGTAAGCCGCCCCTGCTGTGGGCGTTAGCAGTACACAGATATGAGCAAGTGCAAAGTATGTAATTGTGATCTTGGCGAAGTTCCAATGTGTTTTGGGGGAAGATCGCCGGCGTCCCTTATGGTTCCAGAAAATGAGTACGAAGGTCGCGTAGAGGAAAATTCAGACCAGTGTATTGTTGACGGAAAGCATTTCTTTGTAAGAGGTCACATTGAGCTTCCTGTTATAGATACCGGTGAGGTTTTTATTTGGTCGGTTTGGGTTTCTCTAAGCGAGCAAAGTTTCGACCAAATGAGTGAGAATTGGGATTCTGAAGGCAGAGAGAATTCAGAGCCATTTTTTGGCTGGCTTATGACAAATCTCCCTTGTTACCCCGAGACATTGCACCTGAAAGCAGATGTACAAACTCAGCCAGTTGGGGTTGTTCCGCTAGTTATTTTACAGTCATCTGATCACCCGCTGGCACAAGAACAACATAATGGCATCACAATGGATCGAGTGCATGAAATTGTTCATCAAGTCATGCAGCACTAATCAACTGCTAACAAGGCAAAGCAGCAAGGGCCTGCGGCCGGGACGCGCTAAGGCGCGCCCCTGTTTGCGGCGTTATGTGTAGACGAGTATGAACTGGAATCAAATTGAGATATTCAGAGGAATTGATTTAAATGATTCCTTCGTTCTGGATTGGCAATGCGCAGCAGATCGGGTGGTTTTCGAACTGGAAGCAAGTATTTGGCCTGAATCAAAGTACTATAAAAAACCAAAACTCTCGGAATACACTTGCTACCGGAAAGCTACTTTGCAGATCATTGGTCCAAAGAGAGTTACAGGCCTTCTATCCAAGAACTCGGTAAGGCCAAATTATGATCTAGATGGAACTATCGATTACGGTAATATCGATTCTCTTTCGATGTTAGAGGGAAATTTTGAGCTGTCAGGAGATTTCGGCGACGTCAAAATCACAGGTGGGGAGCTCCGTTTCGAGATCCACACATAACAAACAGCGGCAGAGCGACAGCCAACGCTACGCACTTTTTGTGTTACTCGCTGCGCTCAAACATTAACACAAAAAACGCTCCGCGCTGGCTGCGCCTGCGCTGGGCGTTAAGTTTCAGGAGGCATCAATGAGCAACGTAGCATGGAGACGAATTCGCGTGATGGCTCGCACCTTAATTGAAGAGTGCGAAGCTATAGACAAGTCTCCAAAGCTAACTGCGGAGCTCAATCGAATTCAAGTACTGGCAGATAGTTCGGATGAACTAGAGGGTATTCCAAGAATTTATACCGAGGCGCCCCAAACTGATTTTGCAGAGTTGCCATCCACAATATCTTTGCAATATCAAGAAATGCTTTTGCATGCCAAACGGTTAGCAAGGGGCGATGCCAAATAATGTAACACCAAAACTTAACAAGGCACGGCAACCGACGTCTTACTTTGTGTGCTTTTCGCACGGTCGCTGCGCTCCTATTTTCGTGCAAAAAGCACACAAAGTAAGCCGCGGCTGCGTGCGGCGTTAGAAGGCAATAGATGAAGAAGATCGTAGTTATCCTGGGCGTGTTGCTGATTGTAAGTAATCTTTATTGGCTTTACGCGCTTATGGATAATGGCATAACTCTTACTTACCGTGACCAAGAGTTGCACGAGTATAAAGAAACACAGAAGCAACTAATGAGCATGCTTACTGATGTTGCCAAGAATAGAAGCGAAGAAGAAATTATCGAAATTGCAAAGAAATATACTTCTTCGGAACCATTTGAAAAAGAGGGTTGCACGTGGGTGGGTTGGCTCGGTTTTAAGTTCGCAGAAAACTCGGAGCTGGAAGGTGTATCTTGGGTAATATCGTATGGTGAGGGTGGTCCGTGCCATGAAGCCTTCTAACAATCGCAGGCAGTTTGCTACGGCCCTCCGGGCCTCCGCGGGACGCCCAACGCTATGCACATTTTGTGCGGGTCGCTACGCTCCCAGTTTCGCACAAAATGTGCATAGCATTGGTCGCCCCTGCTGCGGGCGTTATACGTAAGTCATGAATAAAGAAATGTTGAACCTCCTATATCTAGGAGCAGTAATTTTCAGCGGAATAGGAATATTTTTGCATGCCCGCTCGGTAAAGAATGACCGAGCCAACGAGCTCTATGAAAAAATTGGTGGTAGAACTCTTAAGTTTAGATCTGCGTGGTTCGATGGAAATAATTACGCATTCGTAACGGAGTATAAAATTTCGGAAGAATATTTTGGCATTAGGTGTTATTTTCCAAAATTCTCTATCGTATCAAAGTATTGCGATATAAAGCTTTCCAAGAGTCGGGCATTAATAGGCAGCTTGGTCAAAATTGAGATGCCAAACTACCCGGGTGTTATTGAGGTTTCGCATAGTTTCGCAAAGAAGCTAGATCGTTTATCCGGTGGGAAGCTGGGGTACCGCAACGTATAACAAAGCAATGCAGCCGACGTCTTACTTTGTGCACTTTTTTGCACGGTCGCTGCGCTCCTATTTTCGTGCAAAAAGCACACAAAGTAAGCCGCGCCTGATTGCGGCGTTATGTGTCATGAGGAAATCCTGTGGTCTTTAAGGGAAGAGAAGCTTATGAAGCTCCGATAAAGCTTAGGGAGTGGATAAATGACATTGCCGGTGGCGAGCTGTATCAAACTTTCGTATCTTCGGATCATAAAGTTTGGTGCACGTCTGGGAGGGTCGCTCACTCATCTGCCGCCGCCAGCACGTCCTGGGGCGGTTTCCTTGGTGGTGAGTTAAATAGTCTGGTTCGTAAAACTATGGGGCAAGAGGTTTTAAATGAAGTTACTTCTTACCTTGAGCAGAAAAACACATAACAATCACGGGCAGTAAAGCTACGGCCCTTCGGGCCTCCGCGGGACGGCTTACCTTATGCACGTTTTACGCGGGTCGCTTCGCTCCCATTTTCGCGCAAAACGCGCATAAGGTAAGCCGCCCCTGCCGTGGGCGTTATGAGTCATGTGAGTACTAGAGTATGGAGCTGGGAAAGATCTATATGAATGTCACGGTGAATGAAGTTCACGTAAAGCGTGAAAATGATGCATTCATTGTTTCTTTCGAATTTAGTTCTTCCGGCGAATCAGCTAGCGCTAATCTTTGTGGAGTTCGTGATACAGACAATTTGTGTGAGCTGCTTAAAGCGGATCGGCTCTGGGTAGAGAAGTCTGAGAATGCTCAATTTGAGTATGGGGCGTTTACCTTGGGGGTATCGCACGAATATTTTTCAGAGATTGTTTTTGATGCTCTGTCCTAGTCAAACTCATAACAAGGCCGGGCAATTTGCTCCTGGCCTTCGGCCCTCCGCGGGACAGCTTACCTTATGCACCTTTTGCGCAGGTCGCTTTGCTCCCATTTTCGCGCAAAATGCGCATAAGGTAAGCTGCCCCTGCCGGCGGCGTTATGCCTATGAATAAAAATCGTCTCTATTTGGCTAGTATGATCGCACCGCTCGTACCAACTTTTTTAGTGGTTCTATTACCAGCGCTGTTCTTAGGGAGCCAAGCATTTGGAAATGCTCTTTTGATGGCAATACTCCTTAGCTTAATAACGAGTTATTTAGCTTTTTTTGCTCTCGGAGTGCCGCTTTTGTTGGTTCTAGAGAAGAAGGGTGCATTGAGCCTGGTCGGCCTTTCAACGGCCGGAGCTATAGCAGGTGCCTTAGCTTTTACCTGCATGTTATACATTTTTGGTTCAATGTTAGAATCCAAGGCAGATGTTGGAGCAATACAAATCATTTGGGGCGCGGGAGTGGGGCTAGCCGTTGCAGTAGTTTTTAGCCTGGTTTCAGGCATAACAAGGCGCGGCAGCTGACGTCTTACTTTGTGCACATTTTGCACGGTCGCTGCGCTCCCATTTTCGTGCAAAAAGCACACAAAGTAAGCCGCTGCTGCGCACGGCGTTTAAGCATCCATGAAAATGAACCACGAAGAGTATATCGAGAAAAAGCGTAAGCGCTCTGCGGCAGTAGCAAGCGGAATGCTCGATGGCACTATTCATTACTTAGAGGGCGCTATTGAGTTGGCGTCCCTAAGGTTTGAGGTCGGTATACCTGAAAATGACAAGGACTTTTTGGCGTTTACTGTAATTTCTTCGGAAACTGATCATTTGCCAATTGGCCCATCTAGACAGTATTGGTCTCAAGAAGCTCTGGTGCGGCATGAGCCTGAAATACAAAATACTATAGCGTGGGCAAAGGAAATCTCGTTATCCGAATGTAAATCTATCGTAGCAAGATTCAATGCTTAACAAGGCGCTGCAAAGGGACGGCTTACTTTGTGCACTATATGTGCAGTCGCTTCGCTCCATGTTTGCACATAAACTACACAAATTAAACCGCCCCTGAGCGCGGCGTTAGGCAGAATGAGTATGGAAATCGAAGAATCTAACAAGCATGGACCTCTATTCATGGAGGACTTAGAGAATTTTGAGAAATTCCTTGGTGCTCGCCTGCCTGAAGATTATAGAAATTTCCTTATCGAGCATAACGGTGGCTCACCGGAGAAATATCTCGTTTGTTGGCCTGGGTCGTCAGAGCCATCTGAAGTCTGGAATGACTCGCTAGGCCTACATAATGGGCCAACGTATGCTCGGTTAGATTCTGTCGCAGATGGATTAAAAGATTACTTGCCAGAGGGTATTCTTCCTTTTGCAAGCGATCCCGGAGGAAATCATTTTTGTATTGGTATCAGCGTTGAATACACCGGAAAAATATATTTTTGGGATCACGAGGAGTCTGATAGTGAAAAATCTATATCATTACTATCAGATTCTTTCAGCAATTTTATAGCTAATCTAGTCGGAGACGAAGATGCCTAACAAGTCAAAGCACGCGGACTTGGTAAAGCTGTCACCTTTTTCGCTTGCGCAAAAAAGCCGCCAACTTCACCAAGCCGGTGTTTGAGGCGTTAAGCATGTTCAAGACAAAACTAAATTGCCCAAATTGCAAGCAGTGTATTTCTCTAGAAGAATCTAGGACTGAAATTCCTGTGCCAGAAGAAAGTACCTGGAATAAAACGGTAAAATTTGTCTACACGGTTTGCCCAAGGTGCCAAGTGGATTACAGAGTTCAAGGAGAGCGGGCGGCCGCTGGCATAGTACTTTCGCTGGTATTCATGTTTATTGGTTTTAGTTTCTTCACTGATTCATGGTGGCCACTTGTGGCTGTCTTTATCGTACTTACTCTGCAGAAAAAAATCATGCAGCTATATATTCGACCATCGCATGCTTAACAAAGCCAGGCAGTAAGGCTCGGAACCTAACCCGCTTTTGCACACACCTCCATCTAACTGACGTGGAGGTGTCAAATGGCACGCAGAAAGCACTACAACCGCTACGACGATGATTTCAAAGCGACAGCAGTCTCTCTAACCGAAATTTCTGGTGTTCTAGCCAAGCACGTGGCTGAAGCCCTCGATATCCATGAAGTGATGCTTTATCGTTGGCGCATGGAGATGCGACGGGGGCAGATCATGGCCAAGAAGAAAAATATACAGATAGATCCTGAGGTTAAATCAGAGCTGAAACGTCTCAGGAAGCTTGAGCGGGAGCATAACCTGCTCCAGGAAGAACATGCCCTTTTAAAAAAAGCCATCCAGTTCTCTTTGCAACAAAAAGGGAGATCTTCGAGTTCATAGATCTAAACCGCGAGAAGCACAGTATTGCAATGATGTGCCGGATCTATGACGTGACCCGTGATGGTTACAACTCTTGGCGCCGCCGTGGTGTATGTGAGCGCCGGCAAGAAGATAGTGAGCTGTTTGTACATATAAGATCGATTTTTAACCGACATGATGGCTGCTACGGTAGTCCAAAAATTACCCAAGAGCTGAAAAAGAAGGGTATAAACGTTGGTCAAAAACGTGTGGCTAGAATCATGCGAAATCACGGTCTCAAGGCCGTAAAATCAAGGATCTACACGGCTAGGCCCGGTACTTACAGGCATGTTTATGGAATCCAGTGCAAGATAGAAGGCATCGAGCTGACGCGCCCGAACCAGCTATGGGTGGGTGATGTTACTTATATAAAGCTCAGAGATGGTAGCTGGCAGTATCTGTCGGTAGTCATGGATCGCTACAGTAGGAAGGTTGTCTCCTGGTCCCTGGGTGATAGGAGGGATGCGTCGCTGACACTGTCCAGCATTGATAGGGCGGTGCGAAACCGTGGACATCACCCTGAGCTAATCTTTCACTCTGACCGTGGTAGCGAGTACTTGTCGGGTCAATATCGTGAGCGACTGCGGCGGTATGGGATCAGTCAAAGCATGAATCGAGTAAAGAACATGAATGACAACGCATTCATTGAGTCGTTCTTTCACCAATTTAAAACAGAGCGTATTAAGCGCCAAGTCTTCGATTCTGAAAAACAGCTAAGATCGACGGTGACTGAATATATGCGCTACTACAACAGTCAGAGGTCGCATTCGTCTATTGGGTATGTTTCACCTCAAGAATTCGAGTGTAAAATCAATTGCTAACAACTAGGTGTGTGCAAAAGCGGGTTAAGTCCCCTCCGGGCCTTCGGCCCTCCGCGGGACAGCTTACCTTATGCACGTTTTGCGCTGGTCGCTGCGCTCCCATTTTCGCGCAAATCGCGCATAAGGTAAGCTGCCCCTGCTGGCGGCGTTAAAGCTCACAAGCATTGTGATTCATATTTATGGCAGAAATAACTGATTATTTAGTCATTTCCGGAAACGGATCAGAGTTAAAAGCCGATCCATTTGGAGAGAGTCTGGCTTTCTCTTGTGGTGATTGTGGGCATCCCGTTGTAGCGGTGGCTGAAAAAGGGCAGCGTGGCTCGTCTATAGAGAATGCTTCAGTTTGCAGAGGCTGTTGGCAACATTATGTTGTTGAAGTACGGGAGTCAGTAGAGAAAATTGTCGTGTATCGGGCCCATGAGCTTTAACAAGTGACTATGGTTCTCCGTCAAGTGATTAAGCCATTTTTTCATCCCAATGAGTGTTGTTCTTAACCATGGTATTGAGGATTGTGAGTTGCTTGCGCATACACGCGACGATAGCGACTTTCTTTGGTTTCCCAGCGGCAACCATACGCTCGTACATTGGTTTCAGCTTTGGGTGACATTGGATCGCAGACATCATCGAAACAAATAGAACCGTTCTAACACGGTGACGCCCGCCCCGAATGAACCGCTTCCCCTGAAAGCGCCCGCTGTCGCGGTTCATCGGTGCGATACCAACAAGCGCAGCTATTTCCTTACGATTAAGTTTTCCAAGTTCAGGAAGCTCGCTCATGAGTGTGTAAGCCAGGACGTTGCCTACACCTTTCGCACTTAGCAGCAAATCTCGCTTTTCCTTCCACTCCGTTACGCTGCTGATTAACTTGTCGAGTTGCTTGTCGATTTTAAGTAGTTCGCTCTTGATCGCGGTAAGGATTTTTCGGATAGGATCGTGGACTGACTTCGGCATTCTCTTGAGGCGATTCTTCTGCATAGTACTCATCTCAAGACACTGGCTACGGACGGCAAGTAAGTCACTGATTTCTCGCAGCTTTTCCGGCTTTATTACTGTTAGCGCTGGTTTCATGGCCTCGCCAAAATGGGCAATATCCATGGCATCTAGCTTGTCGGTTTTAGCGATCCGTCCTGATGACTTTGCAAAGTTCCGAATTTGTGAAGGGTTGCAGACAACGATGGGCAGCCCTCGCTTATCGGCAGCGCACACAAAATCCATTTCCAGTCGTCCAGTAGATTCAATCAATACTCTAGTGGGTTTGAGTGCCAGTATTTTATCTACAGCTTGTTTAATACCGTCTCTATCGTTATTGACGCTAAAGAATTGGCCAGTGGGTCTCACATAGATATCGAGTTGGTTGCTGCTGGTATCGATACCGACATTGATCTCTTTATATTCCATAAGATAAGCTATCTCCGCCTTGCTATTCGGGCTCGAGGCCCACATGACTATTCGAGTTATGCCTAGTGAGTGTTTGTCACGTTCATACTTGTTATCGGTCTTTATGAACCGGCCGGGCAGCGAACTGTGATAAACAAGGCCTTCGGTGGCCGCCGAAGGTGGGTCTCAATTTACCCGTTAGCGAGAAGAGCGTACAACGCCGAAATGAGACAAGAACAACCATACAAGGCCGGGCAATTTACTCCAGGCCTACGGCCCTCCGTGGGACAGCTTACCTTGTGCACGTTTTACGCGGGTCGCTGCGCTCCCATTTTCGCGCAAAAAGCGCACAAGGTAAGCTGCCCCTGCCGGCGGCGTTATATGCCCAAGGTAACTATGAAGAAACGTGCCGCACTTACGATTTTTTGGAGTTCCTTTGGAGCTTTAGCCGAGTGCCCCCAGCAGAGAGAGTTGGATATTCAAGCTGAAGTGAAAGTGGATGGTGTACAGGCTGGTGGCAATCACGGTTACATGGACGTTGTTACCATATCTGCGCCGAGTTCAGTTGAAGGAATACCTTTCCAGAGTATTCAATTGACGTATGGTGAGGTTTCTGAATACTGGCTGCCACTCGCAACCAAAAATACAGGCAGTCGGATTGTAGCAACGTTAAGTGGTTATTCGGAATCTATCAAAGTATTTGAGTTCTGGGTTAATTACTCTGATGGGACATGTGCGCTTTACCAGGCAGGGTCCATAGCAGGTGCATATAACAATCACGGGCAGTGAAGCTCCGGCCCTTCGGGCCTCCGCGGGACGGCTTACCTTATGCACGTTTTGCGCGGGTCGCTTCGCTACCATTTTCGCGCAAATCGCGCATAAGGTAAGCCGCCCCTGCCGTGGGCGTTATGGTTAAGGCCAGGCTCATAGAGAGAATAATGAAAAATATACTACTGGGGATTTTTGCTGTCTTTGCAAATCAGAGCTTTGCGTGTGAAGAGTCTGACGCGGACATTTTTGTGCGAGATGTAAAGGTATATCAGCATCAGGGGCAAACTTGTACATCCTTTCAGATACTTCTCAATGAATTTATAGAGAATAAAAATCGATATATTGATTCTGCGTACTTAAATATTATTGATGAAAACAATAAAGTAGTAGCTGAAGTCGCCCCAGAGTTGGAGCGCCCTGGCTTCGGTAATGTGCTTCTATCTATGTGCGTCTCAAAGGAATACATAGAAAATTCTCGGGTGTTTCTAAATATAAAACCGCGGCCATCGGTAAAATTAAACGGCAATGGGGTGATAACTACCGGGAGTGCCTTGTGTCTCGATACACGTGAGTTGGTACTTTCCAAGCTCGTAAAAGACGGTAGTGAGTAGGTGCTTCGTGCCATTTGATCATAACAATCACAGGCAGTTTGCTACAGCCCTCCGGGCTTCCGCGGGACGTCTTACCTTGTGCACCTTTTGCGCGGGTCGCTTCGCTCCCAGTTTCGCGCAAAATGCGCACAGAGTAAGCCGCCCCTGCTGTGGGCGTTAAGCATCGAAAACATGGAAAGTCTCAAAGAACTTGAAGAATGGTATTTTTCTCAATGCAATGAGGACTGGGAACATACCTATGGTATTGAAATCGGTACTCTTGATAATCCAGGCTGGTTTCTAAAGGTACACATCACCGATACAAATATGGAAGAAATGAAATATGAAGGTTTTTCCTACGGTGTAGGTGATGACGCCGATGCGAGTGGGAACGACTGGATTATTACAAAACTAGAAGACGGTAAGTTTGTTGGCTATGGCGGCCCTTACAAACTAAACGAGCTGATAAAGCTATTTTTAAAGTGGGTAAAAAATGCTTAACAAGCCGCAGCAATCGTTCCCGGTGGTCGCTGGGACAGCCAAAAGGCTGCGCTTCTTTGTCTGCCCCTGTGCGGGGCGTTAAGCATGTTCAAGACAAAACTAAATTGCCCAAATTGCAAACAGCGTATTTCTCTAGAAGAATCTAGGACCGAAATTCCTGTGCCAGAAGAAATTACCTGGAATAAAAAGGTAAACTTGGTTTACACGGTTTGCCCAAGGTGCCAAATGGATTTCAGAGTTCAGGGAGAGCGGGCGGTCGCTGGCTTATTACTTTCGCTGATCTTCATGTTTATTGCAGTCAGTTTCTTTACTGATTCATGGTGGCCACTTGTAGCTATCTTTGTCGTACTTATTCTTCAGAAGAAGATCATGCAGCTATATATTCGACCATCGCATGCTTAACAACGCAGGCAGTATGCCCCGGCTCTTCGCGGGACGCCCAACGCGGTGCACATTGTGTGCGGGCCGCTGCGCTCCCAGTTTCGCACAAAATGTGCACAGCATTGGTCGCCCCTGCTGCGGGCGTTAAGCATCCTATGAAAACGAGCCACGAAAAATACGTCGAGAAGCAACGCAAGAGGGCCGCAGAAGTTGCAAGCGGAATGCTCGATGGTTCTATTCATTATCTTGAGGGAACAATAGAGTTGTCTTCACTTAGATTTGAGGTCGACTTGCCTGAAGACGATAAAGATTTTCTTGCTTTTAGCGGAGTTGCTTCGGAAATCGATCATTTACCAATTGGTAATCCGAGGCAATATTGGTCAAAAGAGGCCCTCGTACGGCATGAGCCAGAAATTCAGGAATCTATTAAGTGGGCAAAGGAGTTCTCTTTGTCAGAATGCAAATCTATCGTAGCAAGGTTCAATGCTTAACAATGCGAGGCATTTCGTTCCGGCCCTGCGGGCCTCCACCGGACAGCTTACGTTGTGCACAAGTCGCTTCGCTCCTATTTTCGCGCATAAAGCGCCCAAAGCAAGCTGCCCCTGCTGGCGGCGTTATATGTAAATGAAAACTGACGAGCTAATCTTTTGGACAATTTTGGTCATTGTTTTCGTGATATCCCAATATGTCGCGTGGAAAAGGCTCATAGGTGGTTTTTTAGTTGTAAAAGCCTATAAAAACTATCAAGGTAAATACTGTTCACGTAGAAAATCACCATTGGTGGTGGTGCTTAAAAATAATTCCTTTAGAGAGCAGGTTGTAGGTAGAATCGATTTTCTTGACCATATGAGAAACGTTTTGTATTCCATAGATATGCAAGACACTAGTATCAAGTCTGGTAGCAGCTCAGGCATAGATGTTGGAGGATCGGAGTTACGGTTTGGCAACACGTTAAACCCAGCCTGTTTTGTGAGAGTAATGGTGCGCTGCGGCAAAAAATATCACGGAAAAATTTGTGCAAAACGGTGGTATCACATATAACAATCGAAGGCAGGATGCTCCGGTCCTTCGGGCCTTCGTGGGGCGTTAACTGTCCGTGTTACCCACAAAAAGTACAGGTATAGTAATGCCAATTAAGAAATGGATTTTTCAATACATCATGATGATTTTGGCGCTCTTCGTGCTATTTTCTGGTGTCCAATATCTAAAAGGTAGAGAGCTAGAATACGCTCTGGAGTTTGGTGTGCTTTGGGCTTTGACCAGCTCAACTATTTTCCTGGTTGTTCGTATAAGAAACTACAAGAAACGGGTTGCCTGTAAGTTGTGTAATGATCTTCCTGAGTAGTAGTTGATTGTATCGTGAGCCGCGTGTACAGCGTGCAAATAGTATGCTGAGGTACTTCGAGTTTCCGGCGCGGGGATTACTGCGTAAAACATTTGAATTTAGCTGCATAAGATTGTGGATAAGTATGAAAGAACTATGGGACAAATACGAAAAATGGTTGTCAGCTAACTTTGAGAGCGGGTTCAGAGACCTTAACCCGCCGATAACGGATGAGGAGCTTGAAAATCTCCAGTCAACACTGGATGTCCAGCTTGCTCAGGATTTTATTGATTTCCTCAAAGTCCATAATGGTCAGGCTGGTAATGCGGGCGGAATTATTGATGCGACCGAATTGCTGTCGTCAACACGGATTCTCGATGAATGGAGATGCTGGAAGGATCTGCTTGACAGCGGAGAATTTGAGGGCTATGACGAGGAGAGAGCTAACGGTGTTAAGGCAGACTGGTGGAATCAGAAATGGATTCCGTTTACCTACAACGGAGCTGGAGATCATCTTTGTCTTGATTTAGACCCCTCCGGTACAGGTTCACTTGGGCAGGTTATTACCATGTGGCACGACGACGGAGAACGCGAGGTAAAAAGTAACAGTTTTAAAGCTTGGTTTTCAGGCTACGTTGATGATGTTCTGCAAGGAAAGTACGTATATTGCGCGGATTACGACGGGGTCGTAAGCGTCGAAGATATCTAAGATCTAAAGTCTAAGCTAAGGCGGGGCCTCGGCGCTACCGCGCCGGGCCGGTAGTCATTTTCGGAGCAGGCAACATCTTTCGTGTTTGGAACTTTATTCGCACAGTCTGTTTTCGGTAAAGTTCAGTATCTGTTTACATAAATCACCATCGTCGAGTAAACGCGTGTGTCCCAGTCCGGAAGTGAGGAGTAGCAGCGCACTGGGGTTACTGTTCCTGATCTTCATAGCTTGTTCTACGGGTATTTTTCGATCATTCCGGTCATGCAGAATTAAGTGTTGGCCATTGTAGTTGGCTAATGTTGCGTCTGTGTCAACTTGGGCGATGGGGATACCGGCAAATTCTTCGATGCAGTCGTGCATATTCTGCCGCGCGGGTTTTGACAGGCAAAGCCAGTCTGAGACACCATTGATTGTGGATGCGGCGTCTGCCGGAGCTGAAATGGTCACCAGGTGTGAGGTTTTCAATCCCTGGCTTATCGCCAAGGTAGCCGCCAACCCACCCATGGAGTGACCCAACAACAGTTTGATCGGGCCGACAATATCGGCGGCTGCGTTCAATATATCGGCAAAGTGTTGCGGCGACGCGCGCTCGCCAGCGCCGTCCCCGTGTGCCGGTGGCTCGACTATCACTACGGCGTAGCCGTTGTCCCGCAATGCGCTAGCGATACTGTGCAGCTGGCTGTGGTGCCCCTCCCAGCCGTGGATCAGTAGTACTACGGGTTCAGATTTCGAGCCCCAACGTCGAACGCAGCCCTGTTCCAGTTGCCAGGTGTCATCCGCTTGTGGAAGCCGATTTTGGCTTTTGTACTTTCTTCGGGGGACCTGAATTTGTTTTGCTGCCCATTGGCCGATGGTGCGCGGGGCGATATAGCTGGCGCTCCCAATCAGTACGGGTAGGAGTTTGTATAGCACAGACATATCCTTAGTAGCTCTCTGAAAACGTTTGTTGAAAATTCAATCTAAAAGCGATTTCTAAAATCCATACTCGAAGCCTACCAACAGACGATCGCGGGCATCGAACTGGCCATATCGGCCGTACTGGCTTCCGTAAAACATATTTGCCTCTATACGTAATTCGAGATTGGCGAGATAGTCGTAAGTCAGTTCAGTTGACAGTAGGCCATCACCGCTATCGATGTCGTGTATCAGCAGGTTGCTCAAGGTCAGCACCTCATTGAGAAAGGTGTGCTCTATTAACAGGGTGGCGTCGGTTTCGATGGTATCCCGGTATGCGCTCACTCCGTCGCGGTCGAACCAGCTTTGAATCAGTTGTGCCGAAACCAGGGTGTCGCTGAGTCCCATCCAGTCCAGGCCAAGTGCGTAGCTCAATTCACCGCCACGAACAACGCCGTTGTTTTCTGCCATGGTGTTGGTTTGAATATGGCGGTCCGTGGTGTATCCCATTTCCGAGCGCAAGGTAAAATCGCCAAAGGCGTTGGAAGCGGAACCTCCGATGGTGTGGGTGCGTTCGTAAGACCCGTGGATACGCATTCCACTGTTTTCCTGATACAGGCGCATGACCGGTGTATCCGCATAGTGGTAGAGATAGTTCACCGTAAGATCCCAGCCGTGCAGGCGGCTGGAAAGTTGCAAGCCGGCGTCGGCATCGGCCAGAACACGGTCGGGTTTTTCAAACGTGTAACCGGTAATGATGCTGCCGGCTGGCGGAGTTACCACAAGTTCCGGCGACGTGGGGGCGTAGCTTGCGCCGGCAGCTGGCACCTCGTGATAGGTCTGGTCGGGTATCAGGATTAACTGACCGTCCCAGTCTTTGTTTAAAATGGTATCCATTGAAAATTCCCATTTGGCCGCCCAAAGGGGGATGCGGGAGGATTCAAAATCTTCCAGAATAAACTCGCGGTAGCGCTGTGGATTGACTCTGTCGAGCACTTTCAGGCCGTCGGTCTGCCCCCAGACAATCTGTTGCTTTCCCAGTTTGAGGTAAGTGCCAAACGGGTAAGCCTCAAGGTAAAACTCCCGCAGCTCTACTTCGGTATGCGCACCGAGAAATGCCCTGCGTGACCAGGCGTCGACCGCCGCCTGGTCCGGCTCACCGGGTTCGAGTTGGTTTTGGCCATCGACGCGAATGCGGCCAATGGCGGTGACGTCGACGCCGTTGGCGCTGCGCCACTCCAGTTGCGGAAGTATGACGAGTTCACTTTTCTGGGGTGTACCATCCGTAGTCTGTACCGCGTGTGTCGCACTGACGATACCGCCAATACGCATCGAGGCGGCACAGCTCGAACTCACTAAAGCCACAGAGATTACGCCCGCAAGCTGCCGATATGCTTCTTGTGTAATGGAACGCATTACCGTACGCCCCGGCGCAAAGTGCGCTCTTCAAAACGCTCATCGTCGAGGGGTGTATCGTAGGCAACGTCACTGATCAGCAAATGGGTCTGGTGGCCGGTCTTGTGGTTGTCCACGGTGATCTCGTGCACTGTCCAGATGCCGTCGACTTTGCGTACATCGGTAAACATCGCTGTTTTCAGCGGGTTGCCCTGAACATCGAAGTTTTCCGAGCGGCGAATGGTGTGGGTGGTCGGGTCTACATACCAGCGTGCGCGCCCGTAGCCCAGTTCCTCGGCCACTTGTTCACTGACCGGAGTACCCTCGACGACAATGGTGTTGATGCTATCCACTAACGATTCTTCGATGCGGGTAAAGTGCCAGTCCTGTAGAGAGATTTTGTTCTGGCGTTTCATTTCCTCGTAGGTCAGGTCGGTTCCGAGAAAGTAGCCGCCGCGGTCCGAAGCCGAGATTCGTCGTGTCTTACGCAGCGCGGGTAAATACAGCCACTGCTCGTCCTCGCTGTTGGGGTCTGCGTAATCGTAAGTGAGGAAGGCGGTGTCGCGCACGTTGGTTGGCTCCAGGTAATAGAGCACTTGCCGCTTGTCAGCGCCGTAGTATTTGCGCTGCACAATGGTCTGCTGCACCCGCTTTCGCCCCCGGCGGTCGGTCAGCGTAAGGGTCAGGTTTGCCCGCTGCGTAATGCCTTCCGGTCGCGCATCCACAGCTTGCATTATTTTCTGGCCAGTATTGTGATCGTCTGCGAATGCGGTAATGGCGAGAATGAGCAGCGTAATCCCGGTCAGTATTTTCAATACGCCGATGGTCGCGAATCCCTGCTGGAGCTTTGGTGTCGACAGCTTAGACGCCGGCTCATCCCGTTGACCAAACAGGGCGCGGGGACGCAGTACACCAATCAGCGCTGTCATACTGGTCATGCTGATCACGAAACTGGTGAATACCGCAATGGCGACCAGCAACCCGAAGTCTTGCAGTGGCGGCACCTTGGACGTCATCAGTACACCGAAGCCCAGGGCCAGTGCCAGCAGGTTGAACAGCAGCGCGCGGCCCGTGCTGGGGAAGAGAATGGCTACCGCCTCTGGGTAATCCATCTGTTGATCGCGAATCAGTGTGCGCAGGCGGTCGATGGTATGAATGGCAAAGTCCACCCCCAGACCAATAGCAATGGCCGCAAACATCGAGGTACCGATGCCGATCCAGATAACGGCATAGCCCATGATTGCGAAGACCATCAATACGGAGAAGGCCACGGGCAGGGTGGCAATCATCCCGAGTATCAGTGAGCGAAAAAATACGGTGGAGGAAACCAGAACCAGTATCAGCGCGAGTGCCATACCAGCGGCGGTGTTGCCAGCTAGTGGTTTTAGCCAGGAGTAACTGAGATCGATGGCGCCGGTTGTGTTGCCGCGGATGCCGGGTGCATCGAACTCTTCTTTGAGATATTGCTTGAGGCCCAGAACGATGGGTTCCACATCCTGGAAATTGTCTGCCTTGAGTTGACCGCGTACATGGGCTTGGCGGTAGTCGTAGTCAATCTCCTGTTCAAAGTCATCCGGCTCGCCAGAAGCGCTGTAGAGCAGGAAGTACTGGGCAATCAGTGCGGAGTCATCTGGAATCGCGTAGTAGGCGGGGTTGCCCTCGTGCAATGCCTGGTGCATCTGCTTGATGTAGTCGACGATGGAGGTGGTGTTTTGAAGGCCGCCGTGCTGTTCCATCCAGTTTTGTAATGCTTCGATTTTGCGTAGTTTGTCCGGTTGGAACAGATCCTCTGGCTGCGCTGTTTCGATAGCAACATCCAGATAATAGGTGCCGTCGAAGTGCTGGTTGATGATCCCATCGGCGATACGCAGGGGCTCCTGCTCCTGAAAGCTGTGTATGCGCTGGTCATTGAATTCGATTCGGCTGGCGCCGCCGATTGCAATCATCAGCAGTAGCCCGGTGCAGAGTAATATATGCACCGGGTAGCGGGCGACAATGCCCCCGCATGCCGCCATGATGGCTGTGGTGATACCACCCCGGGCATTTTTTGCTGCGTTTTTTACGGTGGTCTTTATTCGCGGCTTGAACAGCGACAACAGTGCCGGCAATAACAGCAGGGTCCAGGCCCAGGCGGCGAGAATCCCGACGGCGGCGAAAATGCCGTAGGACTGCATGGGGGGCAGGGATGCTGCCAGCGATAAGCCGACAAAGCCCGCGACCGTGGTGAGTGTGGTCAGGGTGACCGGTCGCCACATGGCACTCATCGCGCGCGCTACCGCCTGTTGCCCGGAAAGCTGCGGATTGTTCGTCAGCTCCTCGTAGTACTGGGTAAAGATATGGATTGAATCGCATACCGCGATTCCGATCAGTATCACTGGCAGCGAGTTGGTGATGACATACATGGGTACGCCCGCTGCCGCCATGCTGCCAAGTCCCACCGCGACGGTGCCGAATACCACCAGGTTTGGAAGCAGGGTGCCGGCAACCGTCCGGAACGCCAGCAACAGGACCGCGGTGATAATCAGCGCGGCAATCGGGTTCAGCCGGCTGGCATCTGCGGCGATGTAGGCTGACAGGTAGCCGGATACCGCACCCTGGCCGGCGACGTGAAGTTGCAGGTCATCCCCTAGCCAGCCTTGCTGCTGGCCCTCGGCGGTTATCTGCCCGGCTAATGCGAGCAATGCGTGGTACACCTGCTCGTCATTTGCTTCCGGCAGGGTTTCTGCAATTAGCAGTGTGCTGCTGCCATCGCGGGCGGCGAGGGTGCCGAGCATCAGCGGAAAGTTTTCCACCCGCTCCCGGACGGCCTTAGCCTCCGCCATTGTTTGCGGAGGCACTTCCCAGAATGATTCCACCAGCATTCCATCGCGGACACCGCGAATATCTTTTTCCGTGGCCAGGCTGGTAATCCCATCGGGGTCGATACCTTCGATGGTGGTAAGTGCTTGGGTGAGGCGCTCTACCAATTGCAGGGCGCTCGGGGTGTAGATGCCGTTATCCCCGCTTGTGGTCACCGCAATTACCATCGGGTCCTTGAGCCCGAACACTGTTTCTACATGGTCGCGATAGGCGAGAGCCGGACTGTCCCTGGGGACGAAGGCCTCCGGCGTTGTGTCCTTGGTCATGGCGGGCAAATAGCGCCCCACAAGGCCGATTGCCACAAAGCAGCCAATTATGACCAGCCAGCGCCAGCGCAGTAGCCCCCAAAAGAAGCGGTATGCGTTGGTGGTCGTCTCTGCGTGCCCTGAATTATCCGTTTTCATTAACTTTCCTCTGTTTATTCCCTACCTACCGATCGTTAGTTTCGTGGGGTGAAAAAAAGCGCAGTGATTACTGCGCGCGCGGCGTCAAGTTTTCGTGCCTGTTGTTTGTACCTTTTTGTTTGTACCTGTCGTTTGTCCCTACTGTTGGCGAAGGTACCCCAGTGTCTGCTCACAGATCCGGGTAAAGGTGGCCTCGGCGGATTTTTTACTGCCGGATTCCGATGGCAGGTTGATACGGGCGGTAACCAGCGCGCCCTGCACCGCGGCTATCAGCCACTCTGCCAGGTCAGAAGCCGAGCCGTGCTGGCTATCGATGCTGCCGTCGGCAATCCCGGCTTCAAACGCCGATTCGAGAAACTGGTGCTGCGCGTGAAAGACCGCTTTGACCGCCCGCTGCAAGCTATCCGGTAGGCTACCCCAGCTGGACGAGAAGGCGCCGGCCGGGCAGAGCCGGGTACCGGCGCCCAGCCAGCCGAGATAGAAATCGAAGCAGTAGGCCTCGAGTCGCTTTACCGGTGCCAACCCCGCCTTCGACTGCGACCAGCGCGCAATTCCCTCCCGAGCCCGCTCCAGCATGGCGACTGCCAGTGCCTCTTTGGACGGGAAGTGATGGTAAATACTCGGCTTGCGGATACCCACTTGTTCCGCCAGATCGCGGAAACTGAAGCCGTCGTAGGAAGCCTGCTGAATCAGCAATTGCGCGCTGTCGAGTAGCTGCTCTCGGGTGTCGAGTTTTGAGGTTGGCGTGTTTGTCATAGGGCACCGAATGCGTTATCTACCTACCGAAAGGTAGGTTTAGGGTGGGGCAATTGCAGATCGGTGTCAAGCAATCCGGTTTTTTGGCGGGAAAGGCGCTGAATCTGGTGGCAGTCACTGTCCCGGGGTGGAGCCCGGAATACTGCCAGGATCGTTGCCCGCTAGTCAGTTCCGAATCTGACTAGTCTCAATCATCCCCTCCCCATAAACTGGTACCCATGAATTCAACCAGTGAACTGACTGTGCAACCGGACCCTGAACTTTGCCACACCGCCCGGCTCGCCCGCGACAAGCGATTCGATGGCCGCTTCTATACCGCGGTGAAGACCACGGGTATTTTCTGCCGTCCCATCTGTCCTGCGCGCGCGCCGCTGGAAAAGAACGTGGAGTACTTCGCCACTGCAGCGGAAGCCGCTGCCGCGGGTTACCGGCCCTGTTTGCGCTGCCGCCCGGATGCGGCTCCTGGCAGCCCTGCCTGGGGGCTGGTGTCGACCACGGTGCAGCGCGCCCTGAACTTGATGCGGCGGGAACGGGAGGCTCAGTCCATAGAGCAGCTGGCCGATCGTTTGGGTATTAGCAGCCGCTACCTGCGCAAACTCTTTGCCGAACACATTGGTCTCAGTCCGCTGCAGGTGTGGCAAACCGAGCGCGCCCTGTTTGCGTTCAGCCTGCTGCGGGATACCAGCCTGCCCATTGGTGATATCGCCTTTGCTGCGGGGTTCAATAGCCTGCGCCGCTTCAATGGTGTTTTCCGCGAGATCTATCGGCGCACGCCCTCGGATGTACGTCGGGAAGAGCACCCTGAAAAGCGCAGCCAAAATCGGCAGGCGGGTAGCCCGGCCCAGGTGACCATGTACCTGAGCTATCGCCCCCCGTTTGATTGGCCCGCATTACTGGCATTTTTTGCGGCGCGTACCCTATCGGGGGTGGAACAGGTGATTGCCGCGGATGATCCGGAGCAGGGCGAGTACCAGCGCAGTTTCCAGCTGCTAGGTCAGCGCGGTTTTTTGCGGGTGGCCCACGAGCCGGACAAGGGACGCTTGCGCGTCCGGGTATTTGGCGAGGGGTGCGGAGCGGTGCTCTATCCACTGCGGGAAAAGCTGCGGCGATTGTTTGACCTGGATGCCGACAGCGATGAAATTCGCGGGCACCTGCAGATGGATCCATTGCTGAAAAGCGTTCTGGAAAAAAGCCCCGGCGTGCGCCTGCCGGGGGCCTGGGATCCTTTCGAATACACGCTGCGTGCCATTCTCGGCCAGCAGATTTCGGTTGCGGCGGCCACCACCATTGCCGGGCGTGTGGCCAGCCGGTATGGCGACTACTTCCCCGGACCGGAAGGACAATTGCTGCTGTTTCCCACCGCAGAACAGCTCCGCGATGCCGATTTCTCTGATATCGGTGTGACCCGCACCCGCGCGCAGACATTGCGAACCCTGGTCGCTGCAACCCTGACCGGTGAGGTCGATTTCGATGAGCCGGATCTGGAAAGGTTCTGTGCTCAGATGACGGCGCTGCCGGGCATCGGTGACTGGACCGCCCATTACACCGCGATGCGGGGCCTCTCGATGCCCGACGCCTTTCCCGCATCGGACCTGGGGATTCTGATCGCCCTCGGCGATAGCGAGCGCAAGGCGACACCCAAGCAGGCACTTACCCGCGCCGAATCCTGGCGCCCTTGGCGGGCCTATGCCGCACTGCTGCTGTGGCAGTCGCTCAAATTGAATTCGGAAAAGAGATCGTCAACATGATCCGATATGAAATTTACCCCAGTGTTTTTGGCGAGCTGGGTATCGCGGCGAGCGATACTGGGTTGGTGGGGATCGACCTGCAGGCGGGCAAGCGGCCACTGGCGGTGAAGGAGGATTGGCAGCGGGGTGCCAACCATCTGACCGATGCTGCTTCAGATCAGTTGGCAGCCTACTTTGCCGGTGAACGGCAGTCCTTTGATCTGCCCCTGGACGCGGCGGGAACGCCTTTCCAGCAGTCCGTATGGCGGGCCCTGTGCGCAATTCCCTACGGCGAGACCCGCAGTTACCGGGAGCTGGCAGAGGCGATTGGCAACCCGAAAGCAGTGCGCGCGGTGGCGCGTGCCAATGGTGCCAACCCGTTGTCTATTGTGGTTCCCTGCCACCGGGTGATCGGCGCCGACGGCACCCTGACCGGTTATGCCGGCGGGCTGGAGATGAAGGCCCGGTTGCTGGTGTTGGAGGGGGCTCTGATCGGCTGATCTGTCTGCCCGGTCAGGTCATTTTCGCAGGGGATCCGGGGTGGCAATCGGGGGCCTTGGGCGGGATAATGCCCGGCTGATTTCCACCCATCCAAGATCCTGAGCGGAGGCCGAATGCTGTACAGATTGGGCGATAAACAGCCACAGCTGGAAGGCGAGGGGCACTATGTGGCGCCGGGCGCCCGGGTAGTGGGCAATGTGTTGATGCAGTCCCACAGCTCTGTGTGGTTCAACGTGGTGATCCGGGGCGACAACGACCTGATCACCATCGGTGAGCGGTCGAATATCCAGGACGGCTCGGTGCTGCATACGGATCCGGGCCTGCCGCTGACGGTGGGCACCGGTGTGACCGTGGGGCACAAGGTGACCCTGCATGGATGCCAGATTGGCGATTACTCGCTGGTGGGCATGAATGCGGTAGTGCTGAACGGAGCCAAAGTAGGCAAATGCTGCATCATCGGTGCCAATGCGCTGGTAACGGAAAATGCGCAGATCCCGGACTATTCCCTGGTGCTGGGCAGCCCGGGCAAGGTGGTGAAAACGCTGGACGAATCGACCTTTGAGCTGCTGAAGGCGAGCAGCGATATCTATGTGGCCAATGGCAAGCGGTTTTCGGAAGAGCTGGTGCCGGTTGACGGTGTTAACGGTAGCGAGTGCGATGACTGAGAGCGATTGGAGTCGGGTGAAGTATCAGGAACCCGATCCTGCCTTTGAATTCCCTGTGAAATCCCCCTGTGTGTCGGTGTGTGCGTTGAATCGCGAGGATATTTGCGAGGGCTGCTTTCGCACCGGGACTGAGATCAGTCAGTGGGGGCGGATGTCTAACGCGGAGAAGAAGCAGGTCCTGCAGAATTGCCAGGATCGCGCGGTGAAATTGCGGCGGGTTTGGTGGTCCGACTGAATTTGTTTCTGTGGCGGTGCTCCACCTGCGTATCGACCGTATTACTTCGATAGAAATTATTGGGTACCCGGATCAAAACTCGAATCCAAATAACTGCAAATAGCTCCGGGCCAAATTAAATAGAACAGAATATGACCCAACCTTTCGTACATTTAAGAATTCACTCCGAATACTCCCTGATTGACGGCCTGGTGCGGATCAAGCCGTTAATTGGCCGCGTTGCCGAGCTGGAAATGCCGGCGGTCTCCATTACCGACCAGACCAACTTCTACGCCCAGGTAAAGTTTTACCGCGCGTGTATGGGCGCGGGCATCAAGCCGATCACCGGTGCCGACTTCTGGTTGCGGGAAGGGGGTGAGGAGCACCCGACGCTGCTGACCCTCTACGCGATGAACGAAGTGGGTTATCGCAATATTACCGAGCTGATTTCCCGCGCCTGGATGGAAGGACAGTACCACGGTCATGCGTTCGTCGAGCGGTCCTGGATTGAGGAGGCATCGGCAGGTGTTTTGATGCTGTCCGGTGCCAAGTACGGCGACGTCGGGCGGGCACTGATCGCCGGGCGCACTGCGCAGGCGGAAACCCTGGCCCAAGAGTGGGAGCGGATTTTCCCGAATCGTTATTACCTGGAATTGCAGCGTACCGGTCGCCCCGGGGATGAAGAGTACCTGCACGCGGCGGTGAATCTTGCCGGCAAACTGAACCTGCCGGTGGTGGCCACCAACGATGTGCGCTTCCTGGAAGACAGTGAGTTTGACGCGCACGAGGTGCGGGTTTGTATCCGCGAAGGACGGGCGTTGGATGATCCCCGTCGCGAGCGCCGTTATTCTGCCGAACAGTATCTGCGCACACCGGAAGAGATGCTGGAGCTGTTCAAGGATCTTCCGGAAGCCGTGGAAAACACGGTGGAAATTGCCCGCCGCTGTTCCTCGCCGATTCAGTTGGGTAAATATTTCCTGCCCCAGTTCCCGATCCCCGAGGGAATGACGGAGAACGAATTCTTCGAAAAAATTTCTTTCGAGGGCCTCTACGAGCGCTTGGAATTTATCCTGGATAAATCCGCGCCGGATTATGAGGCGCGCAAGAAAGAGTACGAGGATCGCCTGCGCTTTGAGCTGGATATCGTTATCCAGATGGGGTTCCCGGGCTACTTCCTGATCGTGATGGACTTTATCCAGTGGGCCAAGGATCACGATATCCCGGTAGGACCGGGGCGGGGCTCCGGTGCGGGCTCGCTGATTGCCTACTCGCAAAAAATTACCGACCTGGATCCGCTGCAGTACGACCTGCTGTTCGAACGATTCCTGAACCCGGAACGGGTATCCATGCCCGACTTCGACGTTGACTTCTGTATGGAGAAGCGCGACCGGGTAATCAGTTACGTGGCCGATAACTACGGCCGTAACGCGGTGAGCCAGATTATTACCTTCGGTACCATGGCCGCGAAGGCGGTGGTGCGGGATGTGGCGCGGGTGCAGGGTAAGTCCTACGGCCTTGCGGACAAGCTCTCGAAAATGATTCCGCCGGATCCGGGGATGACCCTGATGAAGGCGTTCGAGCAGGAAGATATTCTGCGCGAGTTCCTGGAGAACGACGAGGAAGGCCAGGAAATCTGGGAGATGGCGCTGCAGCTGGAAGGCGTGGCGCGGAACGTGGGTAAGCACGCGGGTGGTGTGGTTATCGCCCCCACCAAACTGACCGACTTTGCACCGCTGTATTGTGACGAAACCGGTGCGGGTCTGGTCACCCAGTTTGACAAGAACGACGTGGAAGACGCGGGTCTGGTGAAGTTCGACTTCCTCGGCCTGCGCACCCTGACCATCATTGACTGGGCCAAGGCGATGGTGGATGAGCAGCGCGCACTGGAGGGCAAAGAGCCGCTGGTGATTGAAGCGCTGCCGCTGGACGATGTGGAAACCTTCAAGCTGATCAAGCGCGCCGAGACCACCGCGGTATTCCAGCTGGAATCCCGCGGTATGAAGGACCTGATCAAACGCCTGCAGCCGGACAACCTCGAGGACATGATCGCCCTGGTGGCCCTGTTCCGTCCGGGCCCGCTGCAGTCGGGCATGGTGGACGACTTCATCAACCGGAAACACGGCCGCGCCCAGGTGGCCTACCCGGATGCCAAGTACCAGCACGAAAAGCTGAAACCGATTCTCGAGCCCACCTACGGCGTTATTGTTTACCAGGAACAGGTAATGCAGATCGCCCAGGAGCTCGCGGGCTACACCCTCGGCGGCGCCGACATGCTGCGCCGGGCCATGGGTAAGAAAAAGCCCGAGGAAATGGCCAAGCAGCGCAGTACCTTCGAGGAGGGCGCCAAGTCGGAGGGCGTCGATCCCGATCTGGCGATGAAAATCTTCGACCTGGTGGAAAAGTTCGCGGGCTATGGTTTCAACAAATCCCACTCCGCGGCATACGCCCTGGTGTCCTACCAGACCGCCTGGCTGAAGGCCCACTACCCGGCGCAGTTTATGGCGGCCACCATGTCTTCGGACATGGACAAGACCGACAAGGTGGTGACCTTTATCGAGGAATGCCGGGCGATGAAGCTCGACCTGGTACCGCCGGACGTGAACCTCGGTAACTACCAGTTCTCGGTGCCTGTCTCCGCGAATGGCGACAACCGCATCATCTACGGTCTTGGTGCGATTAAAGGCTTGGGTGAAGGTCCGATCGATAACATCATCAGTGAGCGGGAAAAAAACGGGCCCTTCAAGGACCTGTTCGACTTCTGCTCGCGGATCGATCCGCGCAAGGTGAACAAGCGTGCGCTGGAAGCCCTGGTGCGCTCCGGTGCCCTGGACAGCATTGGCCCGGACACCTCCAGTGCTGACGGTCTGGACTACTCCCGCGCCGTGTTGTTCAACGCCCTCGATGAAGCGGTGAAATCCGCCGAGCAGCAGAGCAAGAACGACAGCGCCGGCATGATGGACCTGTTTGGCGAAGTGGTGCGCTCGGCCAGTGATGGCGATGTGTACGAAGATTTCCGCAATGCGCGCCCCTGGGGGATTCGCGAGCGGTTGGAAGGGGAGAAAAATACCCTCGGTCTGTACCTGACCGGCCACCCCATCGACGAGTACGAAGAAGAACTGAAACACCTGGTGAAAGCGCGTATCGCCGACCTGAAGCCCGGCCGGGAAAACCAGAAGGTGGCCGGCCTGGTTGTGGGTATGCGGGTGATGAAAACCAAGCGCGGCGATTCTATGGCGATTGTCAGCCTGGACGACCGCAGTGCGCGGATCGAGGCGGCGGTGTTCAGTGAAGCGTTCGGCGAGCACCGGGAAAAACTGGTGAAGGACTCCCTGCTGGTACTGGAGGGCTCCATTTCCCACGACGACTACAGTGGTGGCCTCAAAATGAGTGTCAACAGCGTGTCGACTCTGGATGACCTGCGCAGTGGCAGCGTGGTTGGGGTGACCCTGAAGCTGGACAGTGCCCAGGCGCTGCCCAAAATGGGACAGCGTCTGAGCGCCTGCCTGCGCCCCTACGTGGGGGGCAATTGCCCGATTCACGTGGAAGTGGAGCGCAGCGACGCCCGCGGTGTCTTCCGTCTCGCGGATGAGTGGAAAGTGGAGCCAAATGACCAGCTGATCCAGTCCCTGCGGGAGGTGATTGGCCGGGAGCGGGTGCAGCTCAACTACACTTCTCGGCAGTAAGTGAGGTGTGCACTCGACTGAGTGGTTCTATCCCGGTAAGCTAGCCGCCATTTTCAGTAGACGGGCCTGTTTGCGACTGATCGGGGATTTTCGGTCGCATTTTTCAACTTTTTGGGCGGGCCCACAGAATTATCAAGGCGCGATATAAATGAACTTCAGTTTTCTCGAGTTTGAACAGCCAATTGCGGAACTGGAAAGCAAGATCAAGGAATTGCAGCATGTGGGCGACGACAACGAGCTCAACATCGCTGAAGAGATCACCCGCCTGCGGGAAAAGAGCGAGAAGCTCACTGAATCCATCTACTCCGACCTGTCGCCGTGGCAGATCGTTCAGGTAGCGCGGCATCCGCAACGCCCCTACGCAAAAGATTACATCGAGCGTATCTTCACTGACTGGGATGAGTTGCACGGCGACCGTCACTTTGGCGACGACCAGGCAATCATCGCTGGTATCGGTCGTCTCGAAGGCCGCCCGGTGGCCGTGATCGGCGAAGAGAAGGGTCGTTCCGTTAATGAAAAAGTGAAGCGCAACTTCGGTATGCCCAAGCCCGAGGGCTACCGCAAGGCCCAGCGCATCATGGAAATGGCTGAGCGTTTCAAAATGCCGGTTCTGACGCTGATCGACACTCCCGGGGCCTATCCGGGTATCGACAGTGAAGAGCGCGGCATTTCCGAGGCGATTGCCAAGAACCTGGCAGTGATGTCGCGTCTGCGTACGCCGATCATCTGCACCGTGATCGGTGAAGGTTCTTCCGGTGGCGCACTGGCTATTGGCGTGGGCGATCAGCTGAACATGCTGCAGTACTCCACCTACTTTGTGATTTCCCCGGAAGGTTGCGCCAACATTATCTGGAAAACCGTGGAAAAGGCGCCGCTGGCAGCCGAGGCCATGGGGGTGACTTCCAGCGTGCTGGAAGAGCTGGGTATCGTGGATGAAACGATTCCTGAGCCGCTCGGTGGTGCCCATCGCGACCCGGACCTGATGGCCGCACGTTTGCGGGATCGTCTATCTGAGCAACTGGACAAGCTGACCGCGACACCGCTGGATGATTTGCTGGAGAAGCGTTACCAGCGGTTGATGAGTTACGGCAATGTAACCGGCTGATAATGGCTGCCTGTCGCAATATTGGCACGAGCCCAAAACAACAACGGCAACTTCGGTTGCCGTTGTTGTTTTTACGGTTGTTGTTTCAATTGTTGTTTCTATCGATGTTTCTATCGATGTTTCTATCGTTGTTGTTTCTGCCGTTCCATTGCTGCAATTACAGACGATAAATATTGCGATAGCCGGCAACCGCCACCCGGAACGGTGTATGGTCCTGCAGGTAAAGTCGCAGGCAATCGGCCGCATCCGGTTCGCCGTGTACCAGCATGATCTGCGTATCCGCTTTCAGGTTTGAGCCCAGTAGCCATTCGCCGAGTTCCACATAATCGGCGTGGGCGGACAAGCCCTCGAGCACTTCAACCTGCGCCTTGCAGGGTACATATTCCCCATGGATCTTTACACTGCTTGAGCCGGCCAGCATCCGCGCACCGCGAGTACCGCCTGCCTGATACCCGGTAAACAGCAGCGCCGCCCGATGATCCGGCAATAGTCGTTTCATATGGTGCAAAATACGGCCACCGGTCGCCATACCACTGCCGGCAATGATGATATGGGGATACTGGATATTCTCCAGTGCTTTGGACTGATCAACACTACGGGTGTACTGAATTCCCGCGCACATAAAGGTGCAATTCTCGGCGCTGAGGCGGTGTTGCTCCGGATAGCGCGAGTAGATTTCCGACGCGTCTATGGCCATGGGGCTGTCGAGGATGATCGGAAGTTTGGGGATCTTTTTCTCGCGCATTAACGAAAGCAGCAAAAACTGCAATGTCTGGGCGCGGCCCACCGCAAAGCTGGGAATCAGCAGTACACCACCGCGTGCGACGACCCGGTTCACTATCTCGGCCAGTTGTACTTTGTGATCGATCTGCGGATGGCGGCGATCGCCATAGGTCGACTCCATCAGTAACAGGTCGAGCTCCGGTAGCGGCCTCGGCGGATACATGATCAGGTCATTGGCGCGCCCGACATCACCTGAAAACCCGACACGCTTGCCTTCTGCATCCATGATCGCGCACCCGGCACCCAGGATATGGCCTGCCGGCTGAAAATGTAATTGTGCACTGCCGATATGAAATGGTTGGTCAAAGGCTACGGGCTGAAACAGTTCCAGGCAGCGCTCGGCGGTCTCCCCGGTGTAGAGCGGCTCCGGGTGCGCGTGCTTCCCGAGTTTGTGGCGGTGATAGTAGTGGGCATCTTCTTCCTGAATACGCCCGGCATCCGGCAGCAGGATGGAGCACAGATCCATGGTCGCGTGATGGCAGTACACTGGCCCACGGTATCCCATGGCGTAAAGCCTCGGTATATAACCCGAGTGATCCAGATGGGCGTGGGTGAGCACGATACCGGCGATTCGACGGTAGTCGAACATCGGGGCTTCCCAGTTGCGCTCACGCAGCCATTTGTACCCCTGGAACAGGCCGCAATCCACCAGGAATTCGGTTTTTCCTCGGTCGATCGACACCAGGTGTTTCGACCCGGTAACGGTACCCGCTCCTCCCAGAAATGTGATGTTCATGGTAATTGCCCTCTTGCACTCTGAGGTGTCCCGGCTGGGGGTGTGATCAATTCCTCAATTGCTGGTGCAATCACTGGCGCAAGGTCAATGGCACAATGTTTACCCGGAATGCTGTTGCTTGTGACGAGAAGCTCGGCGCCGGCTCGCAGGATTTTTTGATCGGCGCTTTCGGCAAAAATACCATGCACTGAGGCACAGATTACGCGCGGGGCGCCGGCCATTTTTAACGCTGCCAGAGTTTGCAGGACCGTGTGTCCGCTGGAAATAACATCGTCGACAATAACCGCTGTGTTACAAGCAATACGGCTATCCTTGGGCAGCTCCACACGTACTTCTCGATCGCCGCGGCGTTGCTTTCTACCGATGATAAATGGGGCATTTGTGGCTTCGGCAAGCGCGGCGACCCACTGCCGGCTTTCCTCGTCGGGACCGACCAGTAGAAGAGGGTGATGTTGCCTGTCGAGCCAGCTTTTCAGCGCGGGTGTTCCGGAAAGCGCCCGTGTGGGAATGGAGTAAATTTCATCGAGACTGTGAATGCGATGCAGGTGTGGGTCTACCGTCACAACCCAGTCGACACTGGCAGACAGTGTTTCGGCAAAAATTCGAGAAGTCACCACTTCGCCGGGCAAAAACGCTTTGTCTTGCCGCATATAGCTGAGGTAGGGCGCGACCAGTCCCACGCTTGCGGCGCCCTGAAAGTGCAGCCCCTGTGCAAGGTACAGCAACGGCAGGAACTTATCGTCGGGTCTGCACAGATTGGCCAACAAAATACAGTGCCGCCCGGTTATAGCGGTCAGAATACGGAGGTAGCTCTCGCCATCGGGAAATCTTCGATATTCGATTACTCCGGAGTCCGCGCAAATAGCCTGTCGCAGGGGTGTGTTAAGCGGCAGTCCATTTTCCAGTGTAAACACCAGGGGCGGGCTCATGACTGCCGCTCCTCAGATCCTTTGGTATCTGCGGAGCCGGAAATTTCAAACAGGTCCCGGTTCTGGTGAAAATAATCCCGGGCGTACGTCAGCTCACCCAACGTCGATGCGTACAGGGTGGCGAGAGGCTGCCGCGCCTCGATCCTGTCTCCCACTTTCGCATGCAAACGCAAACCAGCTTCCGGTGAGGAGGGCGCGCCAGCGACCTTTGCCAGATGTGCCAGGCGCCGGTTATCCATACTGTGCAGCAGCCCTGCGCATTCGCTGCGTAATTCCGTGTGATGACTGGCGATCGGTAGTTCGTGGAGTCCCCCCTGGGCCTCGCAAATGGCACGGAACTGTGTCCAGGCTTGCCCTGAGCGGAGAATCTCTCGCGCCTGTTGCATGGCTTCTGCTTCATCGGCACCGGTTGCCATCGATAATAGCTGCCCCGCGAGATACACCGCACGGTTTTCGAGATCCGGCGGGGCGTTACGTGCATTGCGCAGCACGCTCAAAACATCCCGGGCTTCTTCCGCTGGACCAATACCGTTTCCAATGGGCTGGGTGCCGTCGGTCATCACGCATCTCACCGTCAAACCGAGTGCCTCAGCGACACTCTGGAAGAGCTCCGCCAAAACGTTGGCCTGATCCTGACTGCGCACCTTTGCTGTTTTACCGACCGGCATATCGATCAGGATATGGGTGGAGCCGGCGGCCATTTTCTTGGACAGAACCGAGGCGACAAGTTGGCCTTCGCTATCGAGATCCAGCGCGCGCTCGATACGGATCAGAAAATCATCCGTCGGGCTGAGGCCCATCTCGCCACCGGCGATCAGGCAGGCGCCGGTGCGCGTGATGACGCTGCGCAATTGGTTCAGTGGAAGGTCAACGTTGGTCAGTACCGCCATGGTATCGGCGGTGCCCGCGGGCGATGTGATGGCGCGGGAGGACGTTTTCGGAATGATCAGCCCGGCAGCGCTGACAATGGATACCACAATCGGCGTGGTGCGATTTCCCGGCAGTCCGCCGATACAGTGTTTGTCGAAGACTCGTTCGTGCTCGGGCCAGTGCAGCTGGTTGCCCACTTGTGCCATGGCTCGGGTCAGCGCAGTTGTTTCCGAGGCGGTGAGACGGCCGCCGGCGCAAGCGGAAATAAATCCGGCGATTTCAATGTCGGAATACAGACGCAGGTTGATGTCGCGAATAATGCTGTTGATTTCGTCCGCTTCCAGCGAATGACCATAGATTTTTTTGCGCAGCGCACTCAACGAATGAACCTGGGGGACATGGCCTACCGTTACCGATTGCCCGTGTGTCAGTGACAGGAATGCCCAGGCGCTGTCGGAAAAACCAATGCTACCGTGGGGCAGGATTTCTTCCGCCACCGTGTTGAGCGTGGCGATCAGAGTGTGGGAGTTGGCGTTGATCTGCAGTCGCGTATTGGCGGTATAGCCCTCTGCGCGACAGATGGCGCAGTCGGCCCGCATATAAACCAGTGGTTCCTGGTGGGTATCTATCCCCATTTTGTAGGCGTAAAGCGGCATGGCCCGAGACATGGCGTCTTCCTGGAAACATCATACGGGGCTGCCTGGCCGAACAGACGGAGCGTCCTGTGACCCCACCGATATCCGTCATTTGGTCATATCAGCCCTCTATTTAATTCAAGTTCGCTTATGTGATGGCTGCAAGTTAATGTGATCTTTGCGGGTGGCTTACGGAATCCCTGGCGATAGCGCGTTAATAGACTCCATATACTGTAAGTTGCCATCAACCCTTCAAATAACGCTTCCCACTTTTGCCTTCGTGGTGAAGTGAGCAGGATTTACGGCCTGTATTTCTACTGTCTTATGTGCGTCAGGTCCGAATCTGGCGGGTAAATACTTCTTTCTCTCCCGATTCCCGATGATTTCAACATGGGATATCCCTCTCAATCCGAAGCGCATTAATTTATTCCCGCAGTTTCCCGGGCGAACGAAGTCGCCGGACATGACTGATGAAATATAAAAATAATCAGCGATAAACAGGAAATGCGTGATGAGGAAAATCAAAACTACGCGACACCTTCAGGGTGCCCTCGCGGGGCGGCTTGTGGCTGTTGCTTCTCTCTGTTCCATCTTTTCGTGGCCAGTCCTGGCTGCGGAGATTCTCACTTTAAACAAAGCCGCTTCGGCGACTAGCGAAATTCAGTCGGCATCATTGGCCTTTGATGGAAACCAGAATACCCGCTGGGAAAGCGCACACCAGGTGGACCCGAGTAGCCTGACCGTGGACCTCGCGGATACCTTCCAACTGGAGAGCGCAACCATTTATTGGGAGGCGGCGAATGCTTCGAATTACACCATCGAAGGCAGCACCAATGGCGTGAACTGGAACCAGATAGCAAGCTTTACCGGTGGTGTATTCGGCAACCGGACGGATGTTCTACCGTTGACAGGTAACTACCGCTATGTGCGCATGAATGCCTTACAGCGCAGTGCAGAAAATGCCTGGGGCTATTCGATCTGGGAAATGGAAGTGGAGGGTACGGCGATTGTTGATGCCCCAGCCGATGACAATATCGCGCTGCTCGGGAGTGCCAGTGCCAGTTCAGGGGATGCGTCCCAAGCGATCGATGGTAACGGCGGGACACGCTGGGAGAGTGATCACGCTGTCGACCCTTCCTGGATCGCGGTAGATCTGGGCGATAGCTACCCACTGTCTCAGGTGGTGTTGGATTGGGAAGCGGCAAATGCCAAGCGCTATGATATACAGGGTTCCGTGGACGGGGCCAACTGGGACACGCTGCAAACCATTAGCGATGGCGAGTTTGGCAGTCGTACCGATGCGTTGGTAGTCAGTGGTAACTACCGCTATGTGAGGATGTACGGCGCCGAGCGCAGCGATGGCAATGACTGGGGCTATTCGATTTGGGAATTCCAGGTCTTTGCGCACGCGGGTGATATCGATCCGCCACCGGAGGTTGATCTGCCCTCAAATCTGCCGCCTCCAGACTTTTCAAACCTCACTTATAACACCCTGTACGACACGGTCTACACACCGGAAAGTTCACAGGAATGGCGTGTCGAAGCGGACGGCACCATCGTGACCCTGGCCAGCGGACGCGCGCGCTCACGACACGAATCGGAAGATATTTTCTATACCTTCCCCACCCATTATTTTGAACACCGCACCTTCGAGATCGAGATTCACGATCACACCCCGGCCGGTGAGAACCTGGTGGAGGTTTTTTACCACCCCGAGTACGCGAACTATGTGCCGCCCGGGTGCCGCTCCTCCTACAGCAATGAGTGGCGTGCAGACTTCAACAACAATGCCGGCATGGATGAAAAACTGCAGCAAGCGGCGGCAGACGGGACCGGTGAACGCTGGGTTTGCCGCATCCAGCGGGATGCGCACATCGGTGACGACGGTGTCATGCGGGTGGGCGAGTGGATGGAGTTTGAGCTGCAACAGTTTCTGGGACGCTTTGAGGGTGACCCGAACGTGCGTGGGCAGGCCGTGTACTACACCGATACCTATCGGATAAAGCTCGGTCAGCCGGGCCTGTTCATTGTGAACGATGAAGTACTGGATGCACAGCTTCGCAGTGGGGGACGGGCGTCGGCGCCTTATGTTCGAGCGGGCGATGCGGTACCCGCGGCGGAAGTCATTAGCGTGAATACCGACAATACCGTCACTTACAAGGTGGCCGCTAATGGCAAGTGGACGCAAAAGGCCAATCCTTCTGGCGAGCTAGTGACCTTCCCCATTCTCGATGGCATCGATGTGTACGATAACTATGTCGTGGACAGCGGCGTAGCGGACTGGACAACGTATATGCGGGAGGGGCTGAATACCCAGTGGGATACGCACAATGTATTTATGCAGGGACGCCGGGTATTTCATACGCGTTTTGACAGCGGCGTTCACGAGGAAGCGGGCAATCCCGATTTCCCCGAACTGGCGAACCTGGCAGATGGACTGCTGGTGAAAAACTCCTGCTTCGGTTGCCACATCAATAACGGTCGCGGCATTGCCCCCCAAAATAATCAACCGCTGGATACTCTGGTGACCAAAATCGGTAACGGTTATTTCGATGAATTGGGCAAACCTGAAGCGCACAGCTACTTTGGCAGTGCCCTACAGGGAACGTCGCTGAACCCGGCCATTCCCGCGGAGGCGAACGTTGTCGTCAACTACTCCACAAAAAACGGTACCTTTAACGATGGCACTGCGTACACCCTGCAGGAGCCTCATTACACCGTCGCAGTGAGTGACGCCGCCGGCGGCACTGTGCCATTTCTTTCACCGCGCATGCCGCAAAGCATTACCGGTCTGGGCCTATTGGAAGCGGTGCCGGAAAGTGAAATTCTGGCCTGGCAGGACCCGGATGACGCAAACGGTGATGGTATTTCCGGTCGCGCAAATATTGTGGATTCCCCGTCCGCCGGTGAGCGACAGATAGGTCGCTTTGGCTGGAAAGCGACCTCCTCAAGCCTGCTGGATTTCACCGCGGAAGCACTCAGCGCCGATATTGGTGTTACCACATCTGTACTGCCAAGCCCCGCCTGTGGTGCCCAGCAAACTGCATGCCAGCAAAACGCCGGGCAGGGGGTGGAACTGAGTGATCTGCTCTTGCAGGAAATGGTTGTGTATCTGCAGGCACTGGGCGCGCCGTCCCGTCGTCCCGATGAAGTGAATCAGCCAGCCGTTATCGCCGGCCAGCAGCACTTCAGCAGCTTGGGTTGTGCAGCATGTCATCGACCTTCCATGGACACCGGTTACCGCCATGATCTTCCTGAATTGCGCGGCAATACCATACGTCCCTACACCGATTTACTGCTGCACGACATGGGCGAGGAGCTGGCTGACAGTCTGACCGCGTCGCCGGAGCTCAATCGCGAATGGCGCACGCCGCCACTTTGGGGGCTCGGCATGCTGGAGGCGGTCAGCGGACACACAAATCTATTGCACGACGGTCGGGCGCGCACCATTGAGGAGGCAATTCTCTGGCACGGTGGGGAGGCCGCAAACAGTCAGGCGGGTTATCGAGCACTTGCGGCCGGACAGCGAGCCGAACTGATTGCGTTTTTGCGCTCGCTGTAAATCTCAAAAGCGCGCATCAACCAGGGAGCAGTGGGTGCCTTGCACATTGGGCAACGAATCCGAAGTTCTGCTCCCAACACTGAAACATCTACTAAATAAAAATAATCAGCGATAAATCAGGAAATGCATGATGAGGAAAATCAATAACACGCGACGCCTGCAAGGTGTCCTCGCGGGGCGGCTTGTGGCTGTTGCCGCACTACTTTCCACTTCTACATGGCCCGCTCTGGCTGCGGAAAACCTGGCTTTGAATAAACCGGTGTTGGCGAGTACCCAGTTGCGTCCGGCGGCGGACGCGGTGGATGGAAGTGGTTACAGCCGCTGGGAATCCGAACATGGCGTGACACCCAGCTGGCTCAGTATTGATCTCGGGGCTTCCACGGAGCTCGGCAAGATCGAACTGGACTGGGAGGCGGCAAACCCGAAACGATTTGAGGTGCAGGGTTCAAATGATGGCAATCAGTGGACAACGCTGGCGTCAAAAAATGATGGCGTTTTCGGTAACCGCACCGATGTGCTGGATCTGTCCGGCAGCTACCGGCATCTGCGGGTAATGGCACTTGAGCCGAGTGAGGGTAACGCCTGGGGGTATTCGCTGTTTGAGGTCCGGGTTGAGGGCGAGGGCGGTGAGCCCACCGGGCCTGTGGCCTATGTGCCGTTGTTTCCGGAAGGGATTGAGGTACTGGAGCAGATTCAGTACACCGAGCCCGATGGCACCCTGGTAACCCTGATGGGCGCGCGACCGACCGAGCGTCACGCACGTGAGCGCGGAGAGCCCTGGGATTGGGAAGATGTACAGCCTGGTCGATACCTGACATTCCCGCCGTTCTATTTTCAGAACCGCACCTTTGGCCTGGAGATCCGCGACAACGTGGCTGCGGGTGGCAACAAGGTGCAATTCTACATGCACGTGAATGCCGGCTCGTTCTACGGTACCACCTTCAGCCTGTTCCGCAATGTGCTGGACCCGACGGTGACGGAGTTCGGCTGGTCACTGAACTACGGTTTCAACAACCCCAATGAAGGTGGCCAGCCGCTGTGCCATGCGGGGGTGCCGGATTGCTTTATGGAAGTGGATTCCAACTGGCGAACCGATCCGCACAGCCCGTTGCAGGTTGGCGACAAAATTGAGCTGGCGCCAGCGCCGCGATTGCAGACACCGGTGATTGATGGCGGTGGTGAGCGTTATTACTCGTTTGAGCAATTGTATGTGGTTGGTGTCGGGGTGCGTCCCTGGTACGGCATTCACCCAAACCTCGACTCGGAACCGCTGCCACAGGAAACCCTGCTGGGTGGCGATACCAGTATTTCCTATAACTATTCCGAGGAGCCGATGCGGATGTTCCAGCAGATGGCGAATAATATCGGGATTCAAAACACCCAGCGCTTTGTCGAGGGCCGCAGGCTGTTCCACACATCATTCGACGATGGTGTTCACTCGGAATTTCCCAACGAAAACCCGGTATTTTCCGCACACAGTAATCAGTTAGGTCCACGTTTTAATGCGGAGCGCTGTATCGGCTGTCATATCCAGAATGGTCGCAGTGCGACGGTGGCCGTAGGCGAGACACTGGATACCCTTTCGGTGCTGACCGGTGACAGTAATAGCAACCCCCATCCGGTGTACGGTTTCAATATCCAGCAGCAGGTGCAGGATAGCGGCGCGACGGATTACTCGGTGCGCATTCAATCGATGCAGACCCAGTACCGGACGCTGAACGATGGCACCCAGGTGGAACTACAAAAACCACTGTATCAGTTTGCGGGTGCAGTGCCGGATACCTTTTCCGTGCGCCAGGCGCCGCAGGTAATTGGCCTTGGGTTACTGGAGGCAATTGATGAGGCTGACATACTGGCCAATGCAGATCCAGAGGACAGCAATGGCGATGGTATCCGCGGCCGCGCGAATTTTGTGACGGATCCGGAAACCGGGCAAACCCGCCTCGGGCGCTTGGGTTGGAAGGCGGCAAAGGCGGGGTTGCGGCATCAGGTTGCGGAAGCACTGGTGCAGGATATGGGGATCACTTCACCGGTATATCCACTGCGGGACTGCCAGAAGAGTGATGACAACTGCCATGTAGCGGGTGTCTCGACGCATGTCTCGGAAACCGAACTGACGCGTCTGCATCAGTATCTGGCGTTGCTGGGCGTTCCTGCCCAGCGCAGTCTGCGCAGTGGCTATCCTGCGGGTATCCGCGTGTCGCCGGAGCACGAACTGAATCCACAGGAAATTACTTTGGGTGAACAGAAGTTTGGTGACGCGGGCTGCACCGGTTGTCACAAGGCTTCGTTCACGACTTCGGACCGGCACCCGCTGGCGGAACTGCGCAATCAACAGATCAAGCCGTATACCGATCTGCTGTTGCATGATATGGGGCCGGATCTTGCCGACTCTCTTGTGCAAGGGGAGGCTGCCGGTAACTTGTGGCGGACGGCGCCGCTGTGGGGATTGGGCAGTCTCAAGTATGTTCAAAATGGCGAGGAGAATGTGCGTTACCTCCACGATGGACGGGCACGCACGCTGGATGAGGCGATTCTCTGGCATGGCGGTGAAGCCACTCAGAGTCGATTGAATTATGAATCGATGAGTGCTGGTGACCGCAATGCCGTAAAAGCTTTTTTGAACTCGCTTTGATCTGTCAGAGTTCTTAGCTCCGAATCATCGAGCTTTTTAAACTCTCCTGTGGCGGAAGTGCACCGGGTATCCGTTTTCGAAACCGCTGTGAATACATCCCTGTACGCTGCGTCGGCGACGTCCCTGTCGCCGACGCTTTCGAAAACGGATCCCCGGCACACTACCTTCAGTCGAACCTATTGGGCTTCGTATGAAGGTTATTTCGTCGGAGTGCAAGGGGTAAGTTGGAAGGGCGAGTACCGGGAGTGGCTTTTCAGGAGCGTCGCAAACAGGATGTTTGCGCCGCAGCGCCCAGGGATGGGTTCACAGCGGTCCTGAAAAGCCACTCCCGGTGCTTGGCCGCCACAGAAGGGATTCAGTGCGTTTTACTGGGTATGATCCGAAGTAATTAACCCATTCGCCGCAATTGCCTTGTGAATACGGGTGCACGTCTTGGCGAACCTGGAGACTTCACCAAGAGTCGGTTTCTCATCCGCATCCAGGCGGCTTTCCCATTCCTCGATCTCCTGATCCAGATACTCCAACAACTTCTTCGCGCAGCCCTGGCAAGGGCCCGCACATAGCTCGGCTGCCGGCATGGTGAAGGGCAGGGTGGTGCGGACTTCCGAGATGATCTCGCGCATGGCGGTACTGGTATCGGGCTTCATGGCTCCAGTTTAGGGTAGCCAGAACAACGCCCTAATTCGCTGATTATGTCCCTAAATGACCAGCTGCAGGCCCGTGACTACTGGGTTTAAGCCTGTCATATGGGTAGACTGGCCATCGCTCAAAAACCGTTCGAACGAATACGTTCGCATTAATATCAGTCACTGTTCAAAGCGTGGGGGTAGTCCTTGGCGGAGCTGGGTTCGCTGTTAAGCCTGATGCCAGACCAGAGCCCCGGCCTTGCCCTTGGGCTGTTACTTGCTGTCTGCGTGGTCAGCGCGTTTATCTCCGCGGTGACCGGCGGCGCGGGCGGCATTTTGATGTTTGCCGCATTGAACGTGGTTATTCCGTTGCGTGCCCTGGTGCCGATTCACGGCGCCGTGCAGCTGCTGAATAATCTCGCGCGCGTTGCCTACGTGCGCGAACATATCCGCTGGGAGCAATGCATACCGTTCTTTATTGGTTGCACCCTGGGCTCCGCTGCTATGACCCTGGGGCTAGCCAATCTCGACTGGAAACAGCTGCCGTTGGTGTTGCTGGCAGTGCTGATTTTCTACACCGTTTTCAAACCGAAAAAACTGCCGGAAATCCGACTGAAGCCGCGCAATTTTTTCTGGGTGGGCATCGCTACCGGTACATTGGGTATTGTCGCCGGTGCGGTAGATCCGCTGCTGGCCGCTTTCTTTGTGCGCAAGGATATGACGCCCAAAGAGATTGTGGCGAACAAATCCGTGATGCAGGCCTGGTGCCACGCACTCAAGGTGCCTGCGTTTATTTATCTGGGATTTGCCTTTTCCGATCATCTGGGGCTGATCCTGCTACTCACCATAGCTGCGGTAATTGGTACCCGCATCGGTATTGCACTATTGAACCGGATCAACAGCGAAGTTTTTTTCAACTTAATGCGCGCGGCACTCGTGATTGCCGGGGCGCGTATTGTTTACCAGTTGTTTGTAGCATAAGAATTTAGGTATATACGATGGCCGATTATCAGATTATTAACCCCTACAACGGCGAGCAGATCGAAGCCTACGACTTCCACACCAAAGAACAAGTAGAGCAGGCGATCCAAACCCTGGTGGCCGGCCGCCAAACCCAGCTGGCCACCCCCGCATTTGAGCGCTCGAATATCCTGATGAAACTTGCCCAGCTAATGCTGGAACGCAAGGAAGACCTGGCCCGTTTGATTTGTGAAGAAACCGGCAAAACCATCAGTGACAGCCGAATCGAAATCGACCGCGCCTACAACACCGCCCTGTCCAGCGCCATGGAAGCCCGTAATATCAACGGCGAAGCCCTCGACTCCGACGCCTTCCCGCCCATGCGCGAAAAAATCGGCGTGGTACTGTGGAAGCCGCTGGGCACCGTGCTGTGCATCACGCCGTTCAACTTCCCGATCAACATCGCAGTACACAAAATCGGCCCCGCCTTTGCCGCAGGCAACACCATCCTGTTCAAACCCGGCCCGCAGAACAAACGTTCCGCGGAGCTGCTGGTAGAACTCTGCTACGCCGCCGGCATGGACAAATCCGTACTGCAAATGCTGATCCCGGATATCGAAGCCACCAGCTACGCGGTGTCCCACCGGGAAATCCAGGCGATCAACTTCACCGGTGGCACCGCCGCCGCCAACGCCATCGCGAAGAACGCCGGCTACAAAAAAATGCTGTTCGAACTCGGCGGCAACGACCCGCTCATCGTCATGCCCGACGCCGACCTCGATGCGGCGGTAAACGCCACCATCAACCAACGCTTTGCCACTGCCGGTCAACGCTGCACCGCCGCCAAACGTTTGTTTGTCCACAGCGAAGTGTTCGATGCTTTCGCCGAAAAACTCGTCACCGCCACCGCCAACCTAAACGTCGGCGACCCCGCTCTTGACGACACCTTCGTCGGCCCCCTGATCCACACCGCCGCTGCCGATGAAGTGGCAGGACGCATCGAATCTGCCGTACAGCGCGGTGCAAATGTTTTGTTTGGTCACAAGCGCGAAGGCAATATCCTCTGGCCAACCATCCTCGACAACGTCGCCGACGACGCCGAACTGGTTGCGGAAGAAACCTTTGGTCCGGTTGTTCCGCTGCGCAAGTTCGATGACGAAGCAGAACTGGTTTCCTTGATCAATAGTTCACCCTTCGGCCTGCAAGCCGGCGTATTCACCCAAAACCTCGCCTTGGCAAAACGTCTATACAACCAACTGGACGTAGGCCTTCTCGCCGTCAACGACGGCCCGGGCTTCCGCGCTGAACATTTCCCCTTCGGCGGTGTAAAAGAAAGCGGCGTAGGCAGAGAAGGCGTGAGCTACGCCATCCGAGAAATGAGCTATCAAAAGACGCTGGTGATCTAACCACTACGAAGCCAGATGGTGAAATCGAAGTCAGAAGTGTGAATCGAAGGCCGGGCGCTGGGTAGTAGCTTTCAGGAGCGTCGGCGACATGGACGTCGCCGACGCAGCGTACAGGGACGTATTCACAGCGGTCCTGAAAGCTACTACCCAGTGACCGGGCGCCACTAGAAGTGCTACGAAGTACAACGGACCTTCAAGCCGCGAAAAACCCAATACGGGGCGCAGAACCACACCTCAAATTCCCAAAGACTTGTCCTTCCGGTCAAATTACCACTATACTCGGCCCCAACTTGTCGGAGTGCCTTTGGGCTGAGATCGCTGTTGCGAGATCCGTTGAACCTGATCGGGGTAACCCCCGCGTAGGGAACAAGATCTGAATTCGCTACTTTTCGTACGCATGTTTGAATCCAGATTTAAATTTGATTTTAAATCTGCGCGTCCGAAACCCGCTCTCCCATCTGCCCCCCGGCATCCACTCACGGATACCATCCATGGAACGTCAGAAATGACGCAAGGGGTCAGCATGTCTCAAGTCGCCGAACCAAAAACCAACACTAATAAAACAAATAAGAAGAGCCGCGCCGAACAGCAGGAAAGTGCCAAAAAATTCCTCGATAACCTCACCGCCCAACAATTCCCCAACTCCCGCAAAGTCTATCTGCAAGGGGAGCACAAAGGCGTCAAGGTCGGCGTTCGCGAAATCTGCCTGGGCCAAAGCCTCGTCGGCGGCGACGAACAAAACCCCGTATTTGAGCCCAATGAACCGTTGCAGGTCTACGACACCGCCGGCCCATACTCCGACCCAGATTACAAACCCAACGTCCGTGAAGGCCTGCCGAAACTGCGCCAGCAATGGATCGAAGCCCGCGACGACACCGAAATACTCGACACCCGCCAGGCCGCCTACAGCCAGAAACGCATGGCCGACCAGGGCCTCGACCATATCCGCTTCGATAACCTGCCCGCACCGCGCAAAGCCAAGCCCGGCAAGAACGTCACCCAGATGCACTACGCGCGCCAGGGCATCATCACCCCGGAGATGGAATTTATCGCCATCCGCGAAAACATGGGTCGCGCGAAAATCGCTGAGGAGCTGACGACAACGGACTATCAGAAAGCTCGCGAAGGCATCTACATTCCGCCACAAATCACCCCGGAATTCGTCCGCCGCGAAGTCGCCGAAGGCCGTGCCATTATCCCCGCGAACATCAATCACACAGAACTGGAACCGATGATCATCGGCCGCAACTTCCTGTGTAAAGTGAACTCCAACATCGGCAACTCCGCGATCACCTCCTCTATCGAAGAAGAAGTGGAAAAACTCGTCTGGTCCATCAAATGGGGCGGCGACACCGTAATGGATCTTTCCACCGGCCAGAACATCCACGAAACCCGCGAATGGATCCTGCGTAACTCACCGGTCCCCATCGGCACCGTACCGATCTACCAGGCCCTGGAAAAAGTCGACGGCATTGCCGAAGACCTCAACTGGGACGTATTCCGCGATACCTTGATTGAACAGGCAGAGCAGGGCGTCGACTACTTCACCATCCACGCCGGCGTATTGCTGCGCTACGTACCTCTCACCGCCAAACGCGTCACCGGCATCGTCTCGCGCGGTGGCTCCATCATGGCCAAATGGTGCCTCGCCCACCACAAAGAAAACTTCCTCTACACCCACTTCGAGGATATTTGTGAAATCCTGAAAGCCTACGACGTCAGCTTCTCATTGGGCGACGGCCTGCGCCCTGGCTGTATCGCCGACGCCAACGACGAAGCCCAGTTCGGCGAACTGCACACCCTCGGCGAACTCACCGAAATTGCCTGGAAACACGACGTCCAAACCATGATCGAAGGCCCCGGCCACGTGCCCATGCACAAGATCAAACAAAACATGGACGAACAGCTGGAGCACTGCCACGGCGCCCCCTTCTATACCCTCGGCCCCCTGACCACCGACATAGCTCCAGGCTACGACCACATTACCTCCGGCATCGGCGCCGCCATGATCGGCAGCATGGGCTGCGCCATGCTCTGCTACGTAACCCCCAAAGAGCACCTCGGCCTGCCCAACAAAGAAGACGTAAAAGAAGGCCTAATGGCCTACAAAATCGCCGCCCACGCCGCCGACCTCGCCAAAGGCCACCCCCGCGCCTACAAACGCGACGACGCCCTCTCCAAAGCCCGCTTCGAATTCCGCTGGGAAGACCAATTCAACCTCGGCCTCGACCCCGAACGCGCGCGCATGTACCACGATGAAACCCTGCCAAAAGAATCCGGCAAGGTCGCCCACTTCTGCTCCATGTGTGGCCCGAAATTCTGTTCAATGAAAATTACCCAAGACGTCCGTGACTACGCGGCAAAGCAGGAAGCAGAAGCCAGCAAGGGCATGGAAGAAATGTCCATAAAATTTATGGATATGGGCTCCGAGATCTACCACAAGGGTTGATTTCGGGCGATAGAAAGCACAGAGCTAAAAGCGAAGGCAGCGATGCGGGTAAGCCTTTGCCAGACCTTCTGCGAGAGGGACCTCGCAGAAGAGCCCCCATGGATGGGTTAAGGGGGGGCGCCTAGCCCGTGTCTGGCAAAGGCTTACCCGTAGCGCTGCCGCCCCTAAGCTATCCGACTGAGTACCACGGACCCCAAAGTGGCAGAGAAAAACTTAAATATCGCAGTGGCAGGCGCTGGACTGATGGGGCGCCTTCTGTCCTGGCGTTTGTCTGAAAAAGGCCACCAGATAACCTTGTTCGACTCCGGTAGTTTGGAAAGCCCAGCGGGCGCCTGCCACACCGCCGCCGGCATGATCTCGCCACTCTCCGAACTGTTCCACTGCCCACTCCCCATCTATCAACTCGGCATGCAAAGCCTGCAATACTGGCCAGATTGGGCAAAACAGCTGGAACAGGCGACTGGCACTAAAGTCGATTATCGCGAAAAAGGCAGCATCCTCATCGCCCACCCACAAGACCGCAGCGAACTCCTGCAATTCCAACAGGAGCTCAACGCCAAACTGGGCTCGGATAACCGCGACCAACTGCAATGGCTAGACAACAACGCCCTGCGAGACCTAGAGCCTGAACTCGACCGCTTCGACCAGGGCCTGTACCTCGCCTCCGAAGCCGACATCGACAACCGCAAACTACTGCCGGCGCTGCTCAAAGCGCTCAAGCAAAGCGAAATCGAAATCCGCGAAAACACCCCGGTAGATTGCGCCCCCGAAACAATCCAGACCGAAAACGGCAACGAATACTTCGACTTGGTCATCGACACCCGCGGCCTCGGTGCAAAAAATCAGATCAATGGCCTGCGCGGCGTCCGCGGCGAAGTCATGGTCGTAGAAACCCCGGAAGTGCAATTAAACCGCCCCGTGCGCCTGCTGCATCCCAGATACCAACTCTACGCCGTACCCAGAGCCAACAATCAGACAGTCATCGGCGCCACCGAAATCGAAAGCGAAGACAGGAGCCCCATATCCCTGCGCTCCACCATGGAACTCTCCAGCGCACTCTATTCGATTCACCCCGCATTCGCCGAAGCCCGTGTCATTGAAACCCGCGTCAATTGCCGTCCCGCCACCATGGATAACTTACCGGTAGTGGAAAGTGAGCCGGGTCTTATCCGAATCAATGGCCTTTTCCGCCACGGCTACCTGCTAGCCCCCGCGCTGGTAGCCCAGGCCGAAAGCGAAATTTTCAAATTCATCCAAACGACAGAACAGGTGACCTGATGCAATTACTGGTCAACGGTGAACAACGCAATTTTGAAAGTGAAACATCATTGTCGGAATTGTTGCTACAACTGGGCTACAGCGGCGAGACATTCGCTGTTGCCTTAAACGGCAACTTCGTGCCCCGTGCCACCTACGAGCAAACATTGCTGAATGCGGGTGATAGCCTGGATATCGTCGCCCCGGTAGTCGGAGGCTGAAAGGAGAGAGCACATGGCCGATAAACTGAAACTCTACAGCAAGGTATTCGATAGCCGTTTACTGGTAGGCACCGCACTCTATCCGTCACCGGCGATCATGCGCGAATCCGTCGCCGCCTCCGGATCGGAAATCATTACCCTCTCCCTGCGCCGCCAGAGCCCAGCGCAGCAGCAGGGAAAAATGATCTGGGACTATATTCAGGATTCCGGTTGCCAGTTGTTGCCCAACACCGCCGGCTGCAAAACCCCGAAAGAAGTCATCGCCCTGGCAGAAATGAGCCGAGAAATTTTCGGTACTGACTGGCTCAAGCTGGAAGTGATCGGCGATGACTACAACTTGCAACCGGATCCTTTCGGGCTGATCGAGGCCGCGCGGGAGCTGATCAATCGGGGCTTCAAGGTATTACCCTATTGCACCGACGATCTGGTGGTATGCCGCAAATTACTGGATGTAGGTTGCCAAGTACTGATGCCCTGGGGTTCTCCCATCGGCACTGGTCGCGGCCTGATGAACAAATACAATTTGCAGACGCTACGTGAGCGGCTGCCGGATACGCCGCTGATTATCGATGCGGGTATCGGCGCGCCGTCCCAGGCGTGTGAAGCCATGGAAATGGGCTTCGATGCGGTACTGCTCAACACCGCCATCGCCAAAGCCCAGAACCCGGTACTGATGGCGGAGTCCTTCAAGCTTGCTGTACAGTCTGGCCGCGCCGCACGCAATGCGGGGCTGATGCTCAAGCGCCAGACCGCCAGCCCCAGTACTCCGACACTGGATATGCCGTTCTGGCAGCAGACTCTCAGCGCCGAACATATCGAGAAAAATGGCGAGGGGGAGAAAGTCGAGGGGGAAAAAGGCGAGGGGGAAAAAGGCGAGGGCGAGAAGGTATGAACGATACAGAACACCAGCGCCCAATTGTCTGGACCATCGCCGGCAGTGATTCCGGTGGCGGTGCGGGTATTCAGGCGGACCTGCTCACCATGCACGATCTCGGCGTCCACGGGTGCAGTGCCATCACTGCGAATACCGCCCAGAACACCCTTGGTGTGCCAGCGATCAATGCGGTATCCGATGAGGTGCTGCAATCGCAGCTGGACGCGCTGCTCGCCGATCTCAAACCCGCCGCCATCAAGATCGGCCTGCTGGCAAATGCCGGACAGGTTCGTCTGGTGGCCGAGTTCCTGCGCGCGTTGAAACCCCGTGGTGAGACAATCCCGGTGATCTACGACCCGGTCGCCGTCGCCACCAGCGGCGCACAGTTGACCGAAGACAGCACTGGCGCTGCCGTACTGAGCGAGCTGCTGCCCCTGTGCGACCTGATCACACCCAACAGTATTGAGTTGGAATGGCTGGCCGGAACTGGTGCTGACAGCGCAGAAGCCATTCTCAAGGCCGCACACAAGGTGCGAGGCAATCGACACGTGGCTCTGCTGGTGACCGGTGGCCACTTTGAACTTGAACCGGGTACTACGGCAGACCTGTTGTGCTCCGGATCCGGTGAGGGCACCAGCAACGACTGGCTGATCGGCAAAAAGATCGACACCCGCAATGCCCACGGCACCGGCTGCACCCTGTCTTCCGCAATCGCGGCGTTATTGGCGCTGGGCTACCCACTGAAAGACGCCTGTGTGGTGGCCAATGCCTATGTGCGCCGCGGACTGCGGTTGGGCAACAGCGAACACATTGGTGCGGGTGCGGGCCCTGTGGGGCACTGTGGCTGGCCCACAGAGTTGCAGGACTTTCCGGAGGTGCTGGTTGCCGGCAGCGAGCGTGCAAAGTCCTTCGGAACGTATAGTGAAACGGCGGCAGCGAATTTTGCCGCCGAATTCGCGCAGCCAGACTCCAACAAGCTCGGGGTCTACCCGGTGGTGGAAACCGTGGAGTGGATCGAGAAGCTGGCGGAGGAGGGGGTGCGTACCCTGCAACTGCGCATCAAGCACCCGGGCAACGACCTGAAAGCGCAGATTGAGCAGGCCGTTGCTATCGGCCGCCGTTACGACCTGCGCCTATTTATCAACGACCACTGGCAGCTCGCCATCGAGTGCGGTGCCTACGGGGTACACCTCGGGCAGGAAGACTTGCAAACCGCCGACCTGAAGGCGATCCAGCAGGCGGGACTCGAGCTCGGTATCAGTACACATGGCTTTTTTGAACTGCTGTACGCCCACCAATATCGTCCCAGCTACCTGGCCATCGGCGCCATCTACGCCACCAATACCAAGGATATGAGCGGCCAGTTACAGGGGCCGCAGAAGCTTGCCCGAATGGCGGCACTGTTGCCGGATTATCCGCTGGTCGCCATTGGTGGCATCAATCTTGAGCGGGCGCCGGCGGTGGCCGCCAGCGGGGTGGGCAGTATTGCGGTAGTTACTGCCATTACCCGGGCCCCCGACTATCGCGAGGCTGTGGCACAATTGCGAGCAGTGATTGAATAGCCGAAAACGTACCGAGAGAAGCCGAGCCGTGTTGAGTCGTAAACAGCTACAGCGTTACAGCCGCCAGATCATGTTGCCGCAGATTGGAGAGGCGGGGCAGGAGAAGCTGGGTGCTGCGCGGGTACTGATTGTCGGCCTTGGTGGTTTGGGTAGCCCGGCGGCACTGTATCTGGCCGCTGCCGGCATTGGCGAGCTGCATCTGGTAGACGGTGACACGGTGGAAATCTCTAACCTGCAGCGTCAGGTGCTCTACAGGACCAATCACCGGGATAAGGACAAAGCTCAGGTGGCGGCACAGCAGCTGACCGCTGCCAATCCGGAGATCCGCATTCTCGCCCACTGCCGGATGGCCGACGAAGGTTGGCTCACGGATTTGCTATCCAAGCAGTCATTCGACCTGGTACTGGACTGCACCGACAATCTCAATATCCGTCACACGATCAATCGCGTCTGTCGTACCCAAAAGGTACCAGTAGTAATGGCTTCGGTACGCGGTTTCTCCGGACAGCTGGTGAGCTTTGATTTTCGAGCAGAAGATAGCCCCTGTTACGCCTGCCTGTTCCCACCGGCAGCCGAGCAGAGCGATTTGCCAGAGGCGGAGAACTGTTCCACCGTAGGTGTGATTGGTCCCGCGCTGGGCATGATGGGCAGCGCCCAGGCGCTTGAAGCGATCAAGCTGATCGCGGGCTTGCCGGTGAGCAGTCTGAACAAACTACAGCTGTTCGAGGCTGGAAGCCTCGAGTGGCGAGCCCTGGCCCTGGCTAGTAACAGCACTTGTCCCGTATGCGGATAACCAGTACAACGGGACTTAACGAATAAACAAGTAAATAAAAAGAGGGCGTATCTTGTCTGCACACACTTTTTCCCACGCGGTCGCCGCGTTTGCATTTAGCGCACTGCTTTTCGGCTGCAGCGAAAAATCTTCCGAAGTGACGGCGCCCGAAGCGCCTGCGCAGGATGTCGCCGTTCAGGAAATGACGGATCAGAAAGTGGAGACGCAACCAGTCACTGAAGTGGATGCTGTGCATATTTCACCGAAACTACTGGAGACCTACCAGCAAACCTGTGGCGGTTGTCACGAGAAAGGTCTGGTGGGGGCGCCGGCTACGGGTGATGTCGGAGCCTGGAAGCCGCGCCTGGCCAAAGGCATGGATACTATGGTCAAGCACGCCCGCGACGGCTTCAATGCGATGCCACCGGCCGGGCTCTGCTTCCATTGCTCCGATGAGGACTACGTGGCGCTGATCACCTATATGTCCACCGCCAAGTAGCCTTGTAGGACGCGGCCTGAAGCGCACATCTGCTGCGCCTTACCTCTAGGAAAGGGGGCCACCCTGTCCGTCGAGGCAAGACACAACAGCTGTACGCTTCAGGCCACGCCAAGAGTTCAACATTCTTTCTGCACTTACTTGGGAATGACTGAGCAAGTCCGTTATCAGCGGGCTGCAATCTCTACCGCGTTCAGTAACTGCGCATACTGGCCGGTGATGACGTTCATATTCCGCAACATGATGTCGGTAGTTCCGGTCACTACGTGAATTTGCCGGGCTTCCGACATTTGCATTTCCCCATCAAAACCGCGGCTAGCGTAGCTCAGGTGTCCTTGCGTTTTCAGCAGGTTGCGGGTGATCTCCGGCGTATTAAGGGGGCTTTCCATAAGAAAGCCCAGCATCTGCTCGAACTCAGCCAGGTCTTCGTACAAAAGCCGGGTGCCATCGTTTCCGGCCACGCCCCAGAATTGCGCCACATAATTTTTGGCGATACGTTGTGACAACATACGCTGACGACCGGAGACGTTTACCAGTTCCGCGCTGCTGTGCTTGGCAAGTGCCTGCAGGCGCATGACGTAAGTGTGGGCAGCGGGAAGCAGGCTATTGCTGAGTTTGAACAGCTCTGCCGCAGTAAATTTATTCACCGGCTGGCGCGCAATCGCAGAAAATGCCTGCCACTCTTCCTGTACCAGAGACAAGGTACTGCGGACTGGCGCTGCCGCTTCGAACGCTGCCAGTTGCTTCAGGTTGCGTTCAAACTCATTCATCGACCGCTCGAATACTTGCTGGTGCTTTTCGGTACCGGGTTGGATTCCCCGCAAAATATAGGACTGGGTAATCCTCTGGGACAGCATTCTCTGGCGTCCGGCGATGTTGATGGCATCTCCCATACTGAAATCTTGCACTTCGCTATTCGCGAGGGCATCACCCCAGATCAGCAGGAAAATCAGGCAGAAGGCGTATCTCATTTTCACGTCCCTGAATTGAGTGGGTTGGGAAAAGGTGGAGGTTTGTTGGTAATTGCTTACCCGTGAGAAAAGACAGGACAAAGAAAAAACCCCGGCCTTGCGGCCGGGTAAGACTCAACGAGTGTGGTTGGGTTACTTTGATCTCGGGTTACTTGGGTCTCAGGTTACTTTGATCTGTGACGGAAAAATTCAGAATTGTGCTTGCGCTGTCAGCCACAGTTTGTCGGTATCAGCGCTAAAGTCGTCGGCTGTATAAGCACTGTATTTCATGCTGAGGTTTACCCCGGCCAATTTTCCGGCCACCAGAAAGCCCGCCTCACTGCCAAGCTTGTCCATACCGGATACACCACTGTCGTCGGAGCTCAGCTGGTGGTAGTTGAGCGCGAGTTTTACGCCAGACAGGCTGGTGCCCACCGAAAGGTAGACATCCTCGATTCCGCCAGAGATGTTGCCGGTACCGCCACCCAGGAACTTGTCAGACCAGCCTTGAAATTTATGCAGAGTTGCCAGTGGGGTGATGAACTGTCCATCGGCGCCGTCTGCACCGAGTAATTCGTAGCCCGCAGCTAGAGTAATGCCCCCTACCTTGTAGCTACCTTCAGCCAGCAGGTAGTCCGCGTCATAGCTCGCTGGATTGTTCGCCGCAGCGGATTGCATCGCATATTCCAGGGTGTAACCGAGGTTGGCCTGGCTGCCTGCGAAGCGCACACCGTAGGTGTCGGTAGAGAAGGCGGCGGCATCTTCGTTGTCGATCAGGTAGGCGTAACCGCTGAGAGTGCCCACGGAAAGGCCCGCGTATTTGCCGTTGAGCAGATAGGTATCATTGGTGTGATCGCCAACCGGACTGTCCTCACCAAAAATGCGATTGACGTTACTGACGCGGGCCAGGAACAGGGTGGTATCGGCGAGGCTGGTATTGGTAACGCTGAAGGCATCGTAGGTCTGTTCGTTCTGGCGGAAGCCGACACCGCCGACGAAACGCTGGTTGTCCAGCAGGATACGCTGGCGTCCGTATTTGAAGGTGGTGGCACCGCTGGCATAAGCGAGGTAGGCCTGGTTGACTTCGGTACCTTCCGGGTCACCGACGCCGCCCTCAAATTCGGTGATGTGGGTAACATCGTCCATTTCGATCAGGGTGCTGAAGCCTTCGTAGGCCGCAGAGGTGAAGGTCAGACGGGTCTGCAGGCTGGTGAGATCCACGTCGCTGCCATCTACGTCGACAAATTCAGAGCGGGCACGGAAGCCGAGCGTTACATCGCCCTGTGACAACGCATCGGCAATACTGGTGACTTCCGGCGCTTGCTGCTCGGCCATTTCCTGTGCGAAGGCCGGTGCCACCGCCATGGCTCCAACGGCGAGGGACAGCAGATTTTTGCGAACTGAAGACTGGAAAAATTGTTTTTGGCTTTTCATAGGGTTTTCCTGTTAAGGAGATTAAAAACAAGTTAATAATTTTCCCCTTTTGCCCGAAATACGCGATTTCTGGTAAAAGGAGGGCCTGCCGACACGGAAACTGGTGTCGGGAGGTACAACTAAAGAAGTACAACTAAAATCGAAAAGTAATACGCTAAACGGTCAGGCCGCGTCTTCCACCGCTTCTTTCTGTACGTGGTGTTCCTTGGATTTTGGGACTGCCGTTTTAGATTTCGCGGATTTTTTCAATGGCACGTCGGGTTTGCTGTGGCGTTCATGCAGGAACTTCAGAACCTTGGCTCGATACTGGTTGTAAAGTGGATCATCCGCAAGCTCGAGGCGGTGGCGAGGGCGCTCCAGGTCGACATCCAGAATTTCGCCGATAGTGGCTGCAGGGCCATTGGTCATCATCACGATGCGATCTGACAGCAGTACGGCTTCATCCACGTCGTGGGTGATCATAATGACGGTGTTGTTCAGCTCCGCCTGAATCTCCATCAGGGAGTCCTGCATATGAGCGCGGGTCAGTGCGTCCAGTGCACCGAAGGGTTCGTCCATCAGTAGTACTTTGGGTTGCATGGCGAGTGCCCGGGCGATACCCACACGCTGTTTCATGCCACCGGAAATTTCGTCCGGGCGTTTATGCATGGCATGGCTCATGTGTACCAGGTCGAGATTGTGCTCGATCCACTCGCGCATTTCCGCTTTGGATTTACTGCGGCCAAAAACCTGTTTGACCGCCAGCTCCACATTTTCATAAGCACTCAGCCAGGGCAGCAGGGAGTGATTCTGGAATACTACCGCACGTTCCGGGCCCGGTTCGGTGACTTCCTTGCCGCTCAGGATAACGCCGCCGCGGGTGGCCTGGTAGAGACCGGCAACTACATTCAGCACGGTGGATTTACCACAGCCGGAGTGGCCGATCAGGGAGACAAATTCGCCCTGGGTAATTTTCAGGTCCACGTCCCGCAGGGCGGTAAACGGACCCTTTGGGGTAGGGAATTCCATATCGATATGGCTGATGTCGAGAAGTACGCTCATTGGTTCTTTCTCCGTATCTTGTTCCGTTTCTTTGCTTATTTCGTTGTTTGTTTCTTGCCGTGTGCTTTATTGGTGTACCGATTTATCCCAGGAAACCAGTTTCTGCAGGGCGAGCATGCCGCGATCGAGCAGGAAGCCGATAAGGCCGATCACCAGTACGGCGGCCATAATGCGGGCCAGAGAGTTGGAACTGCCATTCTGGAACTCATCCCACACGAATTTTCCGAGTCCGGGGTTTTGCGCCAACATCTCTGCGGCAATCAGGACCATCCAGGCCACACCCAGAGACAGGCGCATGCCGGTAAAAATCATCGGTACGGAAGCCGGCAATACGATTTTCTGAACATGGCGCAGGGCCGGCAGGCGCAGTACCTTGCTCACGTTCACCAGGTCTTTGTCGATACCGGCAACACCGACTGCGGTGTTAATCACCATGGGCCACAGGCAACACAGGGTGACGGTGATCAGCGAGTTCAGGAACGACTTGGCAACCATCGGGTCTGGCGAGGTGTAGAGCGCGGAGACCACCATGGTGACCAGGGGCAACCAGGCCAGCGGTGACACCGGCTTGAATACCTGAATGATCGGGTTGATCGCATTGTTTAGGGTTTTACTGAGGCCGATAGCGATACCCAGGGGAATGGCAATGGCTACCGCCAGCAGGAAGCCACTCATCACGGTCACCAGGCTGGTCACGATCTGGTCGAGGAAGGTTTCTTTGCCGGTGTAAGCGCGGATCTTCGGCTCGTAGCTGGGGTCTTTTGCCAGGCGCTCCGCATTGCGCTTTTCCTGGCGCTGGTAAAACGCCTGTTCTTTCTCCCGCGACCGCTGATGCTCAGCGTACAGGGAGTTGAACTGCTCCATCACTGCGGCAGGGCCAGGGAATTTACCGAGGGATGTATCGATATTCTGTGCGGTAATGGACCACAACAGCAGGAAAGCGAGGATGCCGGCCAGTGGCAGGGCGACCAGTCGAATAGCGCCACTGACAAGGGTTCCGTTGAAGACGTCGCTCAGTTGCGGCAGTTTGAAGCGCGGTAATTTTTCGGCATTCACAGTGGTGGTATTCATTCCTGTTACCTCTGCACACGGGTTGAGTATGTTCGACGAGCGTATTGTTTTTTTGTGGAGGCGCTGACCGCGATTCCTGGTCAGCGCCTTGCTCGTATGGGATTAAGGGTTTTGATTTACAGTTTCTGTCCGGACTTCAGGCCAATGGAAAATTTCTCGATGTAAGCATTGGGTTCCTGGCCGTTATAAACGATACCGTCGATGAAATGGGTTTGCGGGCTGCGGAAGCCGTCTTCAGTGGCGAAGTCCGGGAACTGTTCAGCCGAGGCCAATTTTTCGTCAATCAGGGATTTGGCGGCTGCGGCATAGATATCCGGGCGATAAACCTTGGCTGCCAGTTCCTTGTACCACTCATCCGGCTTGTCTTCGGAGATCTGGCCCCAGCGACGCATCTGGGTGAGGTACCAGATGGCATCGGAGTAGTAGGGGTAGGTGGCGTTGTAGCGGAAGAAGACGTTGAAGTCGGGTACATCACGCTTGTCGCCTTTTTCATACTCGAAGGTTCCGGTCATGCTGTTGGCAATCACGTCGTAGTCGGCACCCACGTAGTTTGACTGGGACAGGATTTTCACCGCTTCCGGGCGGTTCGCGTTGTTGTTCTCATCCAGCCACATGGCGGCGCGGATCAGGGCGCGGGTGATACGCACGGTGGTGTTAGGGTACTTCTCTGAGAATTCCTTGGTGATGCCGAACACTTTTTCCGGGTTGTCTTTCCAGATTTCGTAGTCAGTCACTACCGGAACGCCGATATCTTTAAATACCGCCTGCTGGTTCCAGGGTTCACCCACGCAATAGCCGTAGATGGTGCCGGCTTCCAGGGTCGCCGGCATCTGCGGCGGTGGGGTTACCGAGAGGAGGGCATCCGCGTCGATCTGGCCGGAAGTATCGCCCTTGTGCGGGGCGTAGTAACCGGGGTGTATGCCGCCAGCGGCAAGCCAGTAGCGCAACTCGTAGTTGTGCGTGGATACCGGGAATACCATACCCATATTGAACGGCTTGCCATCGGCCTTGTATTTTTCCACCACCGGTTTCAGAGCATCGGCCTTGATGGGATGGACGGGCTTACCATCCGCCTGTTTCGGAATGTTGGGTTTCATCTGTTCCCAGATGGCATTGGAAACCGTGATGCCGTTTCCGTTGAGGTCCATGGAGAAGGGGGTAATGATGTCCGCTTTGGTGCCGAACCCCATGGTCGCTGCAATTGGCTGGCCGGCCAGCATGTGTGCACCGTCGAGGCGACCGTCGATAACGCCGTCCAGCAGCACTTTCCAGTTCGCCTGTGCCTCGATGGTGACGTACAGACCTTCGTCTTCAAAAAAGCCTTTTTCATAGGCGATGGCGATGGGGGCCATATCTGTAAGCTTGATAAAACCAAACGTCAGTTCTTCTTTTTCCGGGTAACCGAGTTCTTCTGCGGTTGCTGGTGCCATACCGGTAAGAAAACCGATTGAAATGGTGAGTGATGCGGCAATTGCTTTTATCGGGCCTTTATTGAAAAGCGTGCGTGTGAAGAGGTTTTTCCTGGTCATGACGTTAGTTCTCCAAGTTTTCAGATGTGTATAAAAAATTCGGGCGAAAAAAAAGGCGCTCACCGGTCGCTTGCCATTCGGGGCAAGATCGGTGAGCGCCTCTGCTCAAGGGCAAACGCCTGGGCGTTGCCTAACTGTTTTTATCTGGGCTTTGCAAAATGGAGCGGCCCAGTTGGTCAACGGAAATGAGGTGCCGGTGTCAGCGGGTCACTTCTGGGGCGGAATTTACTACGTGTTTTCTTTCCGCGTTTAGCAGCTGCATTGCAGAGTCTGTGCCAACTTTTTCTAGTTCGACTGAAGATAAGCGGTTGATGGAGGGTTGGTAACGGGGGTTGTTGGTTCGCCGGAGTGGCCCTGAGTTGCCTGTAAGTCTTTGTAACATATGTGAATTTCTTCACGGCCCAGGAAGCTCTCATCGAGATTGGTGGCGCTCGCTGGAGGGAGATACGTTATTTTTTTGCGTGTTGAATAGTGTGCCAGTTGTGTTCGACAAGAGAAGTGTGTTGCTGATAACCGCTGGCTTTTTCAGTGCAGGAGTCTCATGAAACGGAAAAATTGGTGCGGGTGTGAACACTCGTGGGGGACATTCATGGTGCATTGATAGTGCAGTGATAGTGCAGTGATAGTGCAGTGATGGGGCTGAAATAGTGCACGGCCAAAATGTGCGGAACAAAAAAAGGCCGGACGCAAGCGCCCGGCCTTAACCGAAAATCGGTTACGAAAGTTGATCAGAAGCTGTAGTTCAGCGATGCGCCGACCAGCCAGGCTTCGAGGTTGGTGGTGCCACCGTCGAAGTAGGTACCCAAGGCCACGTCGTTGGTCAGTGGCAGTGCCTGGAATTCCTGGATCACCTCATCGTCGCCCCACAGGTAGGCCAGGCCAGCATCCACACTCAATTGATTGTTGAATTTGAAGGTACCGCCAAAAGTAACCCACTGGCGATCCGCGTCAGGAATGGAAAGGGTGCGCCAGGTTACCGGCAATCCAGCGCCACCGCCCAATCCAAAGGATGCCGTTTCTTCGACCGCATCTTGGTAGAGGCCGTTACGAGCTGCGCCATTGTCAAACGCATAGCCCACACGCCAGGTCACCTCATCACAGGGGTAGTACTCCAGGCCCAGGCTGTAGCGCCAGCCGCTCTTGAAGTTCTCTTCCTTGATGTCCAGCGGGTTGTAGCCGGGGAAGGGCTCGCCGTTAACACGCTGATCCGGGAAGAAGGCCTCCAGGCGCTCAAAGTCATCCCAGTCCGTCCACATGGCGCCCAGTGCTATGCCCCAGTTGTCATTGAAGCGGTGGTAGAAACCAATTTCTGCCGTGTCGGGCAGGTCAAGGGTCAAATTGGCGGGCTCGTTGTCGAAGGGCAACCCGGTATTCACGGAGGTCAGGAGGTCGGAATTCACGTCGGCCTCAATTTCGGGGTCCAGCTCCGACTGGTAGGAAATACCAATACGGGTTCGACCATCAACACTGCGCCACAGCGCACCGATGCTCCAGCCATAGTCCCAGTCGTCGCCATCCGCGTCGAGAATACGCGCGTTGGAGACCGAGGTGCCCAGCAACTGTTCCGCCAGTGGATCCAGTACAAAGTTGTTCGGCACTTTGCTCTTGAGGGTGGCGTCGGCGTAGAGAATGTTGGCCGACACACCCACGCTGAACTGGTTGTTCCAGTCAAAGGCAACGGACGGCGCGATATTGACACTGAGCAATTCGGTTTTGTCGGCGATGTGGGTGACCGGCCAGGAGGATCTGAAATCGGTTTCCAGACCGTAGTCGGTATTCATCGCCAGGCCGAAGGACCAGCAGTCGTCAAAGGGAACCGCCAGGTAGGCGTTGGGTACCCAAGCGCTGCTCGCGTAGTCATTCGCTTCTGCGAAAACGGACGCCGCCAGCTGAGGGCCTGCTGGCGTAAGCAGGTAGTAGTCAGTGAAACCTGCGGCATCGATTTCCGGGTTTACGTAGGTGACACCACCTGAAAGCGAGATGCTGCTGAACAAGGCGGAGCCAGCGGGGTTACGCGCCAGAATTGCGGCGTTGTCACCGATTGTATTTTCAGCGGCAAAGGCTCGGCCGAGGCCGGAGCTGCTGGATTCCTGAAGGGCGAAGCCCGCAGCCAGCGCGCCACTGGAAAAAGTGCCGCCAGCTGCGGTGCAGATTGCTGCGGCCAGTGCGGCCTTGCGCAGAGTTTTGATAGTCATGAGGTCCCACTCTATTGCTGAAATGATGCCTGCGGGTCAAAACTGCGCCCGCTTTAGGCCGAGAATCTTTTCCAGAAACATTTGCTTCTGGCAAACAAATTCCTAGTAGAAGGAGTCTAGCAGTGCGAATTTCACGCACGGGGAGAAAGCGACGACTTTATAAAGACGCACAGCGGAAAAATCTACGGTTTGACGTAAATTTTTTGGAGAATGTGATTAATTTTTTAAAGTTATTTTTTTACGCTGACGGCATTTCCGTTAATGGATAATTTGGTCAGGGTGATTTGGTAGCTTTTGCCATTATCTTCCTGCTGCATCAGCTTTATTAGAGCGTAGTTCCATTCGGGGGCAAACCAGATGTTGGTGACGCGCTCGGCATCCTGGCCACGGACCCGCTGTACCTTGACGGTATCGATCAAGCCCATTGGCGTTTGCAATGTTTCCTTGCCGGTAATTTCGAATTCGTATTCCCGGATTTTTTTGCCGTCGGCAACCTGGTATTTCAATGGCGTTTTGCCGTTAGCGACATCGATGGCCAACTGCAGTTGATAGCTTATTTTGTCCTGAATATTGGCTGGCGCATTTTCGATGCTATGGGCCTTGTCATACACGTTCACCACACGGCGGGCACCGTCTTCAAAGCTGAGTGCGGTGTGGCGGTCTTTTCCCAGTCCGGATTTTTGATAGTCGTAATGCTGTGGGATCAGGCGCAGGTCTTGTTGCGCAAACCGTGAATACTCTTCGATCTTGGCAAACATGGAGTGTGCGGAAAAATCCAGGCGCCAACTCGAGGGAGATCCGCTCAGGGTGCGTTCAGCGGTGACGCCAAAACCACTGAATTTGGCTTCGTAGGTGGCGGAGAAAGGTGTGAGAACGACGGGCGCTTGAGACGAAGCGGTTTGCTCAGCCTGGGCCAAAGCAGACACGCCGAGGGCAATCGCAATAAAGAAAGAGGAGAAGTGTTTGCTGAGAAAAGCGTATTGAGACAAGGTCTCACCTCCGGCCTGAAATTCTAGTTCCATGATTCAGGCCGAAAGTGTAGACGGCCTGTCAGTCGAGGCGTTTACCACCGCGGGGTAGTAGTTCGCCATCCAGTTCCGCGCGGTCGCCGACCATCTGCAGTCGCCCTTCGGCAAACCAGCGGGCAACCAGCGGATACATTTTATGTTCCTGCACCTGAACACGCTGTGCAAGCGTCTCGGCGGTATCGCCGGATTCTACCGGCACGGCGGCCTGTAGAATGGGGGGGCCCCCATCCAGCTCTTCGGTTACAAAATGTACAGTGGCGCCGTGTTCGCTGTCGCCGGCGTCCAGTGCACGCTGGTGGGTGTGCAATCCCTGGTACTTGGGCAACAGCGACGGGTGAATGTTCAACATCCGGCCGCTGTAATGGCGTACGAAGTCCGGGGTGAGGATACGCATAAAGCCGGCGAGGATCACCAGATCCGGCTGATAGGCGTCGATCACCTTGATCATCGCCTGGTCGAAACTGTCGCGGTCACTGAAGTCTTTGTGGCTCAAAACTTCGGTGGCGACGCCGGCATTCTGTGCCCGAACCAGACCGTAAGCGTCGGCTTTGTTGCTGACGACCGCGGCTACGGTGTAACCGCAGTCGTCGCCGGCATCCAGGAAGGCTTGCAGGTTGCTGCCGCTGCCAGAGATGAGGACAACGGCGCGGCAACCCTTAGCAGCAGAATTGCCAGAGGAGTCGCCGGATTGGGGGTTGTTCGAAGAATTCGTCATGGACGGCTTACAGTCCCGCCAGTTCTACGGCTTCGCCACCGTTGGCGGCTTCGATGCTGCCCACGATGAAGGCGTCTTCGCCCATGTCCTTGAGCGCAGCGACGGCCTTGTCGGCATCCGCCGCGGGCACACAGATCACCATGCCCACACCGCAGTTGAAGGTGCGGTACATTTCGCGGCCCTCGATGTTGCCGGCTTCCTGGAGCCAGCGGAATACCGGGGGCAGTTCCCAGCTCTTGGTGTCGATCACGGCGCGGGCATTGTCCGGCAGTACCCGCGGCAGGTTTTCCAGCAGGCCGCCGCCGGTAATGTGGCTCATGGCGTTGACCTGTACGGTCTTCATCAGGGCCAGCAGGTTCTTCACATAGATGCGGGTCGGGGCCATCAGCGCGTCGGCCAGGGTTTTGCCTTCCATGTCTTTCTGCAGGTCGGCACCGCTGATTTCCAGTACCTTGCGGATCAGCGAGTAGCCGTTGGAGTGGGGGCCAGAGGAAGCCAGGCCAATCAGCTTGTCGCCGGTCTGTACCTTGCTGCCATCGATGATCTCGGATTTTTCGACCACGCCAACGCAGAAGCCGGCCAGGTCGTAATCGTCGCCTTCATACATGCCGGGCATTTCTGCGGTCTCACCGCCCACCAGCGCAGCACCCGCCAGCTCACAGCCCTTGCCGATTCCGCTCACCACGTCCGCGGCGATGTCCACATTGAGCTTGCCGGTCGCGTAGTAGTCGAGGAAGAACAGCGGCTCGGCGCCAGCGACAATCAGGTCGTTCACGCACATGGCAACCAGGTCGATACCGATGGAATCGTGGATGCCCAGGTCCATGGCCAGGCGCAACTTGGTGCCGACGCCGTCGGTACCACTGACCAATACCGGCTCTTTATAACCGCTGGGCAGCTGGCACAGGGCTCCAAAACCGCCCAATCCGCCCATGACTTCCGGGCGCTGGGTGCGCTTGGCGACATGTTTGATACGCTCAACCAGGGCATTACCTGCATCGATATCGACGCCGGCATCTTTATAACTGAGGGAGGGGCTGGCGGAAGGAGTGTTAGGCTTGGAGTCGCTCATGGTTCAACCTGTTAAGGGCCTGTTTGGCAATTTGGAAGGGCGCGTATTCTAGTGGAAAAATGCCCGATTGTGCGAACTGAAGGCTGGGAGAAACAGCCGACACTGATACAATAGCCGCTAATTGACGTCCGGGGGCCCAACTCCGGCGCTTGAGCGCACCGCGGAATGCTGCCAGAGACCCGCGCAACCCGGTGCAAAAACATAAAGAGGTAAGGGGCAAAGAGCTAATGCCATTGACGATGAATTCCCGCGTGGTGCTCTGTTTCTCGCTGCTACTGGCAGCACTGATGCTGGCGATACCGGCTTCGGCCCGGGTAATGCCGGACCTGTACGAAGTGCGAGAGGCGGTACCGAGCCGCGGCGCCACCGATCGTACAGCGGCGACCAGCCGTGGCCTGGAGCGCGTTTTTATACGGGTGACCGGCGATCAGCAGATCGCCAGCAATCCCAAGCTGGCCCCGGTTTTGGGGCAGGCCAATAAATATGTACAGGGTTACCGCTACGACAGCGACAACAACCAGCTGTACGTGCACCTGACCTATGACCCCAAGGCGGTCAATGATCTGGTGCACCAGCTGCAGTTGCCGCTGTGGCCCAACAACCGCCCCGGCACCCTGGTGTGGATGGCGGTGGACACCCTGCAGGGGGGCCGTGACACCCTGCGCCAGGAAGATTACCCGGAGCTGTTCGGTCTGATGGACGGCCTGGCGCTGGAGCGCGGCTTGCCTCTTGACTTTCCGGTCATGGACTTGAACGACCAGCGCAACATGCCGCTCGGCAGTCTCTGGGCGCAGGACGAAGGGGCGGCCGAACGCGCTGGTGTGCGCTATCGTCCGGACGCCACCTTGATGGGGCGCCTGTTGCAGACCTCTGGCCAGCGCTGGCAGGCCAATTGGCTGTTGATTCACGGCGGTCGCAGTTACGCGTTTGATGCCAGTGGCGAATCCCTAGAGGAAGTGGCTCTGCGCGGGGTCAATGAAGCGACCAATATGCTGGCCGAGCGCTATGCAGTGCGCACCGGCGATACTGGTGTCGCCAGTGCCGTGTTGGTGGAAATCTCCGGCATTCGCAACTTCGCGGCCTATTCGCAAGCGACCAATTATTTACAGGGGCTGGCCCAGGTGAGCAGTGCGGATGTCCTTGCGGTGAATGGCGACCGTCTAACCTTGTCGCTGACCACCAGCACCCAGCTGGAGTCCCTGCGGGATGTGCTGGCACTGAACCGCAATCTTCAACTGGCAGGTGACGATGGACCGGTGGATCTATCCGGGTACCGCGCACCACTGGGCAGTGCCCAGAACCCGTTGCGCTACAACTGGCACTGATCCGTGAGCGGTAGTAGTCATACCGGTGGCGTTCCACAGCAGCTCTCGCTGGGGGTATCCCTGCGGGACGACGCCACTTTCGCCAATTTCTTTCAGTCACCGGACGCGGTCAACCGCCAGGTGGCCGGCATGCTGCAGGCCTTTGCCAGTGGTGACAATGCCGAGCAGGCCATTTACCTGTGGGGCGAGTCTGGTAGTGGGGTGACCCATTTATTGCAGTCCGTGTGTCAGGTGGCCGAGACTGCCGGGCGCAGTTTTCAGTATCTGCCATTGGCGGATCTGATTGAGGCGGACCCCCAGGTCATTCTCGAGGGGCTCGAATTTCTGGATCTGGTGTGCATCGATGACCTGCACCTGATCGAAGGGCGCGCAAATTGGCAGACCGCCTTGTTCCACCTGTACAACCGTCTGCGGGACAGTGGTCGTCAGCTGTTACTGGGTTCTCGCAAGTCTCCCCGGGGACTGGAACTGGGTCTGGCGGACCTGCAATCTCGTTTGCAGTGGGGCCTGACATTTCAGCTGCATCCCCTGAGCGATACCGACAAACTGGCGGCCTTGCGCCAGCGCAGCCGCCTGCGTGGGTTTGACTTGCCGGAAGATGTCGCTCATTACATCCTGCATAGGGCGCCGCGGGATACCCGTGCACTTTTCGCTTTGCTCGAGCAGCTGGACCGGGCCTCGTTGCAGGCCCAGCGCAAAATCACCATTCCCTTTGTCAAACAGGTTCTGAACATCTAGAACCGTTTCTCCCGATACGCGGGCCGCTGGCGGCTCGCGGATTCCGGGTGTATCCGTACGGCCTTCCTGGCATTTACTTCTACACTGTATTCGATAGCGTGAATTTAGCCGCCGGTACTCCTGAATGGTCGCCGGCTCGCTACGGAGGAGTGTTAGATGTCCCCATTGATCAAATCCTTTGCCGCCAGTGCCTTTATCGGGTGTCTGGCAATGTCTGCCAGTGCGGAGACCGTGGTCAGTATTCTCAAGCTCGACAGCAGTGGTGTTGGTTCCATGCTGGGTACGGTCACCATCCGTGAAACACCTTACGGTCTGGTGTTCGCGCCAGACCTGAAAGGACTGCCGAGGGGGCTACACGGCTTCCACTTGCACGAAAATGGCAGCTGTGAGTCGGCAATGAAGGAGGGTAAATCGGTTCCGGGGTTGGCGGCGGGCAGCCATTACGACCCCCAAAAAACGGGCAAGCACGGCACTCCCTGGGGGGATGGCCACCTGGGGGACCTGCCGGCGCTCTATGTGGACAACGATGGCAAGGCCTATGAACCCGTATTAGCGCCTCGCCTGAAGATCTCTGACCTCAAGGGCCGGGCGCTGATGGTACACGCCGGTGGTGACAACTTTTCCGACCAGCCCAAGCCCCTCGGCGGGGGCGGTGCACGCATTGCCTGTGGCGTAATTCAGTAACGGTCGGCAACGGCGGGGCCCTGTGGCTCACTGATACTCGGTTTGGCTCGAGCGTGCACTGTACTGGCGACTGCCACAGTCGCTGCTGACAGCAGTGCCGTCCATCGGCTGGTAAAGGCCGTCAAAGCAGCGTGGCAAGGGCCACCGGGGTTTGCGGATGTTCAGGCCCTGCTGCGGGCCACACGATTCGGCGGCGCCCGGAATACACCAGTCTGCGGGTACCTCTCGGGGTGCCCGGTTTTGCGTGTGCCGGAACTCTGATACCGCGTGATACACCAAACGCCGCGCCCGGTTCAGGCTACCCAGCGGTTGCCAGTCGCCCACCCCATGCCAGGGGTTCATCGACAGGTTTTCACAGAACTGCCGCTGTGTATCACCGGTGATCGTCTGCGGGGGTATATGGATACGGGCTACGGGAATGAACGGGGATTCGCTTTCTTCCCAGATCACCGTGGCGTCATCCAGTGGCATGTTTCCGGTTTCCACCCTCGGTTGCACCAGAAAATCGAAGCAGGCAGAACCGGACTCCAGTGTGCTTGCCATTTGCCGGGTGAGAAAATCGTCCGCGCTTTTATCGGCGACGCTCGTGTAGCTTGCGCCGGCGCAGGGGCGGCTGGAAAACTTCAGTGCGGTTTCGCCCAGTTGATAGGGCAGCATGGAAAAGTACTGGGCGGCAAAGGGAGTTTCGATTTTGGAAGAGATGGTCTGCTGTGCCCGCAGCATCTCTTTTAAATGCAGTCGCGGTGGCCAGAGGTTGATGAACCAGCCGGTTTTATCGAGCTTGGCCAGGTGCTGCATATTCTCGGCGTAATCGTAGATATTCCGATTAAAAAACGCCGGGGTATTGGTCATGATGAAATCCTGGGTGCCGGTGCTACGCAGTTCCGCCGCAATGGGTTGCCCCTGCGCGTCTGCGGCATCGATACCCAGCACCTTGACCGCCATGCCGCGGGCATCCGGCTCTTTGTCCGGCTGGACCAGCATGTCGCCATTGGAAAACCGGATCCAGGCTTTGTAATCCTGTCCCGGCTTGCTGAAAATTCCGTAGCGGAAGTGTTCAGGAATATCCCCGTTTATCTCGAAGGTCGCACGCACACAGCCCGTCGCTTTGGCGTGGGCATCCCGGCGGTACAGGTTGCCGTAGCGTTTGCTGTTTTCGGCATGTGCGATCCGGGATATTTCCCTGGCGGAGTGAATGGCGGATTGAATGGCTGCGCGCTCTTCAGCGGAAATTTCCATTCCCAGGTCGTCAAAAGACGCCTGCGGTTGGCCGGTGGCGTGCGCAAGGCTGGCGAAAAACCAGGGGAGTAAGCAAGCCGGGAGAAAGTAACTCCGAAGGCGCTTCAGGTTAAAGGTACGGTTAAACACGTGCGTATCTCCTTATCGCTGCCCGGAAGGCTGCGTGCCACGCTGGGCCAGCTGTCCGTGGGGATGGCGAAAGTCCTGGCAGGCCTGCTCGCCAATGGCGCTCGCCGGCGGTTTGGAATACTGCGCCCAGTTTTGCGGATCGCCATTCAGCGCCTCGGAAAAGTCCGGGTTACCCATCACCTTGAGGTATTCGATCAACGCCATGCGCTCGCTTTCCTTAAAGCGCCTGCCGATGCGCCCCGGCATCTCGACATCCGTAAACAGGTGGCCGCGGTTGCTGTTGCCGGTCTGCGTTGTATCAAACGCGAAGTTGCCCTGGCGCATATCGGTGACATAACCCAGCTTTTGCGGGTTGTATTCCCGATGGCCCACGCCAAATTTGACCGGCCGCGCTTCCAGTGGCGACAGCAGGTCGTAAATCGTCGGTACCGAACCGTTGTGCAGGAAGGGTGGGGTGGCCCAGACCCCGTGCAGTGGGCGGGCTTTGTAGGCCAGTTTGTTGACGATGCGGAAGGGCACATTGAGCCCGTCGTAATCGGCAATGCCGTTGTTGTCGCTGGAGATACCGCTGTTGTCATAGAGAACCGGTACCAGCTTGTTCATTAGCAGCTGCAGGCCATCCCCGGCGTTTACGCGCCGGTCGATATCATCGTCGGGGTTGTTCGGGTTTTTCGCGACCAGTGGGCCCGGATCAAAGGTGTGGTTGACGAAGTTCTCCGCCGCTTTAGGGTCGGTACCGATCACCTCGATATCAATCCAGGGCAGGGCCCAGAGCGTTTCTCGCCAGTCTTCCCGCAGCGGTTGGTTTTGTTCGTCGTAGGAAATCTGTCCGGACATATCCCACTGCCAGTTCACGTCCCGTTGATGATTCGGGTTGTCACCGGGGCCGCCCGCCACCTTCCAGGTGTAGGGCTTGGAAATATGTGGGCCATGGCAGTGGGCACACTGGTCGGCAAATAGGTTTTTACCTTGTTGTGCTTTGGCGATATCGATTTCACCCAGAATCTCCTGGGGCCATTTGGGTGGGCGCAGTTTGCGTAGCGTGGTTTCAATACACTGCATGCCGTCGATATTGATGGTGGATCGGCCGAACTCGCCTTCCGGCAGTAGTTCACCCTGGTCGTCCACCAGTTTGACCGGCGCCATTACCCCGAGGCTTTCACCGACGTTGCGCGCCATCGCCTGATTGGTGAATCCGGTATATTGCACCCAGTCGAAGCGCCAGATATCCCAAAGAAACGGATAACTTACCGGCGCATCGGCGACTTTATAGTTCTCTTCAATACCCAGGTTGTAGCCGAAAACGACATTGCCGATACGCCCTACCGCGTCGGTGCGGCCGCGCCCCTCGGTGGTGGGGAAGTTATCGGGGTTGCCCGGACCCTTGGCGAATTCAAAAAAGCGCTCGCTGAATGCGTTGAAGTCCTGCTTCAGTTGTTCGCGTTTGTCGCGATCTTCACCGGCCACTGCATCGGCAAAGCGCGCCCACTTGAAGGGATTGAACTTCATCTCGAATGTCGCGGCGCCCAGTGAGTGAATAAACTCACCGGGGTTACCCGTGGACATGCCGTGAATTGCCTGGCCGCCATCGACCCGCAGGGCCACACCCTTGTAGTGCAATTCGCCGGTGTGGCAGAGGGCGCAGCCGAGGTCGATGCGGGTGGAGTTGTCGTCCGGGTTCAGATGGCTGCCCATGCCCACCGGATACACACCGGATTCACCGGCGGAATTGGCTTGCTGCGGCTCCACAATAAACCCCCAGCCGCGCATATTGTCTGCGCTGGCTAGCTTTTTCTCTGAAAAGGGCAGTTCGAGGGCTTCCAGCCACTTGTAGTGCAGCCCCTGCAACTCCGTTCCCTGCGGAGTGGAGTAGAACAGCTGCCGATCCTCCTTGCTCCACCCTTGATCCAGGTAGCGAACCTCGGTGATATTTTCGCTGGTGATATTAGGAGTGAAAAACTGGTGCGCGAATGAGCAGCCGGCAAGTGTACCCCCTGTGATTACCGCGGTCGCCAGTATACGTAGGGCACTGCGCGGAAAGCTGCGGGAAATTGGAGAGATTGCCCGGCCTTCGCAAAGGGGGCGACGGTGCTTGAGGGGAAATTCCATTTAGATGACTTTTGTGTTTGTTGTTATGCCGTTGTAGTTGCGACGTCCTGTCAGCGAACTTCAGCCGTGTAGTCGCAGCCGCTATTTAGTGGTCTTCAAGAGTTAGCTATTGTAGCGTGACGCGGTGCTCAAAAAAAAGCCGGGCCAACGTAACTGGCCCGGCTTTTCACATTTACTTCAGTGTGATGTATCAATGCGGTATTGAATAACGCGTGGATCAGAGATCGAAGCCAATGCCGAAGCCACCGCCTGCTTCGTTGCCGCTGAAGGCGCCGCCGAAGCTGAAGCGACCGTTTTCACCGATCGGACGACCATATCCGATAGATACCGCACTTTCGCCATTGAGCCAGCCGGCCCCTACGGCAATACGGCCTTTGCACTCGCGCCAATCGCGCCAGTTCTTGCAGTCTGCACCGCCTGCATTAATGGCAGACTGTTGCATGGCAATACCCATGGCTCCGATACGATCGACCCGATCATTCACCACATTCAGGCGCTTATCGAATCCGTCCATGCGGCTATTCAGCTGCTGTAGGTTCTCGAAATTGAAACCAGCCAGTTCGTTGATTTTTTTGTCGGTGTAAGTGTTTGCCTGGTTTACCGCACTGCGCGTGCCACTGGCCACTTGTCGATCGGTATAAGTGTTCGCATTCGACAGTGTTTGCTGGCTGACCTGATTGGTGTACTGTCGGGCACTCCGCAGAGCTTGAGATGCGCGCTGAGCAGCATCGCGGTTAGCCTGCTGCAGTGTGTTGCTCGTTTGTTGATCTGTGTAGCTGTTCGCGTTAATCAGAGTCTGGTCTGATCTGCGAGCAGCGCGCTGCTCAACTTGATTGATCGCGCTGTTGACAGAGTTATCGGTGTAAGTGTTGGCTTTCTGCAAAGTATCTGTATCACCATCGGTAATCTTCTGCATCAGGTTGTTATTCAGGTTGCTTACCGAGTTGTCGGTATAGGTATTTGCCTGCTGCAATGTCTGCTGATTACCATCATCGATTTTCTGCATCAAGTTGGTGTTGAGGTTGCTGACTTCGGTATCGGTGTAGTTGTTGGCGTTGGTCAGCGTCTGCTGGTCGCCGTCAATGATCTGCTGAGACAGGTTCTGATTCAGGTTGTTGATCTCGGTGTCTGTGTAGTTGTTGGCGTTGGTCAGTGTCTGCTGGTCGCCGTCAATGATCTGCTGAGACAGGTTCTGATTCAGGTTGTTGATCTCGGTGTCTGTGTAGTTGTTGGCGTTGGTCAGCGTCTGCTGGTCGCCGTCAATGATCTGCTGAGACAGGTTCTGATTCAGGGTGTTGATCTCGGTGTCTGTGTAGTTGTTGGCGTTGGTCAGCGTCTGCTGGTCGCCGTCAATGATCTGCTGAGACAGGTTCTGATTCAGGGTGTTGATCTCGGTGTCTGTGTAGTTGTTGGCGTTGGTCAGCGTCTGCTGGTCGCCATCAGTGATCTGCTGTGACAGGTTCTGATTCAGGGTGTTGATCTCGGTATCTGTGTAGTTGTTGGCGTTGGTGAGCGTCTGCTGGTCGCCATCAGTGATCTGCTGTGACAGGTTCTGATTCAGAGTGTTGATCTCGGTATCTGTGTAGTTGTTGGCGTTGGTTAGTGTCTGCTGGTCGCCATCGGTGATTTGTTGGGACAGGTTCTGATTCAGGGTGTTGACCTCGGAATCGGTATATTGATTGGCTTGATTCAGGGTGTCTGTAAGACCGTTTTCCAGCTGGTTTACATTGACGCCATCAGTACCATTTTGGCCTTCGGCCACATTGGTGATTCGGCGTTCGGCACCGGCGCTGCCCACCGATACAGTGTTCGGCTCATTGGCAACGGAGGCATTACCCAAGGCTACGGAATTGGTTTCATTTGCCTGGGCATTTTGGCCCAGCGCGGTAGCGGAAGTGCCGGAAGCCGATGCGCCCTGACCCAATGCCGTCGCCCCCGGGCCAGTAGCGGTGGAAGCCTGTCCGACTGCGGTTGACGAGCCGGCCGTAGCGCTGGCACCAGAACCAAAAGCCGCAGAGTTCGGACCGCTGCTTAAGGCGCCGCCACCTACCGCGACCGCACTTATCCCAGCAGATGAGGCGCCCCGTCCGAAAGCTGCGCTGTTGGCTCCGGCACTGGAGGCTCCTTGACCCACTGCAGTGCTGCTGTTACCGCCACTGACAGTGCCCTGGCCAACGGCAAGGCTATCGTCACCCGCAGACTGAGCCTGCTGTCCAACCGCCGTACTGTTGGTCCCGGTTGCGCCGGAGCCTACGCCTAGCGCAGTAGAGGAGGCGGCAGTTGCCTGACTTTCGGCTCCGAATGCTGCAGACTCAATACCCGTTGCCGCGGATGAGCCCCCGACTGCGGTGGAGTTGGCTGTGGACGCATTTGCGCCGATTCCCATTGCAGTTGCGGCACCGCCGGTGGCGGAGGCGTTGCGACCAGCAGCGGTCGCTCCCGCACCATTAGCCGTTGCACCACTGCCAAATGCGGAAGAATTCTCTTGTAATGCTCTCGAGCTAGCGCCGACTGTGGTTGCGTTTGCAGCGCTGGCTTCGGAGAGGTACCCGATAGCCGTACCATTGGTTCCCGATACATTAGATAAGCTGCCAATCGCGGTGCCTTGCGCTGCAGTAACACCGCTTCCTGCGCCTACGGCAGTACCTTCAAAGGCACTGCTATTGACCACTGCGGTGCTGCCGAGCGCTGTGGAAAAATCCGCATTCGCAGTAGCGCCATGACCTTGCGCTGTAGAGGAGAGACCTGTTGCTGAAGAGCGTGCGCCTATGGCTGTGCTTTCGGAGCCTGACGCGTCAGATTGTGTTCCTATTGCGATGCTCTCTGAACCTGATGCTACGGAATCACTTCCGATGGATATGGCAGTTGTGCCTGAAGAGTCTGCTCTTATTCCGACCGCGACTGAAGATGCTCCTGATGCAGAAGTGCCGGCACCTAGGGCGGTTGACCCTTCATTATTCGCGGTGGCACTTTCCCCCAGGGCTGTGGATTCCGGTTGGCTTGCAGTGGCACTATTCCCCACTGCGGTGGAGGCATTACCTGCGGCTTGCGCATCCGTGCCGCAAGCGACTGAGTTTGCGCCAGCGGCGGTCGCACCATCTGCAGTTCCGGTGGTGTTGTCCTGACAGACAAATTGCGCATTGGCGCTATTCCCCAGTGTCGCAGTAGCCACAAAAACAAGTACGGCGTTGGAAACCGCTTTGGCCAATGATTTTTTGGTGAATAAATTTTTGCGAGCGGAATAGTGCGAGGCCATGTTGTCTTCCCTGACTGTTTACGATAACGACAACCACTTCAGGTTGGATGTTATTTAGTCAAGTAGCCAGGGGGAGAATCTGCAAATAATGCGATCGGGTCTCAGTCTATTCGACTGAGTTTTCGACATGGAGGCGGGTAATTTGTGGTGGGGCGTGAATCTGACGATGTGACGATTGAGAAACGATAGGCCAAAGCTAACACACATTTCGGTTTGTAGAGGAAACTATTTTTTAGCGGCAAAATAAAAAAAGGCGCCGCTGTTAATTAAAGCGGCGCCTTTCGGAAAGATCCTAGGTCAGGAAGTTAACTACTCTTTTTTCCCTCTACCCACTGACTCACCAGCTCCTCCAAGACATCCAGCGGCACCGCACCATTCGCCAGCACCACGTCGTGGAATTCACGGATATCAAACTTGTCCCCAAGTTCTTTTTTCGCATTTTCCCGCAGTTCGACAATTTTCATCATGCCGATCTTGTAGGCGGTAGCCTGGCCGGGCATGACGATATAGCGTTCAATGGCCTTGACCACATCACCCTTGGGGTTGGGGCTGTTGGTTGCCAGCCAGTCGATGGTCTCTTCGCGGGTCCACTTTTTGCTGTGCATCCCGGTGTCGACCACCAGGCGGCAGGCGCGCCAGAGTTCCATGGCCAGGCGACCGAAGTCGGAGTAGGGGTCTTTGTAGAATCCGATTTCCTTCGGCACCAGCTCGGAGTAGAGGCCCCAGCCCTCGGTGTAGGCGGTGTAGCCGCCGAACTTGCGGAAGGAGGGTACGTTTTCCAGCTCCTGCATGATGGAGAGCTGCATATGGTGGCCGGGGATGCCCTCATGGTAGGCCAGCGCCTCCATCTGATAGGTGGGCATGCTGCTCATTTTGTACAGGTTGGCGTAGTAGATGCCGGGGCGGGAGCCGTCCGGTGCCGGGCGCTGGTAGAAGGCTTTACCGGCAGATTTCTCGCGGAAGGGTTCTACCGCCTTAACGACCAGGTCCGCCTTGGGCTTGGTGATAAACAGCTCGTCCAATCGACCCTTCATGGTGTCGATCATCGCGGTTGCTTCTTTCAGGTAGCGCTGTTTACCTTCCTCGGTCTCGGGGTAGTAGAACTGCTTGTCGGTACGCATGAACTCGAAGAATTCCTGCAGGCTGCCTTCGAACTTCACCTGTTTCATGATTGCGCGCATCTCGTCATGGATACGCTTCACTTCTGACAGACCCACTTCGTGAATCTCGTCGGCCGTCATGTCGGTGGTGGTGTAGACGTTCAGGCGATGCTGGTAGTACTTGTCACCGTCGGGGAATTTCCAGGCGCCGTCGTCGGTGGTGGCCTGTTTTTCCAGCTCCGCCAGATACACATTGAGGTTTTCGTAGGCCGGTTTCACGCTTTCCAGCATTGCGGTTTTGGCTTTCTCGATCAGCGCGACTTTTTCCTCGTCACTGATATTGAGTTTGTCTACCTTGCCCTTGAAGTCCGCGTACAGGGTGCTGTCTTTGCCGTCGTCGTATGGCGCACCGGTAATCAGGTTTTTACCGTCGCTGATGACATAGGGGAAAACGAACTTGGGGATGATGATGCCGGCTTCGGCGCGGGCCTTCAGGTTTTCGATGACCTGATCAAAATGGGCTGGCAGCCCGTTGAGGCGGGAAATATAGGCCTCGGCATCGGATACATCTTCAACACGGTGCTGGTTGATCAGCAGCGAGGCAACGCCGGTGTGTGCGGCGTACATCTGGTTCACCGGGTAGGTGTGCAGGCGCCACTGGTAGCCTTCGATATCCTGCTCCAGATTGCGGATTGCCAGTTCCAGTGACAGGCGTGTTGCGTCATCCAGTTGCGCCGGGTCAATCTTTTTCAGGGCTTCCAGCTGACGCTTGTGGATTTCATGGGTTTCCTTGGCGAACTCCGGGGAGAGGTTGTCCCACTTGCCGTAATCCTCTTTCATCCCCAGGAATGTTTTGAATTCCGGGCTGCGACTGACGTGCGTCTGGAACTGCTCTTCGAACAACTGGTTCGTTTTTTCGATGACTTCGGCATTTCCTTCGGATGAGGCATCAGCGGTAGTGTCTACGCCCTGAGGGGAGGCCTGGGTGGCTTCTGCGCCCGCAGGGGACTGCTGTTCGGTATCGTTTTTGGGGGTGGCCTGTTCGCGGTCGCAACCTGCCAAGGCCAGCGCGCTTATGGCGGCCGCCAGCAGAGTCATCTTGAGCTTCATGGTGTTATCTCAATGTCAGTGAATGGTTGGTGAAAGGGAGGTTATCGGTGCAGTGTTGTAACCAGAAGTGGCAGAGGTTGCAAATTTTAACGACGGCCTGGTCATTTTATCGGCGGATTGGATTTATCGCGGGCACAAAAAAACGGGCCGCTTGGGCCCGCTTTTCGCATCACTGGACCAGGTCCGTAATCAGGCAAAATTCTGATTTACGAATTCCCAGTTCAGCAGTGCCCAGAACGCTTCCATGTACTTCGGACGCGCATTGCGGTAGTCGATGTAGTAAGCGTGTTCCCAAACGTCGCAAGTCAGCAGCGGAGTAACGCTGCTGTCGGTCAGCGGAGTTTCGGCATTGGAGGTGTTAACGATGGCTACAGTGCCGTCGGATTTTTTCACCAGCCAGGTCCAGCCAGAGCCGAAGTTGTTGACGGCGCTGTTGGTGAACTCTTCCTTGAACTTGTCGAAGGAACCAAAAGCGGCGTTGATGGCCTCGGCTACTGCACCGGTAGCAGCGCCGCCGCCGTTGGGGCTCAGGCAGTTCCAGTAAAAGGTGTGGTTCCAGATTTGAGCGGCGTTGTTGAATACGCCACCGGAGGAGGACTTGATGACGTCTTCCAGAGACTTGTCTGCATCCGGAGTGCCTTCCAGCAGGCCGTTCAGCTTGTCTACGTAGGTTTTGTGGTGCTTGCCGTAGTGGAATTCCAGGGTTTCCTGGGAGATGTGCGGCTGCAGCGCGTCCATAGCATAGGGAAGTTCGGGGAGAACGTGTGCCATGTTGTATTCCTTCCTTTGTCTGAGACCTGTACCGACCCAAGAGTGGTAGCAGGTCAGTTATTGGTGGCAGGCATTCTACACCCGCTTGATGTCATTATTAAGCCATTGGACAGGCCAAAAAGGTTTCAATTGCCGCTAAGTTCAGGGCTATCTGCGAATGATTATTGATGACGGAGCAGTCTGTGCTTTCTATTGTCCTATTCTGATAACTGGAACCGCTTACTTTTTCGTCAGTTTTTGGTATAACTGCCGCAGATTTCTACCAATGACGGTCATATGGCCGTACAGCAACGCAGGACTACAGCATGCAACGCAGAGAGCCCACACTCGATGGCAGCAGCCCATCCGCTATGGACCCTCAGATTCCTAACGGCCCGATAAGTGGTAAGCGCTACGCTGCGCCCCAGGCGCCGGTTTCTGCCCCGGAACCCACCAGTTCTGGTGGTGGTTCTTCCTTCCTGGCCATTGTCGCCCTGATGCTGGCACTTGCCGGTCTGGGCGCCGCAGGCTTCCTGTACCAGCAGTGGCAACTGACCCGGACGGTGCTGGTTGATGCAGAGGCCCGTATCGTGCAGCTGGAGAAGCGCTTTGAAATGTCTGGCGAAGAGTCGGCGGCCTCGGTCGAAGTGCTCAATGCCAAAGTGAAGGAGAACGCCTCGGAGATTCGCAAGCTGTGGGGTGTTTCCTTCGATACCAACCGCAAGAATATCGCCGCTAACAAGGCTGCCGCAGACGCTGCGAAGAAAGACGTCGCTGCACTGTCCAAAAAGGTCAGTGGCTTTGAGAGCAGCCTGAAGAAAGTGGCCGCCCTCGAGTCGGATATAGCCAAGTTGAAAGAATCCACGGCGAGCGCTTCACGGGATACCAAAGACAAGGTAGCCAGCCTGGAGCGCCAGCTGTCTTCTGTGCGTGCGGACCTGACGGCACGCGTGGGTGCCAACGAAGAAGCGGTACAGTCGATCGACAGCTACCGTCGCACCGTAAACAAGGACCTGGTGCAACTGCGCGATGCCATCCGCAGCCTGCAGTCCAGCTCCACCACCGCTTCCGCGCCCTGATCTGGTGCGCAAGTAGGGAAATATGAAGGTTAGCGGCAACTGGCTTTGTCGCTAACCATTCTCATTTTCACTTGCCCCTTGTTTTTTCAAAATTCGCGCCTCTCCTCACTTCGTCCAATCCAACACCCGCCGACATTTCGTGTAAAATCGCCGCCTTCGAGACGAGACGACAACACCGGAGCCGGCAATGACCATTATCCGCCAGGACGACCTGATCGACAGCGTGGCCGACGCGCTGCAGTTCATCTCTTATTACCATCCCCAGGATTTCATCCAGGCCCTCAACAAGGCCTATGAAAAAGAAGCCAACCCGGCGGCGAAAGACGCCATGGCCCAGATCCTGATCAACTCCCGCATGTGCGCCCAGGGCCATCGCCCCATCTGTCAGGATACCGGCATTGTGACCGTGAAACTGAAAGTGGGCATGAACGTGCAGTGGGACGCGGAAATGAGCGTGACCGACATGGTCAACGAAGGTGTTCGCCGCGCCTACAACAACCCGGATAACGTACTGCGTGCGTCCATTCTGGCGGACCCCGACGGCGCCCGTAAAAACACCGGCGACAACACCCCGGCGGTCATTCACTACGAAATCGTTCCCGGCGACAATGTCGACGTCTATGTCGCAGCCAAGGGCGGCGGTAGTGAGGCCAAAAGCAAATTTGCCATGCTCAACCCCTCCGACTCCGTCGTAGATTGGGTACTGGACATGGTGCCGAAAATGGGCGCTGGCTGGTGCCCGCCCGGCATGCTGGGTATCGGTGTTGGCGGCACTGCCGAGAAGGCCATGCTGCTGGCGAAAGAGTCCTTGCTGGACCCCATCGACATTCAGGACCTGCAGGAACGCGGCGCTTCCAACCGAGCCGAAGAACTGCGCCTGGAACTGTTCGACAAGGTCAACAAACTGGGCATCGGCGCCCAGGGCCTGGGTGGCCTCACCACCGTGCTGGACGTGAAGGTGAAAGACTTCCCGACCCACGCCGCCAACAAGGCCGTAGCGATCATCCCGAACTGTGCAGCTACCCGTCACACCCACTTCACCCTCGACGGTTCCGGCGCTGCGCGTCAGACTCCGCCGAAACTGGAAGACTGGCCGGAAATCACCCGTGAAGCGGGCGGCAATACCCGCCGCGTGAACCTGGACGAAGTCACCGCGGAAGACGTACTGAGCTGGCAGCCCGGCGATACTCTGCTGCTGAACGGCAAGATGCTTACTGGCCGCGATGCCGCGCACAAGAAAATGGTCGACATCCTGGCCAAGGGCGAGAAACTGCCAGTGGACCTGACCGGTCGCTTCATCTACTACGTGGGCCCGGTTGATCCCGTGCGTGAAGAAGTGGTTGGCCCTGCGGGCCCCACCACCGCTACCCGCATGGACAAGTTCACCCGCACCATGCTGGAAGAAACCGGCCTGCTGGGCATGATCGGTAAGGCAGAACGCGGCCCGACTGCGATCGAAGCCATCCGTGACAATAAAGCCGTCTACCTGATGGCGGTTGGCGGTGCCGCTTACCTGGTGGCGCAGGCCATCAAAGATGCCAAGGTCATCGCCTTCCCGGAACTGGGGATGGAAGCCATCTACGAATTCGACGTGGAAGACATGCCGGTGACGGTGGCGGTAGACAGCAACGGCGAATCGGTGCACAACACCGGCCCGGTGATCTGGAAGCACAAGATTGAAGAGGGCGCGGTGTAAAAAGCGCGCTTTATTCACATGAAGCCTAAAAGCCGGTTCCAGTTTTGGAACCGGCTTTTTTGTATCTGTACTTTGTTCAGCGAGTCCGATTATCGAGTTTTTAGACGTCGGGACGATGTGCGATGTATTTCAGATCAGTAGCTGAAGTATTGGAGAAAACGTATCTGAATGAAATTAAAGGAGTTTTTGTAAATTATGGTACAGCCATACCAAGGGATATATAGCTCGCCTGCCATATATTTATGGTACTCAAAGATCGTATAGTGAGGTAACCTGCTGAATTAACTAGGTTTTCCGTCAAACATAAACATTGGTGTCAACTTGGATATGTGGCAGCGTGATATATGACCTGGGCTTTTGAATAAACTGTTATGAGTCTAGACATGGAAGATAAAATCTACGTATTTCATGGAAGTGGGGCACAATTCTGTAGCGCAGTTTTTAACTGTCGTGATAAAGCCGAAGAGTGGATAGCGAAAAATACATTAAGCGGAATGCTTACGGCTTACCCATTGAATCAAGGGGTTTATGATTGGGCTTTAGCTAAAGAGTACTTTACGCCAAAGAAGGACTATCATAAAGAATCTAAATTCATTGGTAGCTTTACGTCGGCAAGCCAAGAGCATTATCACTACGAAAATGGCGAGAACTCATAACAAGTGACTATGGTTCTCCGTCAAGTGATTAAGCCATTTTTTCATCCCAATGAGTGTTGTTCTTAACCATGGTATTGAGGATTGTGAGTTGCTTGCGCATACACGCGACGATAGCGACTTTCTTTGGTTTCCCAGCGGCAACCATACGCTCGTACATTGGTTTCAGCTTTGGGTGACATTGGATCGCAGACATCATCGAAATAAATAGAACCGTTCTAACACGGTGACGCCCGCCCCGAATGAACCGCTTCCCCTGAAAGCGCCCGCTGTCGCGGTTCATCGGTGCGATACCAACAAGCGCAGCTATTTCCTTACGATTAAGTTTTCCAAGTTCAGGAAGCTCGGTCATGAGCGTGTAAGCCAGGACGTTGCCTACACCTTTCGCACTTAGCAGCAAATCTCGCTTTTCCTTCCACTCCGTTACGCTGCTGATTAACTTGTCGAGTTGCTTGTCGATTTTAAGTAGTTCGCTCTTGATCGCGGTAAGGATTTTTCGGATAGGATCGTGGACTGACTTCGGCATTCTCTTGAGACGATTCTTCTGCATAGTACTCATCTCAAGACACTGGCTACGGACGGCAAGTAAGTCACTGATTTCTCGCAGCTTTTCCGGCTTTATTACTGTTAGCGCTGGTTTCATGGCCTCGCCAAAATGGGCAATATCCATGGCATCTAGCTTGTCGGTTTTAGCGATCCGTCCTGATGACTTTGCAAAGTTCCGAATTTGTGAAGGGTTGCAGACAACGATGGGCAGCCCTCGCTTATCGGCAGCGCACACAAAATCCATTTCCAGTCGTCCAGTAGATTCAATCAATACTCTAGTGGGTTTGAGTGCCAGTATTTTATCTACAGCTTGTTTAATACCGTCTCTATCGTTATTGACGCTAAAGAATTGGCCAGTGGGTCTCACATAGATATCGAGTTGGTTGCTGCTGGTATCGATACCGACATTGATCTCTTTATATTCCATAAGATAAGCTATCTCCGCCTTGCTATTCGGGCTCGAGGCCCACATGACTATTCGAGTTATGCCTAGTGAGTGTTTGTCACGTTCATACTTGTTATCGGTCTTTATGAACCGGCCGGGCAGCGAACTGTGATAAACAAGGCCTTCGGTGGCCGCCGAAGGTGGGTCTCAATTTACCCGTTAGCGAGAAGAGCGTACAACGCCGAAATGAGACAAGAACAACCATACAAGGCCGGGCAATTTACTCCGGGCCTGCGGCCCTCCGTGGGACAGCTTACCTTGTGCACCTTTTGCGCGGGTCGCTATGCTCCCATTTTTGCGCAAAAGGTGCACAAGGTAAGCTGCCCCTGCCGGCAGCGTTAGCGCTACGAGACTATGAGTAAGATTTTTTTCAGTTTTTTGTTTTTCTCGTTTTTAGCAATTGCCGAGGATAGCATCTGCTATGGAACCACCTCCAATGGAAGACTAGAGAATGGGGTTCAACTGCCTACATCAGGAGAAAATTTTGAGGGATATAGCTTAGTTGCGAGATTAGCTGGGAGAACTTATGTTCACTCCCAAGTAAGTGAAATAATTTTAGCTGCATACAAAAGCCTTGAAGATACAAATCCTGAGAAAGTATTCAAATATGCTGAGATGGGATTTGAAGAAGGCGGGCAATTTAAGCCGCACAAAACTCACAGAAACGGTCTGTCTGCAGATTTTATGGTTCCAGTAACTGATAAATCTGGGACTTCAGTCCACTTACCGACTAGTCCAGTTAACAAATTTGGCTACGACATCGAGTTTGACAATTTCGGTGTTTACGAAGATTTCACGATAGATTATGAGGCAATGGCCGCTCATATAGTTGCGCTACACAAAGAGTCGGTAACTCGAGGTTTTAATTTGTGGCGTGTAATTTTTGATCCCAAGTTACAGCCTAAACTTCTCGAAACAACACACGGTGAATATCTGTCTAGGAATATTCAGTTTTCAAAAAAGCGTTCATGGGTCCGGCATGACGAGCATTACCACGTTGATTTCGCAATTCCGTGCAAGTGACGGCGCTAACAATGCAATGCAGCCGGCGTCTTACTTTATGCACTTTCTGCACGGTCGCTGCGCTCCCATTTTCGTGCAAAAAGCACACAAAGTAATCCGCGGCTGATTGCGGCGTTATGCAATATGAATTCAGATAGATTTGCTCCACACTTTCTGCTAGCAATTATTCTTTCCATATTTGGCTCTCTGTCATACTGTGCGTTTGAGCCAAGTAGAACGACATTCACATATATCCAGGCAAATGTATTTAATCATGTCGGTGGGCGTGGCAAGGCTTCTGCGGACCCACATTTCCAAGTTGAATTGCCAAATGGTATAAAAACTAGTGTGCGAGATTGGGGTTTCCTCCCAGAGAGCTTTAGAGGCCCGATTGTTCTTGAAGTAAGAGAGGGTAACGTGAGTGGAAGGCCAATTTATCGCATTGATGAAGATCGCACTTCGGCCATGCATAACAATCACGGGCAGTGAAGCTCCGGCCCTTCGGGCCTCCGCGGGACGGCTTACCTTATGCACGTTTTGCGCGGGTCGCTTCGCTCCCATTTTCGCGCAAAAAGTGCATAAGGTAAGCCGCCCCTGCCGTGGGCGTTATGTGAAAATCGAGAAATGGAGTTCTAAATGAAAAGAGTATTTTTGGCTGTAATTCTATTATTGATTTCTAGTCGACTCTATGCAGCTGATACAGGAAAAGATCTGAAAGCTTTCGCGCACAACTATTTTGAAAAAATGGTTGCCACACAATCTCCCGATGCCACCAAAGAAGATCTTGAAAACTATCTTAAGCTGCTAACCGATGATATAGGTCACACCCATTTACCTTGGGAAACAGATGGCACTCGTAAGCCTGGGGGTAAAGAGTCCATGCGTAAGGGTATGACCTTCTATCTGGGTGCTCATACGGAATATAGTGCTGAACTTCTTGAAGTTTTTATATTTAATGACTCGGCAATTGCCCTAAGGTACAAGGATCACGCAAAAGGTATCCATCCTCAAAGCAATCAAAAAGTCGAGTATAGTCAAACCATGATGGAAATCTTGGAAATGGATCAGGGCAAGGTCGCAGTAATCCGGAAGTACCACGAGTAAGTCCCACATAACAATCAGCGGCTGAGCGACAGCCAACGCTGGGCGTTACGTTTCGGTAGTAAATAATTATGTTGGGTATTCTAAAATACATTGGATTTTTGATCTTGGCCTTTATTGGTGTGGGGCAAACCTACATCTATCGGCGTATTCAAGGTAAATGGAAGTCCTTCCCTGTAGTGCGCGGAGAAATCATAGAATCTAAACTCGCAAATTTTACAAATACAGAAGGACAGCGAGTTTACGAGGCAAATATAAAATTTGAGTATGATTTTGAAGGCCAAAAGTACTGTTCAGATACTCCGCTTCTACGGTCTCCACAATTGTTCAAAGATCATAATTTTGAGCACGAGCTTCTTCAAAAATACAAGGTAGGTGATCGCGTTAATGTTAAGGTTTTACCTAGATCGCCAAAAGTAGCGTTCATTGAGATTGAGCCTTTCAGTAGGCTTTCTGCAATCGCTATTCCGATACTTGCAGTACTGTATCTTGCTTTTGTATTTGGGTACGGTTGGTTCATGGCTGAGGTCATGGGGCATGATTCTGACCTGGGAGACCGGGTGTTTGAGCAGATCCAAAAAACGTAACAAAGCGCTGCAGACCGACGGCTAACTTTGCGCACTTTTTGCACGGTCGCTTCGCTCCTATTGTCGCGCAAAAAGCGCCCAAAGTTAGCCGCGGCTGAGCGCGGCGTTATGTGTAAGTAAGAGCAAGAGTAGAGCATGGAAATTTTTCTATCCGTTTTCATTGTGCTGCTTCTACTTTGCGTAGCTTTATCTCCTAGCCTTGTAATTTGGCTATGTGCATATTTGTGGTTGCCGGATGCTTATAAGCTCCCACCGTATAGAATGACGGTCGCTTGTTTTATTCTGGCTTTAGTTACAGCTTTTTTAATGAACGTTGAACTCGAAGGTGGAGCTGGCTCTGGCGTAGTGGTAATTCTCGCGCTTAGTGTTATTTGGTCAGCCATTTTGGTTCCCATCGGTGCTCTAGCCAAGTATCTTAAAACACGCTATGCGTAGTGCCGCACATAACAAGTGACTATGGTTCTCCGTCAAGTGATTAAGCCATTTTTTCATCCCAATGAGTGTTGTTCTTAACCATGGTATTGAGGATTGTGAGTTGCTTGCGCATACACGCGACGATAGCGACTTTCTTTGGTTTCCCAGCGGCAACCATACGCTCGTACATTGGTTTCAGCTTTGGGTGACATTGGATCGCAGACATCATCGAAACAAATAGAACCGTTCTAACACGGTGACGCCCGCCCCGAATGAACCGCTTCCCCTGAAAGCGCCCGCTGTCGCGGTTCATCGGTGCGATACCAACAAGCGCAGCTATTTCCTTACGATTAAGTTTTCCAAGTTCAGGAAGCTCGCTCATGAGTGTGTAAGCCAGGACGTTGCCTACACCTTTCGCACTTAGCAGCAAATCTCGCTTTTCCTTCCACTCCGTTACGCTGCTGATTAACTTGTCGAGTTGCTTGTCGATTTTAAGTAGTTCGCTCTTGATCGCGGTAAGGATTTTTCGGATAGGATCGTGGACTGACTTCGGCATTCTCTTGAGGCGATTCTTCTGCATAGTACTCATCTCAAGACGCTGGCTACGGACGGCAAGTAAGTCACTGATTTCTCGCAGCTTTTCCGGCTTTATTACTGTTAGCGCTGGTTTCATGGCCTCGCCAAAATGGGCAATATCCATGGCATCTAGCTTGTCGGTTTTAGCGATCCGTCCTGATGACTTTGCAAAGTTCCGAATTTGTGAAGGGTTGCAGACAACGATGGGCAGCCCTCGCTTATCGGCAGCGCACACAAAATCCATTTCCAGTCGTCCAGTAGATTCAATCAATACTCTAGTGGGTTTGAGTGCCAGTATTTTATCTACAGCTTGTTTAATACCGTCTCTATCGTTATTGACGCTAAAGAATTGGCCAGGGGGTCTCACATAGATATCGAGTTGGTTGCTGCTGGTATCGATACCGACATTGATCTCTTTATATTCCATAAGATAAGCTATCTCCGCCTTGCTATTCGGGCTCGAGGCCCACATGACTATTCGAGTTATGCCTAGTGAGTGTTTGTCACGTTCATACTTGTTATCGGTCTTTATGAACCGGCCGGGCAGCGAACTGTGATAAACAAGGCCTTCGGTGGCCGCCGAAGGTGGGTCTCAATTTACCCGTTAGCGAGAAGAGCGTACAACGCCGAAATGAGACAAGAACAACCATACAAGGCCGGGCAATTTGCTCCGGGCCTGCGGCCCTCCGCGGGACAGCTTACCTTGTGCACATTTTGCACGGGTCGCTTCGCTCCCATTTTCGCGCAAAGTGCGCACAAGGTAAGCTGCCCCTGCCGGCGGCGTTAGGTGATCGAGTGAAACTTACAATTAAAGCATTGACACCGTTCTTATATTTTTTGGTTTTGTGTATCTCGATGGTTCTATCAATCCTTCTTATAGGTCCTGGAGCTTATATTTGGGGTGGTTACACTCTATTCGGAAATGGAGATGTTACTCTGGCTGTTAATGGCTTGATTGTAGGCTTCGTGTTGTTTGCACTTACTGGTAAGTTGTTGAAGTCTCAATGGATAGATCTAGCGGTGCCGGTTTAGGGGCACCTGTGGCGCTGTGGTGCACTGTACGGAATTAGCCTGATAACTATTGTGGGAATTTATAAATTCACTTTTCCTGTTTATAGAAACCCAGGGATAGGCGGGGCCTGGATAGTTGCTGCTTGCTTTTCATCTATAGCGGGTATAATCGCAGATAAAGTGGTTGTTCGCGGATCTCCACTTCGGAGCAGTGAACCCACCTAACAATTTGCTGCAGCTGACGTCTTACTTTATGCACATTTGGTGCGGTCGCTGCCCTCCCAATTTCGCACAAAATGTGCATAAAGTAAGCCGCCGCTGAGCAAGGCGTTAAAAACCTATGAACCACCTGAGATGTCCAGACTGTAATACCGTCATCGTAAAACCAGGAACTAAATTACGAATTGCGTTTCTGGGCGGTTCAGTTTTGTGCCGCAAATGCGGTGCTCGCCTTGTAGCTGGTGGAAGGTTCATAGGGACAATTATTGGTGCGGCTGCAGGTAGCATATTTTTATATGTAGTAATCTACGCACTCGCCTTAAAGTCATGGTTTCCGGTATGGGTTACAATATTTTTGACATGGTTTATGGCGGGTACAGCAACTTATTTCGTCCGGCTTAGGCGTACTGGCACAAAGCGGTTTCAGATTTAGCCCCCGGTTTTTAACAAAGCGAGGCAGTTCGTTCGGAACCTAACCCGCTTTTGCACACACCTCCATCTAACTGACGTGGAGGTGTCAAATGGCACGCAGAAAGCACTACAACCGCTACGACGATGATTTCAAAGCGACAGCAGTCTCTCTAACCGAAATTCCTGGTGTTCTAGCCAAGCACGTGGCTGAAGCCCTCGATATCCATGAAGTGATGCTTTATCGTTGGCGCATGGAGATGCGACGGGGGCAGATCATGGCCAAGAAGAAAAATATACAGATAGATCCTGAGGTTAAATCAGAGCTGAAACGTCTCAGGAAGCTTGAGCGGGAGCATAACCTGCTCCAGGAAGAGCATGCCCTTTTAAAAAAAGCCATCCAGTTCTCTTTGCAACAAAAAGGGAGATCTTCGAGTTCATAGATCTAAACCGCGAGAAGCACAGTATTGCAATGATGTGCCGGATCTATGACGTGACCCGTGATGGTTACAACTCTTGGCGCCGCCGTGGTGTATGTGAGCGCCGGCAAGAAGATAGTGAGCTGTTTGTACATATAAGATCGATTTTTAACCGACATGATGGCTGCTACGGTAGTCCAAAAATTACCCAAGAGCTGAAAAAGAAGGGTATAAACGTTGGTCAAAAACGTGTGGCTAGAATCATGCGAAATCACGGTCTCAAGGCCGTAAAATCAAGGATCTACACGGCTAGGCCCGGTACTTACAGGCATATTTATGGAATCCAGTGCAAGATAGAAGGCATCGAGCTGACGCGCCCGAACCAGCTATGGGTGGGTGATGTTACTTATATAAAGCTCAGAGATGGTAGCTGGCAGTATCTGTCGGTAGTCATGGATCGCTACAGTAGGAAGGTTGTCTCCTGGTCCCTGAGTGATAGGAGGGATGCGTCGCTGACACTGTCCAGCATTAATAGGGCGGTGCGAAACCGTGGACATCACCCTGAGCTAATCTTTCACTCTGACCGTGGTAGCGAGTACTTGTCGGGTCAATATCGTGAGCGACTGCGGCGGTATGGGATCAGTCAAAGCATGAATCGAGTAAAGAACATGAATGACAACGCATTCATTGAGTCGTTCTTTCACCAATTTAAAATAGAGCGTATTAAGCGCCAAGTCTTCGATTCTGAAAAACAGCTAAGATCGACGGTGACCGAATATATGCGCTACTACAACAGTCAGAGGTCGCATTCGTCTATTGGGTATGTTTCACCTCAAGAATTCGAGTGTAAAATCAATTGCTAACAACTAGGTGTGTGCAAAAGCGGGTTAAGTCCCTTCCGGCCCTGCGGGCCTCCACCGGACAGCTTACTTTGCGCACTTTATGCGCGGGTCGCTTCGCTCCCAGTTTCGCGCATAAAGTGTGCAAAGTAAGCTGCCGCTGCTCGCGGCGTTAAGTGCTCTATGGAGTCTGGTAGTTAATATTGAAGGTAGAATCAAAAATTGTTGAGGCTGTGGCTACTTTGCCTGCAATCGTTGTGGTTGCTTTATCTCTAAGTGCATTCTTGGAGGCTTCAGCGATTGTGTACTTGATCATCGTCTTTCTGGTTTTTGGAGTCATGGGAGCTGCGTACCATAAATTTGTTGTAACTCGCTATAAAAACGGTGGTGTGGCAGGAGTCCTCCTACTTGAGTGGCTACTAGGGCAAGTCGTAGTTGGCTCTCTATTATTTGCTTCGTTATGGTACTTTGGAGCTGGCACTTAACAAGCAGCGGCAGAGCGACAGCCAACGCTACGCACCTTTTGTGTTACTCGCTGGCGCTCAAACATTAACACAAAATGCGCTCCGCGCTGGCTGCGCCTGCGCTGGGCGTTAGTGTTCGAGAATAATGAAGATAATCGTAATTTTATTAACAGTATTTCTTTCTGCTTGTGTGGTTGTAACAGAAACAACTACAGAAGATGGCTTTATGATCGCCTACGGAAAGCTTCAGATCGACATACGTCAGCCAAGTCTGCCTGAGGAAGAAATTAACGTTTCATTTGAAGATAAAGATGGCAATGAGCTACCGGAGATTGCTCAAGTCCGCAGATCAAACGGCAAAGTTGTCGTAACTATTGACCAAAACTGGGGCAGAGAATACGGAAGTACAAGTGAGTGCTTATTGTATGGTGGAGATAGATTCTGCCGGAAACAATCGGATCTCTTAAAATTTGAAGAGTACATTGTCGTGCGGAGCAATGGTTCGCCTAGTAAAAAGTACCTTATTTCCGATCTGAAAAACTGCAATCTATCTGGTCTCGTTTGTGAAAACCTAGGTGCTGATGGTTGGGTGGTTACAATGGATATTGCGGTGGTACAACACTAACAATCACAGGCAGTACGTTAAGTTCCCACCATATTTTGAGTTAATTGTTAAATAAATGACAGCAAAGAAAAAAATCTCAAAAATTGACCTGGGAATTGGGGTGGCTGCAATAGCATACGCTACGTATGGTGTGAATGCGGGAGAAATAGTACTTCCTTTTAAATTTGGCTCCCCTGGCTCTGGTTACCAATCATTGTCTGAAAATGCGCGGGAATTTTGGTTGTTAATTGTATCTATCATACTGATCGGATTATGGTCTGGTTTTTGTTCTTTCAAAGAGTACTACCCAAGCTCGATACAGGACTTTATAGGTGTGGTGGTGGACGGAAAATGGTCAATGGATCGATTGTTGCATATAGCCGTATTGTTTATTTGGGGCCTTATTTTGTCATTGTATCTATCTTCGGTTCTGGTGGGCGCTTAAAAAGTAGGCATTCTCCTCAAGTCTTCGGCCCTTGGCAGGTCAGTTTACTTTATGCAACTTTCGTGCGGTCGCTTGTAGTTTTTCAGTTGTAAGGAGAAAGGGTATGCAAAATCTGAAGTTTTTCATTGGCATCTTATCTCTCGTGGCGACGATTGCCGGTTGTTCCAATTCCAGTTCTTTGGCAAGTGCACAGGCGCCGACCGAGCCTTTCCCTGAGAGAAAGAGCCCTGAGTGGTGTCAGAATAATTACTCGTCTGCATCGGTAAGCGCTCGTGAGCGACAGACGAATGCCAAGCATTGCGAAGACGCAAGTCGTAGAGCGTACATGGACGCACAGCGCGAGTTAGATGCTAAGAGCTAGTTTTCGGGAATCGCTTGCAGTCAGCGAGTCCGGATTTTGGGCGTGCTTTTATTCGCGACATCAAGCAAAAGGAATGCCGCGGATAAATAGCTCGGTACGATGGATCAGCTCTTACCCGCAATTTTCGCCAGCATTAATTCCCGAATGACCGGAACCGGCGCATTGCCGTAGCTCAAAAATTCTTCGTGAAACTGCTTGAGATTAAATTTGTCTCCGAGTTTTTCTTTGATTTCATCCCGCAGGGCCATGATGTCCATATAGCCTGCGAAATAGCTGGTCAGCTGCACCTGGCTCAGTGTAGCGCGACGCCATTTTCCTGCGGCTTCTGTTTTCTGCTGGAAGCCTTGTTTCATCAGTAAGTCCATAGCCTGTGGCTCGGTCATGCCTTTCACCTGAATGGAATAGTCCAGGATCGTGTTGACCACAGTGCGCAGGTTCCACTTGTAATACATCATCCAGAGCTCGGGGGAGAAATCGCCGTAGCCGGCCTCCAGCATCATACGTTCTGTATAAACCGCCCAGCCCTCAATCATGGCGCCGTTGCCGAGAATGTTTTTGATTAGACTGGGGGACTGGTTGGCGTAGACCAGTTGGGTGTAATGGCCGGGGATGGCTTCATGAATATTCAGAATCTGCATTAAATAGCTGTTGTATTCTCGCAGAAAGCTGTCGGCACGGTCGTCCGGTAGCTCATCCACTGGCATAACGTTGTAGTAAGTATTCGCGTTTTTGTCGTAAGGGCCGGGCGCATTGATGGAGGCAACGGCAAATCCGCGCATGTAGGGCGGGGTGGTTCGCACGACTAGTGGCTTTTCCGGATCCAGTGAAAGCAGATCTTTTTCGTTGACGAAGGCCACCAGTTCCGGGATTTGCTCTTCTACGGCGGCTTTGAAGGTTTCTTTGGTGGCGTGGTGTTCGGACAGTTTTTCCAATACCTGGGATATTTTTTCAAGAATGTCTTTGGGGCGCTTTTCATCCGGGAAGTATTTGGGCCAAAGTTTATCGGCCAGTTCATCCATTTCTAATTGCAGGCGGTCTTTTTCCCGCATGGCGCGGTCATAGAGCTCCCGGCCATTCATGCCGATCTGGATGTCATAGCGGAATTTTTCTTCATACAGCTTTTCACCGATTCGAAAATCGTGAAAGCTGTCTGCCTTTTCCATTTTCGCGTGCAGGGTTTGCAGGTAGGTGATGTAGTCGTCGATCGCAGCGCGACTGCTTTTCAGTCTCGATAGGAATAGTTCCTTTTCATTGTCGGACAAACTGCTTTCCTGCAGCGTTTTCTCCAGTTCCGGTCCGAACACCGATTGGGCGCCCTCGTTCTGCTGAATCGCCAGTATCAGCTGTGGCGAGGCAGGATTCTTCAGGGATTTAGAGGCAGCGCTGTAGTAAGCGGGGATAGACTGCATGCGATTACTGAAGCTGCGCAGGCGGTCTTCTAGTGGTGCGTATTCCGTGTTGAGTATCAGGGCGAATCCGTGGGACACGTTGTAATTGGCCGGGTCCCACTCGTGCGATTTGAATTCGTTGATTTTCCAGATGGTTTCATTCAGAAAATTGTTGATCAACGCCAGGTCGGACCGGGCATTACTATCGAGCTTCTCTGGATTGATACGTGAGAACTGGTTGAGGTAGTCCCGAGCGAAGCTGACGACCCGGCGGCGGTAATTGGTGTCCGGGGCTTCCAGTATTTCTGCGACCTGATAGTAACCGTTGCTGATCGCCCACGAGGGGAAAAGATGCCACATGCGCTCGACCATCTGATTGCTCAGGCCCTGGAACGTTTTCTGTTCAGCGGTCACTTTTCCAGCTGTGCCGGCTGGAGCCTTTGGTGCTGCTGCACTATCGGTGGTATTTGCGCCAGCCGTGGCGGGAGAGGAAGACAGGCTATTGATGCCGGCGTCTTGGGCAGGGGAGTCGCCGGGTTCCGGGTTTTTCTCGCCGCAGGCGCTCAGGGCTATCGACGCTACCAGCACGGTCAGCAGTTGCTTCATTTTCACTCTCAAATTTGTAAGGGGATATGGCCAAAAACTAGCACAGTCGACTTATAGTTATCGCTTGATCCGGCAATTATTTTGTGTGATCCACGTCGCCTTGTTTCACATCCGGGTGGCCGCTAAAGTGGCAAAACCGGAATTTGTGGCCGAGTGCCACGATTCAATCCACTGAAATCTGTATGTTAGAGGAGTCAGGTATGACAGAACTCGCAGCTCAGGCCTGTGAAGCCTGCAGGGCCGATGCACCACTGGTTTCCGATGAGGAACTGGCGGCGCTGATCCGGGAAATCCCCGACTGGACCCCGGAGGTCCGTGATGGCGTCATGCAGCTTGAGCGGGTCTTCAAGTTCCGCAATTTCAAGCAGGCGCTGGCGTTTACCAATCGCGTGGGTGAAATCGCGGAAGAAGTGGGGCATCACCCGGCGCTGCTCACTGAGTGGGGCAAGGTGACAGTCACCTGGTGGAGTCACGAGGCGGGCGGCCTGCACAAGAACGACTTCATTATGGCTGCGCGTACCGACAAGCAGGTAGACGCAGAATAAGCTGACAACTTCTGGCGTTGTACTCCCAGATTTCGTCAAAACGCACGCCGTACCCTTGCGGTTTAATGGATGCGGTGTAGCGCTTGTTCAGAAGTCGCTTGTTTGTGGGGCGCTTGCTTTTGGGAGTAAGTACCTGGCAGTCGGTGTGAGATGTTGAATGCCAAGAGGTCATTGGCGGTTCAGCTCACACGCAGAGTTTTCGACCCCCAGAGTTATCAAGCCCCCAGAGTTATCTGGTAAGTAGTCTAGAAGGATCAAAATGCTGAAGATGAAATCTGCCTGCGAACGTTGCAGCGCAAAGCTCGGCCTTTCCGATCAAGCCTTTATCTGCTCTTACGAGTGCACCTTCTGTCCAAGCTGTGTAGAAGAGCTGCGTTCTATCTGCCCGAACTGCCAGGGCAACCTGGTTCTGCGACCCATGCGTCGTACGTCACCCACAGAGGTCGCCAGAACGGGCTTTAAAGCCAAGCTGGAAACGATCCTGTAGGCCATTTTTCCGTCACTTATTTCTGCGCCCAGAGCAGAAACTCCCTGTTGCCGTCGCCACCTTTGATGGGGCTTTCGATGTAGTCCCTGATGGTCAGCCCCAGTTGCGCACAGAGCGCACAAATTTTTTCCTGAACCCCTTGGTAAAGCGCAGGGTCACGTACCAGTCCGCCCTTGCCGATACCTTCTGGTCCCACTTCAAACTGTGGCTTTACCAGGCTCAGTAAATGACCGCCACTTTTCAGCAGGGGAGGGAGCTGGGGGAGTATCAGTGCCTGGGATATAAACGAAACATCCATGACAATGGCGTCAAAGCCGTGATCGGCGAAGGGCGAAATCTGTTCTGCGGTCAGGTGGCGGGCGTTAATGCCTTCAAACAAATGCATGCGCGGGTCCAGGCGCAGGGGCTTGGCCAGCTGGTCGTGGCCCACGTCGATTCCCACAACTTGCTCCGCGCCGCGCTGCAGAAGACAGTCGCTAAATCCGCCAGTAGAGCAGCCTACATCCAGTGCGTTCCACCCCGCAGGACTCAGCCCTGTGTGATCGAGAATGCCCGCCAATTTCAGGCCGGCGCGGGAAACATACTGGTCTTCCGGTAGTGGCTCGACCTTGAGCTGGGTATCTTCACTGAGCGACTGGCTGGCCTTGGTTGCCGGCCGCCAGCTGTGGCCGTCACGCAGCAGCACCCGGCCGGCATCCACCAGTTTGCGGGCGTGGGTGCGGGAACTTGCCAGTTGTTGCTGGACTAATAACAGGTCGAGACGGGTCATGGTTGGCACTATAGTTTACGGTCGAGGGTTTGACGGTCGTGGAGGTGGGAATGCCTGCCATGCTAACCTCTGGCCTCCAAACAGGGAAGATTCCGCGACCGGCGTTGCAAATCTTCCCCCCGGGGGTCGGGAATTGGAAAATTTCATAGCCGAAGTGAATAACAGGAGTTGGGGTTAGATGGCAAAAAATGTGCTGAGCAAGTTCAGGATACGCAAGGGCAAGGTATTTGAAGCCCCGCTGGAAAACGCGTTTGGCCGTCTGGTTACGCCCTTTGAAGAATTCATACACCGCCAGAGCAGCAGTGGCCTGCTGCTGATGGCGTGCGCCGTGCTGGCGATGATCATTGCCAACTCCCCCTGGCAGGAGTGGTACAAGCACCTGCTGCACCTGCCGGTCAGTTACAACTTTGGCGACTGGTCGTTGTCGATGACCTTTCACCACTGGATCAACGATGGCCTGATGGCCATCTTCTTCCTGTTGGTGGGACTTGAGCTCAAGCGAGAGTTCTTGGTGGGGGAGCTGTCGGAGCTGAAACACGCGGTTTTACCGGTGATGGCCGCCATTGGCGGTATGGTGGTGCCGGCGTTTATTTTCTTTTTGCTGAATGGCGGCACGCCGTCAGAGCGTGGCTGGGGTATTCCCATGGCCACGGATATTGCCTTCGCCGTGGGTTGTATCGCCATCCTGGGGAATCGGGTACCGCGAGCGGTAGTGACTTTTCTGGTGGCGCTGGCGATCGTGGACGACCTCGGAGCGATTATCGTGATCGCGGTGTGGTATACCGAGAGCGTCAATACGACGGCCCTGATTGCCGCCTGCGCCTTGGTAGGTGTGCTCTGGCTGCTCAAGGTTGCTGGTGTGCGCCGGGCGGCTGGTTATATCTTTGTGGGGATCCTGCTCTGGTACGCGCTCTACGTCACTGGCGTCCATGCCACGCTGGCGGGGGTGATTACCGCCATGGCTATTCCCGCGCGGCCGAAATACGATCCCGTTGCGTTCAGTACCTTTGTGAAAGACATCATCCGCAGCTTCGACCGCTGTTTCCGCCCCGGCGACAAGATCATCGCCAACGATGCCCTGCGGGCGCGGGTGACCGCGTTGGACAATGGTATTCACCTGGTGCAGTCGCCGCTGCAGCGGATGGAGACACGGCTGCACACGCCGGTGGCATTTATCGTGGTGCCGATATTTGCTCTGGCCAATGCCGGGCTGCCCATCGACAGCTTTACCAGTACTGAGGCCGTGTTCAACCCGTTAACCCTGGGTGTGATCTGTGGTCTGGTGTTTGGCAAGCTGATCGGTATTGTGGGGGCGACCTGGATTGGCTGGAAGATGGGCTGGGGCGAACTGCCCAAGTCGGCAACCTTTCACCACATCATCGGTGTGGCTTTTCTGGGTGGTATCGGCTTCACCATGTCGATCTTTATTGCCGAGCTGGCCTTTGAAGGTGAGCTGGAGATGTTGATTCAGGCCAAGGCCGGTGTGCTCTTGGCCTCGATTATTGCCGGTATTTCAGGGTTTATGATTCTGCGGCGGGCGCCGATTGAGGAGTCGCTCCAGACGGACAAGGGCGAGGCGGAGCACTGACTCACATGGCTGGCAATTGCTTTCAACCGGGCAGTGCCAGCCAGCCGATCACCAGCAGTGAGACCCACGCGAGCAGGGCGCAGCCGAGTTGCCAGTTGCGCGGGGTCTTGCTGAGTATTCCGGAACCGTAAACGACTCCGACACAGAGCCCCAGCAGTAACAGGCTGGTCAGGCTGTGGCTCGGTGCCTGGCCGCTTTTGTACAGCAGTGGCGGCCAGAAAGTGATCAGCAGACTGACCAGTAATGCCGCAATAAATGTGGCGATTCTCAGCGCTTTCATGGATGGTGGAGCGGCGGGGTTTTCCGTGGGACTCCATTCCTCATTTTTGAAGTTATTCGGATTCAAATTCTGTCTCGCGGCGGTCCATATCTTCGGTCACCTCCAGCCACAGGGCGTTCACCACGGCAAACGAGCAGGCCAGCATAACCCCCAGTATCCACGCGAAATACCACATGTGATTCTCTCCTCGATGCGCTTGTCGCGCGATTTCTTCTAAGTAGCTGCCAGTAGCTGCGTTCAATAACTGCTGTGAGAGTTGTCTTCGATATATTCCCTGGTGACCCGCCCGAACATCTTGCGGTAGCACCAGATGTTGTAGAGCAGAATGATGGGTATAAAGATGACCGCGGCCGCAAACATCAGCCCCAGAGTGAGTTCACTGGAGGTGGCATCCCACATGGTGAGGCTCACATTGGGATCGCGGGAAGAGGGCATGACAAAGGGAAACAGGGCAATACCGGCGGTGAGGATGATGCAGGTAATACTCAGGGCGCTGGCAACAAACGCCAGCGGACTTTCACTTCGGGAGCAAAGCCAGGTGGCGGCGGCCATCAGAACACCCAGCACGGGAATCATCCAAAGCAGCGGGAACGCCTGATAGTTGGCTTGCCAGCCGCTATTTCCGTAAGCCACGGTTTTCATCAACGGATTGATTTTATCCCCCAGGGGTTTGCTGTCGACGATGTGCATACCGTCGATACCGAGCAGCAGCCAGATACCGGCCAGCAGGAACAGCACGATCACCGCGAGGGCGCAAAGCTGGGTCACTCTCTGGGCTCGGGTGTGCAACAGGCCGCGGGTTTTCATCTGCAGCCAGGTGCCGCCGTGCATCGCCAGCATAGCCACCGACAACAGACCGCAAATCAGTGCAAAGGGCGTCAGCAATGCCCAGAAGGAACCGTGATAACTGGGGCGCAGCAGGCTATCCAGTTCAAATGGCAAACCCAGCATCAAGTTGCCGAAAGCGACGCCAAAAATCAGTGGTGGTACCAGGCCGCCAATGGTCAGCCCCCAGTCCCACATGTTGCGCCAGCGCGGGTCGTCGACCTTGGAGCGGTAATCAAAGCCTACTGGGCGAAAGAAGAGCGCGCACAAAGTAATGATCAGCGCGGTATAGAGCCCTGAAAACGCGGCCGCATACACCATTGGCCAAGCGGCGAAAATGGCGCCGCCAGCGGTGACAAACCACACTTGGTTGCCTTCCCAGTGCGGGCCTACGGTATTGATCATGACACGCCGGTCCATGTCGGTTTTGCCGATCACCCGCAGTAGCATGCCCACACCCATGTCGAATCCGTCGGTGACTGCGAAGCCGATCAGCAATACCCCGATCAGTGCCCACCAGATGAGTTTCAGCGTCTCGTAATCCATGGCGAATCCCCTTGCTGCGTCAGGCCTGTAGCGGCGGCTTTTTTGCCGGTGTTTCAAAGTGGTATTTGCCGGTGCCAAGGCTCGAAGGGCCGAGCCGGGTAAAGCGCAGCATCAGGTAGATCTCCACCACGGCCAGGGCCGTGTAGAACGCAATGATTGCCGTGAGGCTGCCGATCACTTCACCACGGCTGATGGACGATGCCGACATATAGGTAGGCAACACCTCGGCGATGGACCAGGGTTGGCGCCCGTATTCCGCTACTATCCAGCCGCACTCGGCGGCAATCCAGGGCAGCGGCAGTGACCAGAGGCAGGCGTAGAGCACTGCACGGCTGCCGGCGCTGCGGTGGCGGGCGGATTGAATAAAGGCGGCGATAAACACGAACAGCATGACAAACCCGGCCCCCACCATAATGCGGAAGGTCCAGAACATCGGTGCCACTCTGGGAATCGAATGCTCGGCGGCCTGCTGGATTTGCTCGTCGGTGGCGTCGGTAATATTTTCTGTATAACGCTTTAACAGCAGGCCATAGCCGAGGTCGTACTGCAGGTCGGCAAAGGCATTTCTGGTTTCCTGGCTCGTGTCTCCGCCGCGTAATTGCTCGAGCAGGGCATAGGCCTGCATGCCGCGGCGAATCCGTTTTTCATTTTCTGGAATGATGCGGTCGAAACCGACCACTTCCTCACTGAGGGAGCGGGTGGCGATCAGGCCCAGCGCCCAGGGAATTTTGATTTCCCAGTGGTTTTTCTTTTCCTCTTGGTCCGGAAGGGCAAACAGGGTGAAAGACGCCGGCGGCGTCTGGGTTTCCCATTCGGCCTCTACCGCGGCGAGTTTGACCTTCTGTACATCCCCCACGGTATAGCCGCTTTCGTCACCCAGCACGATCACGGACAGGATGGATGCCAGCCCGAAGCTCGCCGCCACCGCAAAGGAGCGGCGGGCGAAGGGAATGTCCCGTTTTCTCAGTAGATAGTAAGAAGACACGCTGAGCACAAACATGGCGCCAGTGACATAACCCGCGGCCACTGTATGCACAAACTTCACCTGTGCCACAGGGTTGAACAGCACATCGCTGAAGCTCGCCAGTTCCATACGCATGGATTCGAAATTGAACTCCGCGCCGATGGGGTGCTGCATCCAGCCATTGGCGATCAGAATCCACAGCGCCGACAGATTGGAGCCGATGGCCACCAGCCAGGTGCAGATCAGGTGTTGCACCTTGGTTAATCGATCCCAGCCAAAAAAGAACAGGCCGATAAAGGTGGATTCCAGGAAAAAGGCCATCAGTCCTTCAATGGCCAGCGGAACCCCGAAAATATCCCCCACATAGTGGGAGTAATAACTCCAGTTGGTCCCGAACTGGAATTCCATGGTCAGCCCGGTGGTGACGCCCAGCGCAAAATTGATGCCGAACAGCTTGCCCCAGAACTTGGTCATGTCCCGGTAGATGGTTTTACCCGTCAGGACATAGCAGGACTCCATGATGGCCAGCAGGAAGGACAGCCCGAGGGTGAGGGGCACAAAGAGAAAGTGGTACAGGGCCGTGAGGGCAAACTGCAGCCGGGATAAGTCGACAACGGCTTCATCGATCACTTAACGCTCCTTGTCATGGCGATCCGTGTTTTGGCCTTGGGTATTGCTGTTGCTTGTTTTGGTCGTCGTTTCGATTACCGGTACTGTGGACTCTGCCGACTCTTCAATCGATCGGGGGAAAAAGTGCGCCGGGACGGGGGCCGCCTGCTCGGGATCCGGACTGAAGTAATGGATTTTGATCAAGGTGATCAGAGCAAGCTTGATGATCAGAACCGCGCCGAGTTCGATCACCAGGCGACGGTCGGAGAGCGTCATGGTGTACCCGCCAGATTAACCATTAATTAACCATTAAAAGAGGCGCCGCGGCGTAATAGTAGCAGTGGCGCCCAGTGGCAATGGGGACGGGCCGCGATTTGGCGCGATAGTGGCGGTCTTTGCGGCGCTTTTGCTGTGTTAATATCGGCGTTTACGCGTTTTTGGTAAGGCCGGTATTTGCGATGGTTTACCGGTTTCTGGTCGTTGAGCGCTCCGCCGATAGCGGCGGCGCTATAGGTAGCTATAGGTAGAAGGAGGGCGAGTCTTGCCTGAATGCAGTCTCAGAGCCAATTCCCCGGGGCATTGCCCGGCAGAGCCGCCGGTACTGCAGCAGTCCCCTTTTTGCTGGAGACTCGTGCTTCAGTGGAGCACCTTGCCGGTGATTGCCCTGCTGCTGGTTCTGCTCCTGCTGCCGCCTGTGGCGAGCGCCGGGAAGCGCTTTCCGGTGGATGATTCGTTCAACGTAAATTCGGCCTTTGCAAAGGCGCATAAGCAGTATCCGGCGATTGAGATTGCCCGGGTAGAGCCGGCAGCAGGCACTCAGGTACGGCGCAACCTGGTATACCGGCGGATTGAATCCGATGAGCGGGCCCTGCACCTGGATCTGTTTCTGCCTTCGGTGGGGGCGGCCTTGCAGCCGGCGGTATTGCTGGTTCACGGCGGTGGCTGGCGCTCGGGCAATCGCACCTTGCAGGAGCCCATGGCGATCTACTTGGCAAATCGGGGCTTCGTTACCGCCACGGTGGAGTACCGGCTTTCTCTGGAGGCCCAATATCCGGCTGGCATGCAGGATCTGAAGTCTGCCCTCGGCTGGCTGCGTCTCAACGCTGACAAGTACGGCATTGATCCCGCGCGCATTGCGGTGCTCGGGGCTTCGTCCGGGGCGCAGATGGCGACCCTGGTGGGGGTGACGCCGGGGATGGAGGCCTTCGCCACCGTACCGAGCCGGGGCCGTGATTCCGTACAGGCGATCGTCAACCTGGATGGCGTTGTCAGCTTCATTACGCCCATGGCGTTGAAATTCGAAAATGATCCGCGCAAAAACCCGTCCGCGGCTGGCGCCTGGTTTGGCGGGCGCTTTGAAGAGGTGCCGGATCTGTGGCGGCAGGCATCGCCGCTGGAATACGCCGGCGCGGGCTCGCCACCAACGCTGTTTATCAACAGCAGTCATCCGCGCTTTCACGCCGGTCGGGACCAGTACATCGCGCGGCTTGCTGTGCACGATATCCCCAGCGAAGTGGTGACGCACGACGACTCGCCGCACCCGTTCTGGTTGTTCCAGCCCTGGTTCAATCCCACGGCCGAGCGGGTCGCGGATTTTCTGCAGCGTCAGCTCAAATAACAGTCGCAGGCAGTGGTTTTTGCTGGCTATACTCGCGCCGAAACCGCCGGCGGTTCGGCGTGGAGAAATGCACAGCTATGCAACAGTCTGAACAGTTTATCGATTTGCTCAAACTGCTGGTGCGCAGCCCCAGTGTGGTGGGCGCCGAGCACTCTTTTTTCCGGGTATTACAGCGGGAGCTGGAGGAGCGCGGGGCGCACGTCACCTGGTACGAGGGGCTTCTGGTTGCCCAGGGGCAGCGCCCGCACAGTGCCAAATTCTCCGCGCATATCGATCGCCACGGCCTGATCTGCACCGGCCCCAATGAATTCCAGTACGCCGCCTTTGTGTCCGGGCGCCGTTCGGACCTGCTGGGCAACTCCGTATCTGAAAAGCTGATGACGAAAATCGTCGACCGCTTTCAGGGCGTGTCGGTGACCGCCTATGAGCCCTGGTCCGGTTCCTACTTTGGTTCCGGCACCATCCGCCGCGCTTATGTGTGTGGTTACCGCAACAACCTGATTTTTGAAGTGGCGGGGCTGGAACATGTGGTTGCGGGTACCCCGGTGGCCTTTACCGATCGCCTTAAAATTGCCGACGGCATCCTGAGCGCCCAACTGGATAACGTGCTGACCGCCGCGCACCTGGTGCATCTCTACGCCCTCGGCTTCCAGGGCACTGCATTTTTTACCGCTCAGGAAGAGTCCGGCAGTAGCTGGCGCTACCTGCTGGAATGGTTCCGGCGCTTTAACGGCGGTACTGAAAAACTGATCGTGGTGGATACCAGTCCCTATCCGGATCGGGACAGTGCAGACGAGCAGCAGGTGGTTCTTCGCCGGCGGGACGCCAACGCGACTTTCCACACAGAGACCACCGAGCGCCTGGCGGCCCTGTGCGAATCGCAGGGCATCAGTTACAGCTACAAAGACACTTATATCGAGGCGCAAAACCGAATGGCGGTGGCCGAGGGGCAGGAGCCGCAATCCCTCGGCAGTACCGAATTGGGGCGGATCGTTTCCGCCTCTGCCGGGTTTGTGCAGGGCACCACTTTGCAGATTCCCACCACCGGCTACCACACCATGCAGGAGTCGGCGTCCATTGCGGCCAACAGTGCCTTCAGCGATCTGCTGGTGGCTATTGCCGCGGACGGCTAGTGGCCTGATTGCTACTCAGAACTCGTCACTGATCTGGTAGCGGTTACAGCGGTTGTTGCAGTAGGGTTTGTCGGAACGCAAAACGCCAGTTTCCGGGTGCACCGTAAGCTGGCGTTTTTTATTGCCGTGGTAGGCGACCACATTCCAGTAGCCGTTGCGGAAGTAGATGTTGCTAAACGAGTGAAAGCCCAGTTTTTGCAGGCGTGTGCGAACCATACCAGCGCTGAGGGCGATTTCCGACGGGGTGCCGCCGTCCAGGTCGGGGCCGTACAGGTGAGGGGGGATTTGCCGCTGCCCCGAGGGGCTCGAAAACTGGAAGTCGTTGGCCGTAAAGGGCCCCGGTTGCTGGGCCAGTGCACTGCTCGCGGCGAGTGCGGCGACAAGTGCCAGTAGCTGGCGCTTTCTGTGATTCCCGGGTTTCTGAATGCCGGGTATCAGACTCCTGCTGGCAAACCGCATGGTATTCCCCAAATTGCCTTTATCAGGCCATTGATAGGGTGGGGTTACCCGGATTCCAAATGGGGTTAGTGCTGATAATTGCCGCTATGGGCAATGGGACAAGGTGAGCCCCTGGTACGTTGACCTGCAGGTGGCTGAATCGACGGTCACGGCTTGGCTGCTAAAATGGCGCGCTATTTATCATTATAAGTGTGAATGGCGCCACCTCATGAACGTAATTTCGATCTGCCGCCGCCTTGGAGCGGTCTTCGTCAATGTCGGTATCGGCATCAGTGTCAGCACTGTGGCACTGGCCGCTGACCCCCTCAATGTCACCGGTGACAAGTTCCGACAGTTGGAAGAGCTGCTGCCTACCCCGAATACCTACCGCGCCGCGTCCGGTGCCCCGGGCCACGCCTACTGGCAGCAGCAGGCAGACTACGACATCAAAGTCTCCCTGGACGATGACAAGCAGCGCATCACCGCGTCCGAGACCATCACTTACCAGAACAACTCCCCGGATACCCTGCGCTACCTGTGGCTGCAGCTGGACCAGAACCGCTTCAAGCCGAATTCTTCCGGCAACCTGGCGGCACCGGTAGATGTGGAGTCTATTGCCCCGGATACCATTCCTTTCGGCAGCTTCCGTCGCGAAGTGGTTTCCGCAGAATTTGATGGTGGCTACCAGATCACCAAAGTTGCGGATGCCAAGGGCCGCGACCTGCGCCACACCATCGTCGATACCGGAATGCGCATCGACCTGCCGCAACCGCTGAAGTCTGGCGACAGTGTGTCTTTCCGGGTGGACTGGGAATACAACATCATCGAGCAGAAGGCCCTGGGTGGCCGTTCCGGCTACGAGTTCTTCGAGCGCGATGGCAACTACCTGTATGAGATTGCGCAGTGGTTCCCGCGCATGGCCGCCTACAACGATGTCAGCGGCTGGCAGAACAAGCAGTTCCTCGGTCGCGGAGAGTTTGCGCTGGAGTTTGGCGACTACCGCGTGGCCATCGAGGTCCCCGCAGACCATATTGTTGCCTCCACCGGTGTACTGCAGAATCCGGGCGATGTACTGACCCGCCAGCAGCGTGCGCGCCTGGAAAAAGCGCGTACCGCGAAGAAGCCGGTGATGATCGTCACCAAAGAAGAAGCGCTGGAAAACGAAAAAGATCGCGCCAGCGGCCGCAAGACCTGGGTGTTTGAAGCGGAAAATGTGCGTGACTTCGCCTGGGCTTCCTCGCGTAAGTTCCTGTGGGATGCCCAGGGTTACAAGAAGGGCGGCACCGACACCATGGCGATGTCCTTCTACCCGGAAGAAGGCACGCCCCTGTGGGACAAGTATTCCACCGAGTCCATCATCCACACCATGGATGTGTACAACCGCTACAGCTTCGATTACCCCTATCCGACCTCCATTTCCGTAAACGGCCCTGTGGGCGGTATGGAATACCCGATGATCACCTTCAACGGTCCGCGTCCGGAGATCGATGAAGAGGATCGCGAGAAGCGCACCTATTCCCGCCGCACCAAATACGGCCTGATCTCCGTCATCATTCACGAGGTAGGCCACAACTACTACCCGATGATTGTGAACTCCGATGAGCGCCAGTGGACCTGGATGGACGAAGGCCTGAACACCTACGTACAGTTCCTGGCGGAGCAGGAGTGGGAAGAAAAATATCCTTCCCGTCGCGGCGATGCGCGCAAGATTGTGGATTACATGAAGAGCGAGAACCAGGTTCCGATCATGACCAATTCGGAATCCATTCTGCAGTTCGGCAATAACGCCTACGGCAAGCCTGCTACTGCGCTGAATATCCTGCGCGAATCTATCATGGGCCGTGAGCTGTTCGATTTCGCCTTCCGCGAATACGCCCAGCGCTGGAAGTTCAAACGCCCGATGCCGGCGGATTTCTTCCGCACCATGGAAGATGCGTCCGGCATGGATCTGGACTGGTTCTGGCGCGGCTGGTTCTACACCACTGACCACGTGGATATCAGCCTGGACGGGGTGAAGCACTACAACGTAGGCACCAAGAACCCGGAAATCGAAAATCCGTGGAAACGTGACCAGTTCGAGCGGGAGCCGGAAACGGTTACCAAGCGTAAAAACCGTGCGAATAACCTGACCCGTATCGTGGACGGCAAGCCGGAACTGTCGGATTTCTATAACGAGCACGACGAGTTCGATGTATCCAATGCTGACCGCAACAAGTACCAGGGTATGGTCGAAGGTCTCAAGGATTGGGAAAAAGACCTGCTGAAGGTGGAGAGCAACGTTTACGTGCTGGACTTCAGCAATATCGGTGGCCTGGTGATGCCGCTGATCCTGAAGCTGGACTATGAGGACGGCAGCAGCGAAACCCTGCGTATCCCGGCAGAAATCTGGACGCGCAATGCCCAGAAGACGTCCAAAATGCTGGTGCGCGGCAAAGACAAAGTATTGAAGTCCGTGGTGCTGGATCCCAACTGGGAAACGGCCGATACCGATGTGGAAAACAACTATTTCCCGCGCCGTATCATCAAGTCCCGCCTGGAGCTGTTCAAGGATGAAGAAGCCCGCAACCTGATGAAGGACTGGGAAGTCGAGCTTAAGGAAGACTGATTTCCGTCGATCGACCATTCGGGGTGGCCGTTCCGGTCACCCCATACTCTCCTTAAACTCATAATCCATCGCACAGGCCGTGTCCTTTCCGCACCTGTGTAATTTTGAGGTATCAATCATGCAATACGGAAATAGCCGCTTGTTGCACTTTGGCTTTTGGGTGTTGTCGCTGTTACTGCTGACGGCCAACGCCGAGGCCCACCGTTACCATTTCGGGATAACCGAGCTTTCGGTCAATGAGCGCACCCAATCCCTGGAAATCTCTCACCGCTTTTTCGTGGCGGATATCGAGCGCGCCCTGTCCCTCAGCGCCAGTAAGGAAATGACGGATGCCCAGAAGCAGATGGAAGCCTACGTGAATGACCGCTTCCAGCTGGGGACCGCCGACGGCGCGCGCCTGAAACCCAAGTGGGTGGGTATGGAGTCCGATGTGCACGATGTGTGGGTGTACCAGGAAATTCCCCTGGCGGAAGTGCAGGGGAAAACATTGAAACTGTCGCAATCCATGCTGATGGAAATCGAACGGGATCAGGTCAATACGGTAAACGTGACCCGCGATGGCAAAACGGAAAGCTATACGTTGAAGCCGGGTTCCAGCCAGGTTACGTTCGAGTTGTAGCAAACGTTCAGGCCGGGACTGGAGCTTTGGGTGGGGCTAGCCGCAGTTGCAGCAACGCCGGGTTTTATCGGTCTTGCCGATACCCGGGTTGAAGGTGTTGGTGGGGTCCAGCCGCTCAAAAAAATCCCGCTGGGCATCCGGCGCCTGATACAGGTGCCCCACATTGTGTTCTGCCGGGTAGCAGGCGCCACGCTGGTCCAGTAGCGCCAGCATGGCCTGTTTGACCGCCTTCGGGTCTGCGTCTTTCTTCAGGACGTAATCCTGGTGGAACACATGGCAGAGGAAGTGGCCGTAGTAGAGCCGCTGTTCCAGCTGATCGGCAATGTTCGCAGGCAGTTGCTCCTGCCAGTCCAAATCATTGCGTCGCAGGGCGATGTCCAGCGGCAGTAACTCCCCCACGGTTTTTTCGTGAATCGACTGATAGCGCATGGCGGCACCGGCAGAGACAAAGCGGTGCAGCATGGCCTTGCGCGCCTCCTCCTCATTGCAATTGAAAAAGGCGCCCAGATTTTGACTCCCGGCAAAGAAATTCTGCAGCCACTGTTGCGTACTTTCGATACCCGGATCCGCCACTTTCAGAATCAGGTGATGCTCGTATTGGTCGCGATACGCCAGCATGCGCTCTGGCAGGTGCTGGGGTAGCAAGCGGCTGAGCTTCTGCAACAGACGGTCGCTGAAAAAGCGCGGCAGGAAACGGCGCTTTTCCAGCCAGGCATCCATACGCCCCTTGATGTTGAAAAACTGCGGCATTCTTCCGGTGCCGAGTTTCTCGATGATATAGAAGCTGTCTTTGCCGTAAGTCGCCGCCAGGTCAAACATATCCCGGTGCAGGTATTCGCCGAGTACTGGTAGCTGTGGTAATTCACTGAGTAACCCGCGACGCAGGCGGGCGAAGACCGCCGGGCTGTTACTGCCGATATAAAACGTCTGGGTACGTTCGGGAACCGGAAATGTATCCAGCCGCACGGCGAACACCGCCAGCTTGCCGGCGCAGCCGCTGGCTTCAAACAATCGCCGCGGGTCGGCATTGAAGCGCGCGGGGGTGTCTGCATCAATATTGCGGATGCGTTCAATGTACTCCCCGTCCGACGCCATGCGCGGCTTCGGGTTTGTTTCAGAGTAGGGCGGCACTGTGTCGGGCGTTACTGCAGTAGAAAAAGTGCCGCGTTCGAGGTTAGTGAGTATTTCCTGCGGGGAATTTCCCAATGCAATCCCGAGATTGTTAATGAGTTGCAGTTGCCCGGATTTGTCCACCTGCGCATAGACGGCCAGTTCGGTGTAAGCCGGTCCGCGCTGGCACAGGGCGCCGCCAGAATTGTTTGCAATACCGCCAACAATGGAAGCGCCGATACAGGAAGAGCCGATTTCCGAATGGGGGGCGCGTTTAAGAGGTACGAGGCGTTTTTCCAGACCGTGCAGCGTGGCGCCGGGAAGGGCGACAATCTGCTCACCTCTGTGGTTGCCTTCGCCCAGCAGGTGGATGGCGTTCATCTGCAGTGTATTGATGATCACCAGGTCGCGGTCGTAGTCGGAACCGCTGGGGGTGGAGCCTTCGGTCAAGCCGGTGTTGGCGGCTTGCATGATGATGATTGCACCGACATCCACGCAGGCCTGCAATACCTGCCACAGGTCAAACAAATGCCGCGGAAATACCACAGCCAGTGCCGGCCCCTCACCGGAGCGGAAACCTTTGCGGTAGTGCTCGTTGCGTTGCGGGTCGGTGACGACTGCGTCGCTACCGATCAGCTGCTCCAGGGTCTGGAGCAGCGCGCGGCTTTCAGTTTTGATCTGGGTGGATTGCGTCATGCATCGTATTGTTGTCGGTCAGTCATTGTCGATTTTTGATTCAAGGATTTCCCCGCTATTCGGGTCTACCTCCAGCTCCCACTTTTTGCCTTCTTTATAGGCTTCAATCTCCCAGCGCCCCTTGTCCAGGGAGGCGTCGACGATTGGGGTAAAGCCCTGTTGCTCCAGTTTGGTCAGTAGCACCGAGAGTGCCATCGCACCGGGTGGCGGCAATTCATCTTTGGCGCTGGCCTGTCCAGCACCCACCATGGCGAAGCTGCTGAGGGTGACGGCGAGCAGTGAATTTTTGACGTTCTTCATGCTATTCACTCTTGTATTCAATGAAACAAAACGCAACTGATGTTGGCGTTAGTCGCTACTCCCCAGGCGCTGTTGCATCATAAAGCACCATTCGTCGCTGCCGCCGTCGGGGCCGTGGGCGCCGTCGCCACCGGTGAGCTTGTCAGCGGCGATAAACCATTCCTGGCTTCCCACGGAAGGCATGCCATCCGGATACTGCTCGGCGATTGCTTCTCTATAGCGGGTCATCAGCTGGCCATTCACCCACTCGAACCATTCCGCATTACAAATTAACTGACCTTCGCTGTTCGGGTTTTCACCGCTCAGGTTCTCGCTCGTCTCGGGGGATGTTGCCGGAGGGGCGGTGGACTCGTCCACGATGACTTCCTCGCGTACCTCGGTTTCGGTTTGCGGGGTTTTGTTCGTGGAGTGGTCCGGGTCATGGGTGTCGGATTGTCGGCTGCAGCCGGTCGACAGAAGAGAGGACAGGAGAGTGGACAGGACAGCGGCGATCAAAAGGGGACGAACCATAAATACTCCAGGTGATGTTTTGCTGCTGGCGCGAAATTGATTGGGCCAATGAAAATAAGCATAGGAGGAATTGCGCGACTTGCACGCTCTCTGTAGCGGGGTGGGCGGGCGCAATCGGGTAAGTGATACCAGAGCGAGGTATGGCTGTCGCGCCGGCGTCACAGGATTGCGTGCTGGGTCGCAATTGCAATTTGCTGTGGAGGGGAAGTGAATACGTCGTTTGTTTATTAGGTGATATTGTATTATAAAACTGCTCGCTGGCTCCGAGGCCGTCTGTAGGCCCGGTGTCGAGCAGGTACACAACAATAAAAAATACGCCATTTCCGGGATGATATTCATCGTGGTTCCCACCTGGCTCCCCTGTGGCCAAGCGTCGATTCCCGACGTGCAGTCTGGTCCAAATAATAAATAGCGACGAGGCTTATATGTCTTTAAAACAACTGTGGCGAGCATGCTCGCTTATGGTCGTATTCGGCCTGGGTATCAGTACCAGTGCCAACGCGATGATCGAAAACGGTACCTATTCCATTGTTTCCAAACACAGTGGCAAGCTGGTTGAAGTGGGAAATGGCGACACCGCCAATGGTGCCAACATCAACCAGTGGCCGGGCAACGGCCATGCCACCCAGCAATGGGTGATTACCCATATCAGCGGTGACGATTACTCGGTGATCAATGCCCACAGCGGCCTGGCGATGGAGGTGTACAACTTTGATACCAGCGACGGTGCCAATATCGCCCAGTGGGCCTACTGGGGCGGAAACACCCAGACCTGGACCATCATTGACCGGGGCAACGGGTATTTTTCGCTGATCAACAAGCACTCCGGCAAGGCACTGGATTTGCTCAACTGGGATACCAGTGATGGCGCCAATATTGGTCAGTGGTCCTGGTGGGGAGGCGATGCCCAGCTGTGGTCCCTGAACCTGCTCAAATCCAGCCAACCTGAGTCCATCAATTACGCCAGCCCCAGTTTCGGCAATATTGCGGTGCACGATCCATCGGTGATCCGTGCCAATAATCAGTACTACGTATTTGGCTCGCACCTGAGTGCTGCGCGCTCCAGTTATCTCACCAGTTGGGAGCGGGTGGCCGATGGGGTGTTTGCGAATAACCCGCTGTTCAATGATGTGACCTCTGAGCTTTCCGAGGCCCTGAGCTGGGCGCAGACCAGCACCCTGTGGGCACCGGATGTGATTCAGATGAACGGTGAGTACCTGATGTTCTACAACGCCTGCCGCGGCGATTCTCCCCGGTCTGCCATGGGCATTGCGGCGTCTTCCAGTATCGAGGGGCCTTACAGCGATCGCGGTATTTTCCTGAAGTCGGGTATGTGGGGCGAGGCCAGCGAGGACGGCGCCGTTTACGATGCGACGGTGCATCCCAATGTGGTGGACCCGGTGGTGTTTCGCAGTGCCGACAATCGTTTGTGGATGACCTACGGCTCTTATTCCGGCGGCATTTTTATCATGGAGCTCAATCCTGCGACTGGTTTTCCCTATGCCGGGCAGGGTTATGGCAAGCATCTGATGGGTGGTAATCACGCCCGTATTGAGGCGGCCTATACCCTGTATGCCCCGGACACCGGTTACTACTACATGTTTGTAAGCTACGGCGGCCTGGCGGCGGACGGCGGTTACAACATCCGGGTTGCCCGCGCGACCAGACCTGACGGCCCCTACTACGACGCTAGTGGTACCGATATGGCCAGCGTCAAAGGTGCCGCGGGGAGCATATTTGACGATGCCAGTATTGCGCCGCACGGGGTCAAGTTGATGGGTAATTACCTGTTTGCCAACAGTAATAACCAGCTGGGGTACGTATCCCCGGGGCACAACTCTGCCTATCGCAAGGAGGACACGGGGCAGTACTTTATCTTCTTCCACACCCGCTTCCCCAACCGTGGTGAAGAGCACGAGGTGCGGGTGCACGAGTTCTTTATCAATGATGCGGGCTGGCCGGTGGTGGCGCCGCTGCGCTATGCGGAAAAGGTCGATGGCAGCAATTCGGGCCGCACCCGGGAACAGCTTGAGGCGGTATACGCGAGCGAAATACCCGGCAGCTATCAGCTGGTCAATCACGGCAAGGACATTACCGCCAGTATCAAAGGGTCCAGCAATATCCAGTTGAACGCTGGTGGCAGCATCAGCGGTGCCCAGTCTGGCAGCTGGATTTACAACGAAGTGACCCGAGCCGTCACCCTGACCCTGAACGGCGTCAGCTATCAGGGGGTGGTGTCCAGGCAGTGGAACCAGGTGCGGTACCGCTATGAGGTCACTTTCTCTGCCCTGTCCGGGGATGGCACGGCGGTATGGGGGATCAATTCCGACTGAATTTCTGTGGGAGTTAAACGTAAAACAGGCGGCCAAGGCCGCCTGTTTTCGTAGGTAGGGTAGGTAGAGTAGCTGTACTGATCAGAGCGCCGGGGCAGCTCCGCTGGCCTCGGCCAGGGGCGCATCCGCCAGGGATTCACCATCGTCATTGGCGGCGGCGGCTGCGAGGCGCTGCTCCTCGATCCGGCTGGTCCAGGTCAGGAGCGCCTGATAGTGGCGGATATTCTGCACGTAAGTGACCGGTTCCCAGCCGCGGGCATAGCCGTGCTTCAGGTGTTTGTAGTGCTGGCGCTTGGCCAGCAGCGGCAGGTTGTCGCGCACGTCGGACCAGCGATCGGCGTTTCCACCCAGCTTCTGGGTCAGCACCCGCGCGTCTTCAAGGTGACCGTAGCCGATGTTGTAGGCGGCCAGCGCCATCCAGGTGCGGTCCGGTTCGCGGATACGCTCGGGGATTTTGTCGCGTACCTGCACAAAGTAGCGCGCGCCGCCGTCGATACTTTCGATGGGGTCCAGGCGGTTGACGCCCATCTCCCGCGCGGTAGCCCGGGTCAGCATCATCAGGCCGCGCACCCCGGTAGGGGATTTGGCGCGAGGGTTCCAGTGGGACTCCTGGTAGCTCAGGGCCGCCAGCAGCTCCCAGTCCAGTTCATACTTGTCGGCGGCCTTCTGCAGCTCTTCGCGCCAGTTTGGCAGGCGATCCCGGGTCAGCTGGGCAAAGGTCTGGGCGCCGCCCACATTCATCTTGCTCACATGGCCGAAATACAGCTCCCGCAGCTCGGCGACCAGGCCGCTGGTATTGGCGCGCAGCATGAAATTGCGCGCTGCGCGGTAGAGGCTGTCGTCGTCGCCCCGGGGAAAGGCCCAGGAGACCGGCTGGAACTGGGTCAGGTTGAAGGCGATGTGGGTATTGGGGTAGAGGCCGCGGTGCACCGCATAGGCATTGGAGTCTACGATCGCGTAGTGGTATTTGCCCTCGTGCACCATTTCCACCAGTTCCATGGCGTCCACATCGGATATCTCTTCCCAGGTCAGGTCCGGGTAGCGGTGCGAGAGTTTACGCAACTGTTCCGCGTGGGCACTGCCGGCAATCACCGCGATATTTTTATCCGCCAGATCGGCAACACTGCGCGGACGAGACTCGCCCAGGCGGTAGATGACCTGCTGGCGAATTTCAAAATAGGAGGGGGCAAAGCGTACCTGGGCGCGGCGCTCCGGGGTAACCGTCAGACCCGCGGCGGCCAAGTGGGCGCCGGATTCGGGGTTTTCGAGTTCCCGGAACAGGTGGCTCAGGTCATGGACGTCGCGGATTTCCAGCTTTACGCCCAGTTCCTTGGCAAAGGCCTTGAGCATGCCGTATTCAAAACCGGTGTAATTACCGTTGGCGTCTTCGAAGTAGGTCGTTGGGCCATTCTGCGAAAGTACCACCAGCTTACCGGATACTTTGACCTGCTCCAGCAGGCTAGGCGCCTTGCTGGCCACCAACAGAGAAGCACAACAGGCCAGCGCCGCACCTTTCAGCAGGCGGCGGCTGTATCGCAACAGTCGGCTTTTCATGATCATAAGTTGGTCCCTCGAGTCCGTTCTTTGCTTTATTGTCATTGCCCCAGCGAAGAGGAAGTTCGGCTGCAGGCGTTGTTTCCCGTGGGTTGCGGCTCCATTGCCACCCCCGGCTAAAGCTGCGCTGTCTATTATTTACGCAGGCTTGGGTCAAAAGCGCGGCAATTTTACCTTAAACCCCGTTGCTCTGACTAATTTCTTGTTACTGTCGTCTGATACTTTGTGAACGGTCGGCTTGTTTTGACCAGTTAAGTGTAGTAGATCGCGCCTGTTTTGCTTCGGGCCCAGGGCATTCTCCACCTTGTCTCTGGAGTGTCTAAGGGGTAATCCGCGACACTGAAATAGTCCCTAGAGGTGGTCAGTGGGAGCGCCTTCATCTTTACTGCACTAATGGCAGTGTTGGAGCGGCGGTGCTTCAGGTACAATGCGCGCGCTCACGATACCCTTCAGTCCCTGTGCGGTACTCTCTAGACCTTTTTCTAGACCTTGCATTGATCGGCCATAGCCCGAATGCTGCCGCCCCACAGGTGCTCAAATCCAGAGAAGAGGCCTACTCCCGCGATGCTAGTTCTGCGTGGTGCTCCTGCACTGTCGAAATTTCGCCATCAAAAACTCCTTACTCAACTTCGCGCGCTGCAGCCTGCCATTGCTGACGTGTACGCCGAATTCGTGCACTTTGCCGACAGTGAAAAACTCGGCAAAAAAGATCAGGTGCTGCTGGAGCGCCTGCTGCAGTACGGCCCCACCGAGGAGAAGCACCAGCCGGAAGGCGCGCTGCTGCTGGTAGTGCCCCGTCCGGGCACCATTTCACCCTGGTCCTCCAAGGCCACGGATATTGCGCACAACGCGGGCCTGACCCAGATCCACCGCCTGGAGCGGGGTCTTGCCTACTACATTACCGGTGTCAAATTAACCGAGGCTGAATGGGGCGAGCTGGCGGCTGCATTGCACGACCGCATGGTGGAGAGCGTTTACGGTACGCTCGAACAGGCGGAACAACTGTTCCAAGTGGAAGATGCACGCCCCATGGGCAGTGTGGACATCCTGGAAGGCGGTCGCGAGGCGCTGGAAGGCGCCAATGTCAGCCTGGGCCTGGCCCTGGCCGACGACGAAATCGATTACCTGATGACCAGCTTTGAAGAGCTGGAGCGCAACCCCACCGACGTGGAGTTGATGATGTTCGCCCAGGCGAACTCCGAGCACTGCCGTCACAAGATCTTCAATGCCAGCTGGACTATCGACGGCGAAGAGATGCCGCACTCCCTGTTCGGCATGATCAAGAACACCTACCGCCTGGGTGGCGAGGACGTGCTGTCTGCCTACGCGGATAACGCCGCGGTGGTGGTCGGTCACGAGGCTGGGCGCTTCTATCCCGATCCGGAAACCAAAGAGTACGGATTCAGCCAGGAAGCCATCCATCTATTAATGAAGGTGGAAACCCACAACCATCCGACTGCCATTGCGCCATTCTCCGGTGCTGGCACCGGTGCCGGCGGTGAAATCCGTGACGAGGGCGCTGTGGGCCGTGGCTCCAAGCCCAAAGTGGGCCTGACCGGCTTTACCGTGTCTAACCTGCAGATCCCGGGCTACCTGCAGCCCTGGGAAGTGAACTACGGCAAGCCAGAGCGCATTGTGACCGCGCTGGACATCATGATCGAAGGTCCCATCGGTGGTGCCGCCTTCAACAACGAATTTGGTCGCCCCAACATCTGTGGTTACTTCCGTACCTTCGAGGAAGACTTCAATGGCGAGCGCCGCGGCTACCACAAGCCGATCATGCTGGCCGGTGGCTACGGCAACATCCGCGAAGAGCATGTCGACAAGCCTGAATTCCAGCCCGGTGCCAAGCTGATTGTGCTGGGTGGCCCGGCGATGCTGATCGGCCTGGGTGGTGGTGCCGCTTCCAGTATGGCCAGCGGCTCCAGCTCGGAAGATCTGGACTTTGCCTCGGTACAGCGCCAGAACCCGGAAATCGAGCGCCGTTGTCAGGAGGTCATCGACCAGTGCTGGCAGCTGGGTGCCAAGAACCCGATCGCCTTCATTCACGATGTGGGCGCCGGCGGCCTGTCCAATGCCTTCCCGGAGCTGGTAAAAGACGGCGGCACCGGTGGCAACTTCGAGCTGCGCAATGTGCCTTCTGACGAGCCGGGCATGAGCCCGCTGGAAATCTGGTGTAACGAATCCCAGGAACGCTACGTTCTGGCCGTGATGCCGGGCGACCTGGAGCGCTTCCAGCAGATCTGCGAGCGCGAGCGCGCGCCTTTCGCTGTTGTGGGTGAGGCCACCAGCGAGAAACACCTGACCCTGAATGACAAGCAACTGGATGCCAAGCCGGTAGACCTGCCGATGTCCGTGCTGTTCGGCAAGCCGCCGAAAATGCACCGCGAGGCGAGCAAGGTAGAGGTAGCGACCACGGCGTTCGATACCAGCAACATCGACCTGAACGAAGCCGCCGAGCGCGTACTGCGCCTGCCCACCGTGGCCAGCAAGAACTTCCTGATTACGATCGGCGACCGTACCGTAACTGGCCAGGTGAGCCGAGATCAGATGGTTGGCCCCTGGCAGGTGCCGGTAGCAGACTGCGCCGTGACCACCGTGGCCTACGACAGCACCAAGGGCGAAGCCATGTCCATGGGTGAGCGCACCCCGGTAGCGCTGCTGGATGCCCCCGCGTCCGGTCGCTTGGCGGTGGGTGAAGCCATCACCAACATCGCCTGTACCCCGATCAAGCAGCTGTCCGACATCAAACTTTCCGCCAACTGGATGTGCGCCGCCGGCCACCCGGGCGAGGAAGAAAAACTGTACCGCACCGTGGAAGCGGTCGGTATGGAGCTGTGCCCGGACCTGAATATCACCATCCCGGTCGGCAAAGACTCCATGTCCATGCGTACCGCCTGGAACGACGGTGGTGCAGACAAGGCCGTTACCGCGCCTATGTCGCTGGTAATTTCTGCCTTCTCGCCGGTATCGGATGTGCGCAAAGTGGTGACCCCGCAACTGCGCCGCACCAAGAAAGGCGAGAGCGAGTTGATCCTGGTGGACCTTGGTGCGGGTAAAAACCGCCTCGGCGCCTCCTGCCTGGCGCAGGTATACAACGAGCTGGGCGACAAGCCCGCTGACCTGGATGACGCCAAACGCTTAAAAGCCTTCTTCGAAGTCATGCAGCAGTTGCTGGAAGAAGAAAAAGTCATTGCCTACCACGACCGCGCCGACGGCGGCCTGTTCGCCACCCTGGCGGAAATGAGCTTTGCCGGCCGTGTGGGTGTCGATGTGGAAGTCTTCGACCTGGGTGACGATCCTATTGCCGCGCTGTTTAACGAAGAGCTGGGTGCGGTACTGCAGGTACCGGCGTCGGAAGCGGAAATGCTGGTGATGCGTTTTGCGGCGGTGGGTGTTCCCGCCCACCAGATCGGTGAACTGAACGACAAAGAGCAGCTGCGCATTACCCGTAACGGCAAGCAGATCTTCAACCGCAAGCGCGCTGAGCTGCAGCAGATCTGGTCTGAGACCAGCTACCGCATCCAGTCCCTGCGCGATAACGCCGACTGTGCCAAGCAGGAGTTCGATGCCATTGCCAAGACGGCACAGCAGGACCCGGGCCTGTCGGTAAGCCTGAGCTACGACATCAACGAGGACATCGCGGCACCTTATATCAAGAAAGGTGTGCGTCCGAAGATTGCCATCCTGCGGGAGCAGGGCGTCAACAGCCAGGTGGAAATGGCACATTCCTTCCACCGCGCCGGCTTCAACGCCGTCGACGTGCACATGAGCGATATCCTCAGTGGCCGTGTCGAACTGGACCAGTTCAAGGGTCTGGTGGGTTGTGGTGGCTTCTCTTACGGTGACGTGCTGGGTGCCGGTGAAGGTTGGGCCAAAACCATCCTGTTCAACGACCGCGCTCGCGATCAGTTTGAAGGCTTCTTCAACCGCAAGGACACCTTCGGTCTCGGCGTGTGCAACGGCTGTCAGATGTTCTCCGTGATCAAGGAATTGATCCCGGGTGCCGATCACTGGCCGCGCTTTGTGCGCAACCTGTCCGAGCAGTACGAAGCGCGCTTTGCGTTAGTGGGCGTGGAAGAATCCCCGTCGGTACTGTTCAAGGGCATGGCCGGTTCCTACATGCCGGTGGCGGTGGCCCACGGTGAAGGCCGTGTGGAATTTGCAGACCAGAAAGCGCTGGAGGCCTGTGAAAAATCCGGCACTATCGCCATGCGTTTCCTGAACAACAACCAGCAGATTACCGAAACCTACCCGGCCAACCCCAACGGCTCGGTCAACGGTATTACCTCTCTGTGTTCCGAAGACGGTCGCGTCACCATCATGATGCCGCACCCGGAGCGCGTCGCCCGTGCGGTCAGCAACAGCTGGCACCCGGACGACTGGCAGGAGGATTCCGGCTGGATGCGCCTGTTCCGCAACGCGCGGGTATTTGTCGACTGATCACAGATCCATGTCGGCATAAAACAAAAAAAAACCGCTCTGATGAGCGGTTTTTTTGTATCTGCAGAAATGTTTGCCAGATTTCAGTTTGTGCGTGCGATCAATCGTCTTTATTCAATGACGAAAGGATGGTCGCAATATCGCGACGATTCAGCTTGCCGGTGGGTGGCATAAACCCGGAGTCGCTGGTCAGTTTTTGCTCCAGCAGCGTCGCGCCGTCTTTTTTCTGCAGCCAACCGTCAATCCGGTTGAGCAGTTCTCCAGGGTTCCCCTGCAGCTCCAGGTGACAACCGGTGCAATTGTTCAGCAGCAGCTGCCGTGTCGCCCCGTCGAAATGTATTCCGTCGATCTGTGCAAGCTGCTGTTGTTGGCTGACTCCCGTATAGGCTTCCCCGCGGGAGAGGCGCAATAGCGCCGCGTTTTTGTCATCGACGATCAGCAGCGAGCCGTCTTTCAGTTGCAGCAAGCCGACGGGCGCGCCTTCCGGTCGCAATCCATCGACCTTATTCCATCGGCCAATCACTTCCTGGTGCTGCGCATCGGCACTGGAGCCGCCGCGGGGGGCCATGGTGTGTTGGGTGAATACCTGCGCGGGGGCGATGGGATCGCGATTGAACGTAACCCGCTCCGTCAGTTGCGGCAGCCCGTCGGAGGAAGTCGCGTAGCTGACCAGTCTGTTACCCACCACCCGATAGCCGTGCCAGCTGACCAGTAATTGATTTTTTAACGAGGGCAGTAAATCACCGTCGTAATACAGCATATCCAGGGGGGCCACGTGGGGAGGCATCAGGCTGTAGGGCTCGACGTAGTCCGGGCGATCACAGTGCGCGCTGTCTTTACCGACGCTCAACCGCCGGTTGAAACAGTAAGGCCAGCCGTAGAAACCGCCAGGCTGGATTACATTGATTTCTTCATAGGGCTCCTCGGCGTCTTTAAAGTCTGTGCTGTTTTCTCCCTGCAGTACGGTACCGCTGGGGTGTACCACCAGGGCCATGGAATTGCGTAGGCCAGTGGCATACAGCGTGAAGTCACCGGCCCACTGGTTGCGCTCTGCCTGATAGCGATAGCGGCGAAGACCTGTGGTGTTGAGTTCGCTACAGGTTTGTTGTTCGGAACTCAGGCCGCAGTCATCGGTTTTCGAGCCCGCGTTTACCAGAAGGTCGCCGCCGGGCAGGAAGACAAAACTGGTCAGTGGGTGCAGGTGGTCGCCGGCGGTGTAGGGCAGGCCATCGATTACCGTTTCCCGCTGGATCACTTGGTCACCCTGAAGCTGGAAGCGGGTAATTTGATTGGCTTCACCCACGTAAATCAGTCCGTCAGGGCCGAGCTTGATGTCGTGGGGCAGGTTCATTCCGGTAATGAGTTTGCGCGTGTGTTTCCGCTGTCTATAACCGTCTTCTTTGTATTCAAGCAGCCAGAGGATGCCTTTACCCCCGCCCCAGCCGCCCATGTCAGTAACCAGAATTTGGTTACCTTCGGGGAGCTCCAGAGCTTTGCGGGGCTTGATAAAGGCATCTCCGGAGTCGGTGCCTGCCAGTAGCCCGAGGCAGGTGCCCGGCATGGTGCCGACGGGGAGTTGAGGCAACCCATCGCACGTCTGGCCTAGCGGTTGATAGCCGGTGGCGAATGCGGCCGTAGCCGTGAGGGGAAGTGCCAGGATGCTCAGTAAGATGGCGCCCAGGCGAATTGCCTGGCTGCTGGCGAAAAATCGGGGCGTGTTCATACGGCGGGCTACTCAATCATTCTTGTCGAACTATCAGGGGGGCAGAACTTAAACCATCTTCCGTTGGCTGTTAAGTAGCAAACTGGTATCGCATCACAGCTCGGTAGTACTATCTCGCGCAATTCGAAAAGTCATATTCAAACAGGGACGTCTGATGGAAGCAGAATATCAATACCGGAAGCGGCGGGTTCCACTGGATCGAAGCAGTGAATTTCGCTGGGGGGAAGGAAAAATCAGTGGATACCTGTCAGTAACACTCGGAGTTTTGAGCTTGCTGGCGGTGCTGGCTTACCGCTATCCGGCTTATCTCACTACGATTGAATTGCGCCAGGTTTACGATGCGGCCTTTCTTCAGCAGGTCCTCAAGTACGGCATGTACTTTTCCCTGTTTTTCGGCTTGCTGACCTTGTTCCTTAACCGTCACAAACGGCTGGGCCTCGCTGGCATCGCGCTGACGTCGCTGGGTTTTGTGTTTGGTGGCTACGATATTCCTGTGGGGCCGGTGGAACCGGTGCGTCTGTCACTGGGGATTGACTGGCTGATCCTTGCCTTTCTTGGTTCGGTTGCTGTGTTCATGACGCTGGAGAAGCTGTTCCCCAAATACCGTAACCAGGTGATTTTGCGGGACGAGTGGGGGCTGGACCTTTTTTATTTCTGTTTCAATCACCTGATGATTTCCGCCATCCTGATTTATGGCAACTACCATGCCAGTCATTTCCACTGGGCGGTGAGTGAGAGTGTGCAACAAGCGGTGCAGTCTGTGCCGGTATTGCTGCAGGTCTGTTTGATCATCATCTGCGCCGATTTTGTACTTTACTGGGAACATCGTCTGTATCACGAGGTACGCGTGCTCTGGCCGGTGCACGCGGTGCACCACTCGGTAGAGAGCATGGACTGGTTGGCCGGATCACGAGGGCATTTTATCCAGGTCTTTTCCGAGCGTGCGATGGTAATGGTACCTCTGTACCTGTTGGGCGCAGGCCAGGCGGCACTGGATATCTACGTTGCCTTTGCAGCACTGCAGGCGATTTTGATTCACAGTAACCTGCGGTTTTCCTTCGGTCCCCTGAAATACATTTTCGTCACGCCGCAATTCCACCACTGGCACCACAGCTCGGAAAAGCCCGCCATCGATACCAATTATTCCGCGCATACGGTGTTGTTTGATCGTCTTTTTAATACCTACCACATGCCTGAGCAGCACTGGCCTGCAGAGTATGGGACCACCGTGCGCCTGCCCCGCAGTTATCTCGGACAGCTGTTGTATCCGGTGCGGGCGTTGTTCAAGTCTCGCGGATCTGATGGTTGAGGCAAGTTCCTTGAATGGGGCTCAATGACGCCAGAATCGTCTACGCTCAAAGGAGTGCCGCCGCCGAGGCCGGTAATATCCTTCTTTGTATACGAGCTTTGTAGACGAGGCGAAGCATGAACAGAAAACCCACGGAAACGCATTCCAGCCAGTCACCGGATACTTCCCGACGAGGCCTGTTAAAAGCCGCGCTCGGCGCTGGCGCAGTGGGCATGGCTGCCGGTGTCGGGCTTACGGGCTTTTCCGGAGTGAGCTACGCCGCGGCGCTGAGTAAAGAGGCGCGCGATGCCATGAGCCCAGACGACGTGATTCAAATGCTGAAGCAGGGCAACGAACGCTTTCGCAATGGCAAAATGCAGCAGCACGATTATCTGGCCCAGAAGCGCGCCAGTGCCACCGGGCAATATCCGGCAGCGGCCATTCTCAGCTGTATCGACTCGCGGACGCCGGCTGAAATACTGCTGGATATGGGGCTGGGTGAATCCTTCAATACCCGGGTGGCCGGCAATATCTGTAATGACGATGTGGTTGGCAGCCTCGAGTTTGCCTGCGCGGCGGCTGGTGCCAAGGTGATTCTGGTGATGGGGCATACCGCCTGTGGCGCAGTGAAAGGCGCCATTGATGGTGTAAAAATGGGCAAGCTCACCCAGTTGCTGGATGAAATCAAACCAGCGGTAAAGGCCACCGCCTATGACGGTGACCGTAGCAGCAAGAATGACGAGTTTGTCGACCTGGTCGCGGCCAGCAATGTACGCCGGGCGATGAATGAAATCCGCGATGAGAGCGAAATCCTCTCTGCGCTGGAGAAAGAGGGCAAGCTCAAGATTGTCGGCGCCATGTATCACCTCAATGGCGGCCGCCTGGAAATGCTCGATTGACCGCCGTTAGCGGCTCATAACCCCGTCAATGACCTGGCCGGATAGCGGGTAGGGGAGAAAATCTCCTGCCAGCCGGCGCCTTTCATATTCTTTGCTACACTTACAACGATAATGGCAAAAAATTTTCTCGCATGGCGCAGATTCCGCAACTACTTGCTGAGTATATTAGCCTGCTCCCTCCCAAGCGTAGTGAGCGTATTCAGGCGTTGCACAACGATTTTGCCAGTCAGAAGAATTACATCTCCCTATACACCTGCTACACCTGCGCACGCGAACCTATCCAAGCCTATTTGAACCTGCACCCGAAAACCCGGTGCGGCACCGGCTGCCTGATTTTCCACGACAGAATTTATAAAGGAAGGAGTGAGTAATGGCTTACAACGAAGAGCTGGCGAAGAAAGTGCGCTACCTGCTGAAAGAGAGCGATGGCCTGAGTGAAAAGCAGATGTTCGGTGGCCTGGCCTTTATGCTCAACGGCAATATGGCCTGTGGTGTGGTGGGCGAAGAACTGATGGTCCGGGTGGGGCCAGACAACTACCAGGATGCACTGGGTGAGCGCTACACACGTCCAATGGATTACACCGGCAGACCCCTCAAAGGCATGGTCTATGTCGAAGAAGATGCGATTGTCGAAGACCTGAATGGTTGGGTAAATAAAGGCGTGGAATTTGCCGGTTCGTTACCGCCGAAATAGCGCCGGCCTGAAGCCGGCACTGTCATTTTATTGAGGCATCCATAGCGTATCGGTGGAGCCTCACAGTCCCTCGTTTAATTGCTGCGGGTTGTCCAGTTTCGACGGTGGCGCTATGCCGTCAATTTCAATCGTGAGATGGAAAACCCTGGGGCAGCGCTGTTTCAATTCGGTTTCCAGCTCATCAATCAGCTCTTCGGTTGCCTCCAGTGTCGCCTGCACAATTGCGCGGGTCTCCGCATATTCCAGTACGGCCCCGGTGCGCCGGTGTTCCGGCACTCGCTCCAGGAGCTGGCGCTCGTGATTGCTAATCCGCTCCCGCATATCCCGCATCAATACTTCTTCCCGCAGTTCAACTTCCGCCACGACCACGGTGTGGGTGTCGTCGACGATCACCGAACGCAGGTCGTGATAGCGCTCTACCTCGCGATGATGTTTGACGATGTCATGGAAGGCGCGCTCGGCGTCCTTATCGCGAATATTGGTGAGGTAGCGCATATTGATCTTTCCGAGAAAGATCGCGGTAAACCCGAGCATCAGGGCAATCAATACAGAGAAGCCGATATCCCACATAGGGTTGCCGGTAGACTGGGTCATGCCGATACCGGTGGCGGCAAGAATCACCCCGGTCACTGCGATGGAATCCTCCAGCAGTACGGCAATTAGTGTCGGGTCATCGGCATCGGCGAGGTAGCGGAAGGGGTTGCGCTTACCTTCCGCACGCATGCGCGAGAGAAATTCTTTCCCTGCCACCATTAACACATAACCTTCCAGCAGGAAGGCGATGACCAGCACCACCGCTGAAATCCAGATAGGCGCAATTTCCATGCCGAACACGGATATGGCTTCGGGGCGTTGGATGTGTCCCAGATTGTGCCAGGCGTGCCAGGCATGGGCGAGACCGAGGCCACAGCCGATGGAAAAAAGGCCGATGGCGCTCCACAGGTTCCACAGGTATTTCTTCTGGCCGTGCCCGAAGGCGTACTGCGTATCGGCGGGCTGGCTGCCGCGTTTGAGGCCGATCAACAGGAACACCTGGTTGAGGGTGTCCATCAGGCTGTGTACCGCTTCGTTCATCATTGCCGCGGAATGAGTGGCCATTGCGGCAATTCCTTTCAAGACGGTGATGATTGCGTTGACACAAATGGCGTATAGAACGGCTTTCTTTGAACCCTGAGCCATGGTTTCCCCTTAATGCTGGCTGAGTGGTGATCACTGATGTTCGAAAACAGTGCCCAAATTATCGTATTTCGCGGTCTCTTGGCGACAGCTGATTATAGAAGCCCTGAAACTTTATCCTATTTTCAAAAGGAGAGCCTTCGCCGCCAATTAACCGTTGGGGGAATATTCGGTGCCTATACTTCCTTCAGCCGGATTCCGGAAGGCCTTCAATAAATTTAATGTTCTTCAGAGGTAATAATGAAAACATTGTGCCAGTGTGTAGCCGCCCTCTATCTGTGCGTGGCGGCACTGGTCGTCAGTGCCGCGGAAAAGCCCAATATACTCATTATCTGGGGTGATGATATTGGTATGTGGAATGTCAGCGCCTACCACCGCGGAATGATGGGAGGCTCGACCCCTAATATCGATCGCATTGCCAAAGACGGCATGATTTTCATGGATCACTATGCCCATGCGTCCTGCACCGCAGGGCGGGCGTCGTTTATTACCGGTCGGTATCCCATGCGGATCGGTCTCAGTACCGTTGGTCTGCCTGGCGCCGAACAGGGCATCAAAGCTGAGACACCGACGATGGCGGAGCTGCTCAAGCCACACGGTTATGTCACTGGCCAATTCGGAAAAAACCACCTGGGTGACCGGGATGAGCACCTGCCAACGGCGCACGGGTTTGATGAATTCTTTGGCATTCTCTATCACCTGAATGCGGGTGAATATCCCGAGCAATACGATTACCCGAAAGACCCGGCAATACAAAAGCAGTACGGGCTGAAAATGCGTGGGGTTGTGCACGCCAAGGCACAGTCCGATGGCAAGCAGCAAATCGAGGACATGGGCGCCTGGGGTCAGGAGCGCCAGCGCAATCTCGACTGGGAAGTGCTCGAACAATCCAAGCGTTTTATTACCGAGTCGGTCAAAGCCGGAAAGCCATTTTTTGTGAGGCACAACACAACGCGCATGCACTACCGGACGAATCTGAACAAGAAGTATCAGGGAAAAAGCGGCTACGGCATCTACGCCGACGGCATGATGGAACTGGATGATATCGTCGGCGAGTTGCTGGATTTGCTGGACGAGCTTGGCGTGGCAGACAACACCCTGGTGATGTTCTCCACTGACAACGGCGCCGCGTCGAATTCCTGGCCGGATGGTGGCAATCAGCCGTTCCACGGAGAAAAAGGTGTCGGTGGCTGGGAAGGCGGCTTTCGTGTTCCCATGCTCGTGAGCTGGAAAGGGCACATCCCCGCCGGTGTTTCCGCCGGTGAATTTATGGCGATGGAAGACTGGGTTCCCACCATCCTGTCCATTGTTGGCGAGAGCAACATCAAAGAAAAGTTGCTGTCAGGCGCCAAGGTTGGCGACAAAAACTTCAAGGTGCATCTCGATGGCTACGACCAGACCGACATACTGTTGAAACAAGGAAAAACGAAGCGTAAGGAATTCTTCTACTTCACCGAAACTACCTTTCATGGTATGCGGCATGGCGACTGGAAGTTTCTGTTTATCGATCAGGAAGAGTGGTTCCGTGCCAGCCAGATACCCTTAACCACGCCCTATATTATCAACCTGAAACTCGACCCGTTTGAACGTTTCATCGATGCGCGCGGCTACGACGAGTGGGCGGAAAACCGCAGCTGGACATCGGGGCCAGCCGCTGGGGAGATTCAGAAATTTGTCAAAAGTTTCCAGGAGTTTCCGCCGGTGCAGGAGAGTATGTCGGTGCAGGTCGACGAGGTCAGTAAGCTGATCAATTCACTGGCGCATCAGCAGCGTTAGCGTGTGATCGCTGGACACCCATTTACAGCGTAATTTTCTGCCCCGTTACTGGCATCAGTTCGAGGCAAAGTTATTTAAAGATTCTTTTGCTAGGGAAGCTAAAAAATGAACAAGCACGGTTTGTCTTTATCCGTATTGGTGGCGGTCATTGCACTGTCGGCGTGTGGCGGAGATCGCGAAGACCAGGCCGCGAATGACGCTTCGGGCGGGAAAGGTGGGACCCTGGTGGACGAGGAACTGGGTACCGCGGATGGCCCCGTGTCGGACACGACAGGCAAGGCGCCTATGCCCGAAGCGGCGCCGTCGTCCCGGACTTCGCGGCCGACCAATACGTCTTACCCGACCGAGGCGTATTTTGGCGATACTCATGTACACACCGGCTGGTCTGCCGATGCGGGAATGGATGGTGCCATTCTCTCACCGGAAGATGCCTATCGGTTTGCCCTGGGCGAAGAAGTGAAATCCAATACTGGCCTCCCGACCAGGCTCAGTCGGCCTTATGACTGGTTCATGATTACCGACCATTCCGATGGTATGGGCGTAATCAATGAGCTCATAGCCGGTAATCCGGAAATGATGGCGGACCCGACGCTGAAGCGCTGGAACGAGGCTCTCAATTCCGGCGATGAAAAAAAGGCGGCGGACGCCAAGAGTGAGCTGATTGTGCTGCAATCGGAAGGCAAGTTACCGAAGGAAGTGATGGACCCCAAGTGGATGAAGTCGGCCTGGGAGAAAACCGTTGATGCCGCCGAGAAGTACAATAAGCCCGGTGAGTTCACCACATTTATCGCCTACGAATGGACGGTGAATGCGGATGGTGGCGACAACTTGCACCGCAACGTGATCTTCCGTGACGATGCCAGTAAAACCCGCAGTTTACTCCCTCTGACCACCTTCGAAACCCAGGACCCGGAAAAGCTCTGGGCCTGGATGAAAGCCTACGAAGACAAGACCGGTGGCCGGGTGCTGGCCATTCCCCACAACGGCAATATGTCCAATGGCCGTATGTTTGAGGAGAAGCGTTTCGATGGCTCGCCCATGACCAAAGAGTGGGCGGAAATGCGCGCGCGCTACGAGCCACTGTATGAAGTCACCCAGATCAAGGGGCAGAGTGAATCCCATCCCAGCCTGTCACCGGAAGACGAGTTTTCCGACTGGGATCTGTGGGACCGCGGCAATCTGATTTTAAAACCCAAACCACCGGGCTCGTTCAAATATGAATACTGGCGCCCGGCCCTCAAGGCCGGTATGCGGCTTGAAGATAAACTCGGAACCAACCCCTTCCAGTACGGTGCCAATGCCGGCACAGATACCCACACGGGTTTGTCCACACCGGACGACGACAATTTCTTTGGCAAGTTCAAAACCCTTGAGCCCAGCAACAAGACCCGTTGGGACTTCCCCCTGTTAAGTGGGCCGACCGACGTCTACATGGGCTGGGAAATGGCGGCTTCCGGCAGTATGGGGGTCTGGGCGGCTGAAAATACCCGTGAAGCCATCTGGGACGCCATGATGCGCAAGGAGACGTTTGCCACCACTGGCCCACGTATGACCCTGCGCTTTTTCGGTGGTTTCGATTTCAGCCCGGAAGATGCCGAAGCGGATATGGTCAAACGCGGTTATGAAAAAGGCGTCCCAATGGGGGGCAAACTGAAAGGCGATAAGGGTACCAAGCGAATCAAATTCCTCGTTGCCGCCATGAAAGACCCGCAAGGCGCAAACCTGGATCGTATTCAAATTATCAAAGGCTGGGTGGATGGCAGTGGAAACACCCACGAAAAAGTCTACAACGTGAAGTGGTCGGGCAATCGCAAGCTGGACAGCCAGGGTCATATCCAGCATGTGGGTACTACGGTAGACAAGAAAACCGCTAAGTACACCGATGATATCGGCGATGCGCAGTTAATCGGTTACTTCGAAGACAAAGAGTTCAATCCCGCGCATAAAGCTGTGTATTACGTGCGGGTACTACAGATTCCCACGCCCCGCTGGACCCTGTACGACAAGGTGAGAAACAAGATTGAGATGGATAAAAAGGTGCCTATGGTTCAGCAAGAGCGCGCCTTCTCCAGCCCTATTTGGTATACCCCTTGATTCACGTTGCCCGAAAAAATATTAGTTAAATGAGGTGTTACTGTGCGATACAGCATCTGCGTTCTGGCGGTGCTTTTACTAGGCGCTTGTAGCAATAAATCTGATCCCAAAAAAGTGGAAGAATCAATCGGGCTGGATGCTACGGCAGAGGTTGAAAGCGTCGAAACCGCTGAAACGAATGATACGCCGATACCGACAGACGCCACGACGACTCCGGTAAACAAGGCAGGGGGCAGCAGCGAGGTGCCCACTAATCCACTGCGTGACGCCTACTTCGGCGAGCTTCACATCCATACGGCTTATTCATTGGATGCCTATATCTTCGGCAATGCCCTGAATGACCCTTTTATGGCTTATCGCTTTGCCAAGGGGGAGACGATAAAGCTGCCCACCGGTGTGGAGAAGAAGATCATTTCGCCCCTGGACTTTGTCGCCATTACCGATCATGCGGAGGCGTTGGGTGAATACGAAATCTGCACCAACCCGGAAATGAAAGGTTACGACACGGAAACCTGTAAGGGGATGCGTGCGAACGAGATCAAATATTTCGAGGAAATATTCGCAGGTATCTCAAAGTCGCCGGCCAAGCGTCTTGCGGATCTGTGCGGCGAAGATGGCAAAACCTGCGTGGACGCGGTGACCGGCCCCTGGGGCCGCATTCAGCAGGCGGCGGCTGAAAACTACGAACCGGGCAAGTTCACATCCCTGGTCGCGTTCGAATTTTCCGCCAACGCGCCGGAGGGCGGTGGCGGCATGATGCACCGCAATGTCATTTTCCGCAGTGCCAAGGTACCGAAAACGGTGTTTTCTGCGTTTGAGGGTACCGGAGAAGAGCTGCATAAATGGCTGGAAACCAATTGCACTGGAGAATGCCAGGTGCTGACCATTCCCCACAACCCGAACTTTTACTGGGGGCGCCTCTACTGGGGAAAAAATAGTGACGGCTCCGAGTGGACTCAGGACATTGTCGAGCGTCGTGAACGCATGGATCGTCTGGTAGAGGTTATGCAGGTGAAGGGCAACTCCGAGTGCCAGACCGGGATCATGACCACGGACGAGGCCTGTAACTTTGAAATGGTGTTCCCAAAATGTGAGGGCGAAAACACTGCCGGCTGCACCAACGACTACGGATTAGTGCGCAATGGCCTGATATTTGGTCTGCGTCACCAGGCGAAGATGGGAGTAAATCCGTTCAAGCAGGGCATCATCGCCTCCACCGACAACCACAACGGTACCCCCAGTGATACCACCGAGAGTGATTTCGAGGGGCATTACGCCAATAACGACGGCGCTCCAGAAGTACGCCTGGGACTCAAGCCGAACCCTACAGCACTCGCGATGGGCCTGAAGGCCGAGGACGACCCTACCAAGCTATACAACCCGGGCGGGATTGCGGGCGTCTGGGCCGAAAGCAATACACGCGAGGGCATCTGGGACGCGCTATACCGTAAGGAAACCTTCGGTACCAGTGGTACCCGTACCAAGATCCGGATGTTCGCCGGTTACGGTTTTCCCGCTGACATGGCTACGAAAAACAATTGGGTAGAAATTGGTTACCAGAGTGGTGTGCCCCAGGGCGGCGATCTGGGTGAAGCTCCGGAAGGCAAGGCGCCGACGCTGATGTTGTGGGCGCAACGGGACCCCAACAGTGCTCCATTGGCTCGTTTGCAAATCATCAAGGGCTGGCGCACAGCGGACGACAAGCTGGAAGAAATGACCTATGACGTCGCTTGCTCTGACGGCGCAAAGCCGGATCCCAAAACGCATCAGTGCCCCGACAACGGCGCCACCGTTAATCTGGAAGACTGCTCCATCAGCTCCGACAAAGGTGACGCGCAACTGGCGGCCACCTGGACGGATCCTGACTTTGACCCGGCAGAACATGCCTTTTACTACGCCCGCGTGCTGGAAAATCCGGTGTGCCGTTGGAGTATGTACGACGCGAAAAAGGCCGGCGTTGAGCATCCCGAGGAATTACCCAAGACCATTCGCCAGCGCGCCTGGTCATCGCCGATCTGGTATACGCCGTAAGCTTGTTTGGATGGTTGTATAGCCTGGTATTGTTCAGATTCCCTGAATGAGCCAGAAAAAATCCAAGGAAGGATAACTGTGATGAAATTTTTTTCTGCCGCTTTGTCGGTACTGGCGTTGTCCCTCGCAGTAGCCGGTTGCTCTCGAGATGCCGCGCCACCGGCGTCAGATACGCAGGCGCCGAAAAGCGCGATCAGCGAGGATGCAAAACCGATTGCCGTTGTTGACGATAAATCAGCGAGCAGCTCGGTGGCGTCCGACAGCGCTTCCTGGCCGGACCGGAAAAATCTGCCCAATGACCTGTCACCGTTTGAAGGCAAGATCGGCAAGACCTACAAGGAATCCGAATCCAGCTGGCAACAGGTTCCCACCGCACCTAAGGGCGCGCCCAATGTGATCGTCATTCTTCTGGATGACGTCGGCTTTGGCCAAACGTCCACCTTCGGTGGGCTGATCCCCACACCCAATCTGGATGAGCTGGCCGCACAGGGGCTGCGCTATAACCGCTTCCATACCACGGCGATCTGCGGCCCGTCGCGCGCGGCGCTGTTGACCGGGCGCAACCATCACCAGTCGGGCAGTGGTTTCCTGATGGAGTGGGCAACGGGCTTTCCCAGCTATTCGGCCTATATTCCGAAAAGCACCGCCACTATTGCTGAAATCTTGAAAGATAACGGCTACAGCACCTGGTGGTATGGCAAGAACCACAATACCCCGGACTGGGAAGCGACGGTATCCGGCCCCTTCGATCGCTGGCCGACGGGGCTCGGCTTTGATTATTTCTATGGATTCAACGCTGGTGAAACGCACCAGTATTATCCGGTGCTGTTTGAGAACACCGTGCCGGTGGAGCCGGATAAGTCCCCGGAAGAGGGCTACCACTTCATGACCGACATGACCGACCGCGCCATCGCCCGCATGAAGTTTGCCAAGTCCGTTGCCCCGGATAAACCCTTCTTTATGTACTTCGCCCCGGGGGCCATGCACGCACCCCACCATGTCACCGCAGAGTGGCGTGAAAAGTTCAAGGGCAAGTTCGACATGGGCTGGGATAAATACCGTGAGGAGGTGTTCGAGCAGCAAAAGAAAATGGGCATTATTCCCGCCGATACCAAACTGACGGAGCGGCCGGAGTGGGTGCCCGCGTGGGATAGCCTGAGTAATGACCAGAAGAAAGCCTACAACGCGCTGTTTGAAAACTTTGCCGGTTACTTTGCCTTTACCGACCACGAAGTAGGGCGTCTTATTGATGCGGTGGATGAATTACCCGATGCCGACAACACGCTGGTGATCTACATCGTTGGTGACAATGGCGCATCCGCAGAGGGTGGGCCCGACGGCACCATGAATGAAATTAAAAACCTGAACGGCTTGCCGACGACCCTGGACGAAATCCTGGAAAATCTCGACAAGCTGGGCGGGCCGGAATCGGAACCCCATTACCCGGTCGGCTGGGCCTGGGCGGGCAATACGCCGTTCCAGTGGGTTAAGCAGGTTGCCTCACATCTGGGTGGTACCCGCAACCCGATGGTGATCCGCTGGCCCGCCAAGATCAAACACGATGACCAACCGCGGGTCGCCTTTCTGCATCTTGTAGACGTGGTACCCACCATTCTGGAAGCCGCCAATGTACCCATGCCGGATACGGTCAACGGTATCGAGCAGAAGCCGCTGGTGGGCAAGTCGTTCCTCGCCAGTTTCAGTGACCCGCAATTTAGCGGGCGTGGCGAGCAATACTTCGAGGTATTCAGCAACCGCTCCATGTATGCCGATGGCTGGAAGGCAAACGCGCAGCATACGCTGCCCTGGCGCCAGGATCTGGCCCCGGGCAATTGGGAGAAAGACGAGTGGGAACTCTATAACCTTAACGAGGATTTCTCCGAGGCCAATAACCTCGCCGCGGAGAATCCTGACAAGCTCGCCGAACTGAAGCAAAAGTTTGATCAGGCTGCACAGGACAACGAGGTGTATCCGATGGACGACCGCGGTGCGGGCCGGCTGGGTATGCCCAAGCCACCGGTGCCGGGTGCCATTCCCGATTCAAAAATCTACACCTATTACCCGGGCGCTGTCCGTATTCCCGAAGTGGCCGGCCCTTCCATGAAGAACGCTTCCTGGACCCTGACCGCGAATGTGAAATCCGAGGGTGCCAAGACCGAAGGGGTGATCCTGGCCGTAGGTGGCGTGGCCGCCGGGCTAGTGTTGTATCTGGATAGCGGCGTACCGGTATTTGATTACAACTTTTTTGAAAAGCACACCACTTTGAAAGGTGACAAAGCCGTTTCCGGTGACGCGACTATTGAGGTGGACTTCGATTACCAGGGCGAAAAGCCCGGTGGCGCGGCGAAACTGGCGCTCAAGGTCAACGGCGAGACGGTCGCCACCGGAGAAGTACCCGAGACCGTTGCCGGACGTTTTGGTATCGATACCTTCGGTATTGGCGAAGATACCGGACAGCCGGTAACCCATGAATATGAGCCGCCAAATGCGTTTACCGGTGAGATTCAAAAGGTCGTGGTGGAAATGAAGTAGCGGAATAGTTCGGAAGATTTGAAAAACACTAAGAGGTCATCATGCGTTTCCAATTTGCAGGGTTCCTGGTACTTCTGGCTTTGACCGGATGCAGCGAGGATGATTCACAGATTGCAGTAAGTCTGCCGGTCGTAGCACAGGCGGTTGCCGATCCCCAACAGGATCAGACACCGCCTCCCGTCGTCACACAATCAAATCCTGATGATATGAGTCAGCAGGCGCCGAGTCAGACAGCGCCAAACCAATCGGTGCCAACCACCACACGCACGAATTCCACCAGTGGCAAGCCCAATATTCTGCTGATCGTTTCTGACGATACCGGCTACGGTGATCTTGGCCCCTATGGTGGTGGAGAGGGGCGCGGAATGCCGACCCCAAATATTGACCGCATGGCAGCTGAAGGCATGACCTTCTTTTCGTTTTATGCGCAACCCAGCTGCACACCCGGCCGCGCAGCCATTCAGACGGGTCGTATTCCCAATCGCAGCGGGATGACGACAGTGGCATTCCAGGGGCAGGGTGGCGGTCTCCCCAAGGCGGAATGGACCTTGGCGTCTGTGTTGAAAACTGCGGGTTACAAAACGTATTTCACCGGTAAGTGGCACCTGGGAGAATCTGATTATGCCCTGCCCAATGCCCAGGGTTACGATGTGATGAAGCATGCGTTCCTGTATCACGCGAATGCCTACACCTATGCTGACCCCACCTGGTTCCCGGACATGGATCCGAAACTGAGGGCGATGTTCAAACAGGTTACCAAGGGATCTCTTTCCGGTAATGCGGGAGAAACCGCCAGGGAAGACTGGAAAGTAAATGGCCAGTACGACAATACGCCGGGTAAAGGTGTGGTTGGGTTGCCGTTCGTTGACAGCTATGTAGAGAAATCCGGTCTCGAGTTCCTGGAAGATGCGGCGAAAGACCCGGGCACGCCGTTCTTTATCAATATCAACTTCATGAAGAACCACCAGCCGAATATGCCGGCACCGGAGTTCAAGCACACATCCATGTCCAAGTCCAAGTACGCCGATGCGGTGGTGGAGCTGGATACCCGTATCGGCCATGTCATGGACAAGCTTCGGGAGCTGGGACTGGATAAAAATACCCTGGTGTTTTACACCGTGGACAACGGTGCTTGGCAGGATGTTTTCCCGGATGCGGGTTATACGCCATTTCGCGGCACCAAAGGTACGGTGCGTGAGGGCGGCAACCGCGTACCGGCGATCGCGGTCTGGCCGGGGAAAATCAAGGCCAACGTGCGAAACCATGATATTGCCGGCGGTCTCGACCTGATGGCTACCTTCGCCTCGGTCGCGGATGTACAGCTGCCGAGCCAGGACCGCGAGGGTCAGCCCATTATTTTTGACAGTGTTGATATGACGCCGTTACTGACTGGAAGCGGCAAGAGCGCGCGCACATCCTGGTTCTACTTTACCGAGGACGAGCTGTCACCCGGTGCCGCGCGCGTGGGCAATTACAAGGCGGTGTTCAATCTGCGTGGTGACGATGGAGCACATACCGGTGGCATGGCGGTAGACACTAACCTGGGCTGGAAAGGCGAATCCAAGTATGTTGCCACTGTGCCTCAGGTGTTTGATTTGTGGCAGGATCCCCAGGAGCGGTACGACCTGTTTATGAATAACTTTACCGAACGCACCTGGACCATGGTGACGATCAGTAAAGAGGTCGAAGACCTCGTCAAGACCTACGTCAAATACCCACCACGTAAACTCCAGAGTGAAACATACACCGGGCCAATCACGATCAGTGGTTACCAGCGCTTTAAGTGGGTGCGGGAGCAGCTTGAGAAGGAGGGTGTCAAGATTCCATTGCCCACCGGGAACTGACTCGGGGAATCGGTTGAATGAAAAAGCCCGCACAGTTGTGCGGGCTTTTTTTCTGCGGGATTATCCGCTAGTTACTATGCGCAGCGCCTGATCTCAGCTGCTCCTCAATCTTCTTGAGGTTAAAGGAGCCGGGTGTCTGGCTGGGTGGATACTCTTCCATGGTTTTCAGGAATTTCGCGGCCATCTGCTGCAAGGGTACCAGCACAAACGCCCGTTCCAGTAACCAGTCGTAGTAGGTGTTGGCATTGTGCTGGGCGCGCTCGAAGGGATCGCGGCGCAGGTTGAAAATCAGCGGCACTCGCAGTTCGGTGAAGGGCTCCATCCACACGCCGAATGCCTTGCCGCGGTTTTCCAGGAAGACCGCTTTCCAGGCATCGTAACGCATGGCCACAATCTGGCCGTCGTCGTTCACATAAATGAACTCGTGACGGGGAGACTCTTCCGTTTTACCGGTGAGATAGTCCAGCTGGTTGTAGCCATCGATATAGTTTTTGTAGGTGCGGCCGATCAGCTTGGTACCTTTCAACAATTGATTCTTGATATCCGGGTTACCACCGGCAGCGGCAAAGGTGGGCAGCCAGTCCTCGTGAGAGACGATGCCGTTCAGCACTTTCCCGGCAGGGAATTTACCCGGCCAGCGCACAAACGCGGGTACCCGGTAGGCGCCTTCCCAGTTGGAGTTTTTCTCGCTGCGGAAGATGGTGGTGCCGGCATCGGGCCAGGTGTTGAAGTGCGGGCCGTTGTCGGTGGAATAGAACACAATGGTGTTGTCGGCAATTTTCAACTCATCCAGCAGATCGAGCAGTTTGCCGACGTGCATATCGTGTTCGACCATGCCGTCCTGGTACTCGTTGCCGGTAGGACCAGACAGGCCTTTATGTTCTTCCTTCACGTGGGTGCGGAAATGCATACGGGTGGCATTCCACCAGACGAAAAAGGGTTTTCCGGCATTGGCCTGTTGCTTGATAAAGTCCATGGCCGCGGCCAGAGTCTCTTCATCGATGGTTTCCATGCGCTTCTTGGTCAGCGGGCCGGTATCCTCGATCTTGCCATCGGCGGTGGCCTTTACCACACCCCGTGGGCCAAACTTCTTGCGAAACTCCGGATCTTTCGGGTAGTCACGATTTTCCGGTTCTTCTTCCGCATTTAGGTGATACAGGTTACCGAAAAATACGTCGAAGCCGTGATTGGTGGGCAAATGTTCGTCGCGGTCACCAAAGTGGTTTTTGCCAAACTGGCCGGTGGCGTAGCCGAGACTTTTCATCACCGCAGCGATGGTAACGTCGGATTTTTGCCAGCCTTCTTTAGCACCTGGAAGTCCTACCTTGGTCATGCCGGTACGCACCGGCACATTGCCGCCCATAAAAGCGGCGCGCCCGGCCGTACAGGACTGCTGGCCGTAGTAGTCGGTAAAGCCGAGGCCCTCTTTGGCAATCCGATCAATATTGGGGGTTTTATATCCCATCATGCCTTTGCTGTTGGCGCTGATATTCCACACCCCGATATCATCGCCCCAGATCACCAGGATATTGGGCTTTTCCTGTGCCTGTGCCGCACCATGGAAGACCGTCAGCAGGGCGGCGGCGGTGAGCGAAATTGGCACTTTGAGTAAACGGCGTATTGAAAGTCGTTTCATAAAATCCTCCGGGATTTTCCGATGGCGACGCTGTTGCGTGGGTTTGGTGTAGGGATGAAGTTCAGGGCGGTGATTCATGGGGCTCTGGTTTATTGAGCGTTAAAGGGAAAAACCACTTTCCAGTCTTTCTGCATATCGATTACCGTCCAGCCTTTTTTACCGGCGTCATCGAGTCCTTTGTTCAGTTGTCCGATGTGGGAATCGCGATCATAGGCCCACTCCCGCTTGCCATCGGTATGGTGCAGGATGATGCCGAAACGTGGGCCGTCACCGGCAGTGGTCCACTCCAGCATTTGATAGTCTCCGTCGGAGTTGCCCGAGGCAAAAATGGGCCGCTGGCCGATGTACTGGTGAATGCCTACCGGCTTGCCCTCCTTGTCATCCACCAGATTGATTTCCGGCAGTTTGATGATGACGGGCTTGCCGTCGCGCACTTCGTATTTGGCTTTCAGACTGGAGCCGACCACCTGATCCGGTGGAATTCCATAGGCCTGTTCCGCAAACACCCGCATAAAATCCACCCCACCGCCGGAGACGATGAACGTTTTAAATCCTTTTGCACGCAGGTAGTCGAGCAGCTCCAGCATGGGCTGGTAGATCATTTCGTTGTAGGGGCGATTGGTCTTGGGGTGGCGTGCGGTTTTGAGCCAGCTGGCCACGTTCGTTTGAAACCCTTCCGCGGTCATATTGGCATGGGTGGCGGCGAGGATTTTCATCAGCCCCTCCTTGCCGCTGGCCATGACCTTTTTGGTGTCGCCTTTGAGAATGGAGGCAAACGGTTCCTCGGTTTTCCACTCCGGATGCTGGGGTGCCATTTTTTTGACTTGATCCAGGGCATAGATCAATTGGAAATAAACCGGTTGCTCAGCCCAAAGATTGCCATCGTTATCGAAGGTGGCAATGCGCTGGTTTTCCGGCACAAAGTCCGGCGATCCGGCCTTTGTGACCTTTTCCACGAACCCTAGGATCGCTTCTTTGGTCGGCCCGTCGTTCCAGGAAGGTAATGGATCCGCGGCGCGCGCCGAAGCAGTGGCTATCAGACAAATAAAGACCAGGCTCGCGGCGAGCCAGTGCGTTATCCGGACATGCATCTGCATAGATGTTCCTCTTTACTGCTCGAGGATGTGGCGTATATAACGCCGCCTTCATTTACCTTAGACGGATTTTCCCGCCTCAGCTGTAAAGAAGTGTGTAAAGACGTATGTAAAGAAGTGTGTAACGGCAGATGAAAACGCTGACGCGTTGGTTCTGTCACGGATTCAGCGGGGGGAGCGGTATGCGCTGGATGCGGGCGGCATCGGGGCGCAGTGACTCGATGGCCTGGGTCAGCTGATGCCAGGCGGCGGCACAGGAAACACTGGCCGGGGTATCACCGTATTGCATGGCACCCAGTGTCAGCAGGGCCGGCTGCAAGGACTGCGCCGCCGCTGGTGCCCGCTGGCGAAACTCGTGAGCGGCTTGTAAAACTGCAGCGTAATCCTGTGCATTGCAGGCAGTGTATAGACGCTGCCAGGCGGCTAACCCACTGGCTTCCGCACGTCGGGTGCGCTCGGTCTGGTACTCGTGAATTCTGGGCATGGCCCATCGCCACAGCAGCCACATCAACAGGGCTGCGCCAGTGAGGATGAGAAGTTTTTCCCACAGGCTGGTGCCCGCGAGTGCGCTGGGGCCGCGGGCATGGACTTTTATGGCGTCCACGCTGCTGGTTTTGATCTGGCCATCGTCCAGGTCATACCACTGCAGGGTGATGGCGGGCAGGGTGCCACGCACGCCGCTTTCCGCCACATAGGTCATGCGTTCGCTGCGGATGCCCGTAGTCTCGTCGGTGCGGGAATCGGTTTTGTCTTCGGCTTTGTGGGCATCGGCGTAGGCGGCGAGCCCCTCTGGTGCGTGGCTATCCAGCAACTGCGGGATAAACATCACCGTGGAGCCTTCAATGGTAGCGGTGACGCTACGGGAAAAGGCATCGCCTGCACGCAGCTGTTCCGGTTCACCGTCGATCTCCTGAGCGAGTGTCAGGTCCCGGGCGGCGATAAACGGGCTCAGTCCCTCCGCACCTTTTGGCGTGGTGACCGCAATGGGGGGCGGCGCCAGTTTGAGTGCACTGTGTAAATCGCCGTCGCCTTCGGGATTTTTGTAGGTCACCTTGATTTCCCCAGCGGGGAGGCGGTAGGTACCCGGTGCCAGGGGGACGATCAGGTATTCGCGGGTTACACCCGACCAGGTGTCGCCGTCGATGACCCGACTGACCGCGAGGGATGAGCGCCCCGGAAGGGTGACCGAGAGATTGGGCTGGTCGAACTCCGGAAAATCCGGTGGCTGGGTCAGCCAGGTGGGCACCAGGATAGTGACGAACAGGGAGATCGACTGACCGGGAACCGCCTTCTCTTCCGACAATTTATAGTCTATCTGCGGCGACTCTGCGGCTGTGGCCAGAGTGCTGCCAATCAGCCAGAACAGCAGCCAGATCAGCAGCCAGAACTGTAACGAGTAGGCGCATCGCTTCATGGGCGATTCTCCTCCGCATTTTGATTATTGTTACCGGTGTTGTTTTTGGTAGCGGTATCGATGTTGCTGCCGGTATTACTGTTGCCACCGGCGGCCTCGGCCGCAAAGCGCTGCTTCAGATATTCACTGGTGCCGGTGTCGAGGGTGGACATCCACTGGTCTGCACTGACCGGCTTGTCTTTTGTTGCCTTTTCCTGTTCCTGGAATTCTTGCTCCGGGGGCTCGAAGTCAGATTCCTCGCCATCGTCGGCCGCCTGTAATTCTTCTTCCTCCTCGCCGCGGGCATCTTTCATGTAAGCGATGATTTTCTTGGTCAGCGCCAGGTTCTCTTGTGCACCGGGAAATTCCGGGTCGAGTTGCAACACCTGCTCAAAAGCCGCGACGGCGCCTTCGTACTGACCGGTTTTGGCCATCGCCATGCCGCGGGTAAAGGTGGCTTCCGGGGTGTTCACCTCGGCGAGTTGATTGGCGGCATCTTCAAATTGCCCGGCCTGATAGAGCGCGTATCCCTTGCGGTACTGATCCTGAAAGCTGGCCGCGGCGCGGCGATAATTTTGCCGGAAGCTGAACCACTGACCCTGTTGATCCGGTGTCAGTAGCAGGCCGAGCAAGCTGTGGCTGTTCGGCGTATCGGGAAGGGCGTCCGCGGTAACCGCATTCTGGGCAAGGCTGTTTCCGGGGTAGCCCTGTATAAACAGGAAAAATAGAACGAGTCCGGAACCGGTGGAAACCGCCCTTTGCGATAGGGCCCAACCGCGGCGGAACCACAACAGTGCCAGTAAAGCGGCGGGCCAGGCCAACCACCAGCCGCGGTCCTCCCACTGCAGGTTTTTGTCGGAAGCCAGTGCCTGGCGGAAAGCGTTGTCGAAATAGCGGTTGAGTGCACGCAGGTCGCTCTTGTCCGGGGTCACCCGCTCCACTCTCGCATTGCGCACCTTGGCAACAGCGCCGCCGCTTTCGTTGCCCGGTGCAACCAGCAGAAAACCGAGGCCATTCTTTTCCGTGCGCTGGGACATGGTGTTGGCATCGTCCTCGCTCAGGTTGTCCAGCAGAAACAGGATGCCGCCGGGTGTTTCATCCTTGGCCAGTATCTGCTCCGCTAGTTTCAGTGCCGCGGTGGCGTTGTCTCCGGGGATCGGCATCACTTCGGGACTGAGTCCTTCGAGGTAGGGACGCAGCAGCGCCTGGTCTTCCGTCAAAGGCACCACGCGGTGGGCGCTGCCCGCGTAGGCGACGAGGGCGGTGGGCGCGCCGTCGCGGGTTTCCTGCAAGTCGAGTATTTTCTGTTTGGCGCGGGCAAGGCGTTCAGGCGGTACGTCTTTTTCCGTCATGCTGTCGCTGACTTTCAGCACCACCACCAGCGGTGTGGTTTTTGCCATCAACGGATCCGGCAGGAGTGTCCAGCTGGGGCCGGCGGTGCCCAGGGTCAGCAGTGCGAGCAGCAGGGCGATAAGGTCCACAGGTTTGAAATGGCGTTGTGTGTGCTCGCCCACGGTGAGTGCCCGTGCCAGGTGCGGGGCGATTTGAGCGCTGGTTTCGGCGTCACTGCGGCGGTCGCGGCGAAAATGCCACCACAGCAGCACGGTTGGCAGCAGCAACAGCAACCACACCGGTCGCAGGAAGTGAAATTGCGCGAAAGCGTCGAGCAGGCCACTCATGAGGCCGCCTCAGTTTGGATTGAGCTACGGAAGGCTCTGCTGCGAATTAGTTGACTGGCAAGTGCCAGCAGACCCAGTAGCAGCGCAATGCCCATGGGCCAGTAGGCCAGGGAGTGGTGGGGACGGTAGGTTTCGCTGTCGACCATTTTCGGCGCCAGCTTGTCGATCTGGGCATAGACGGCGGCCAGGGCTTTTTCGTCATTGGCGAAATAGAATTCGCCGCCGGTGCGTTTGGCAATGGCCGTTAAGGTGTCCACATCCACGCGATTTTCTTTTTCTGCACTGTCGGGATCGCCCACACCGATGGTGAGAATTTTTACCTGGCGTTGGGCGGCTATGGCGGCGGCATTTACCGGACTCATGGTGCTGGCGGTGTCGCTGCCGTCACTCAATAAAATCAGCAGGCGCTGTTCCACTTCGCTGCTTTCAAACTGGCGGATGGCGAGGCCGATGGCGTCGCCCAGCGCGGTGTGTGGGCCGGCCATACCCACATCGGTCTGCTGCAGCAGTTCCAGCAGGGTATCCAGGTCGGTGGTCAGCGGGGCCTGCACAAACGCCTTGGTGCCGAAGACGATCAGCGCGACACGTTCACCTTCACGCCTTTCCAGGAATGGTTTGAGTACACGTTTAACCCCGGCGAGGCGCTCCATTGTTTCACCGTTGCTGGCGACAAAATCCACCTGCTCCATGGAGCCGGAAATATCCACTGCGACAATCAGGTCCCGCGCCGGCTTCTGTAGTGTCACCGCATCGCCCTCGTATTCCGGCCGCGCCAGGGCGGTGACGATCAAGGCCCAGATCAATGCGCCCAACAGCCACTGCCAGCGACTGCGGTCGAGCACTACCGCGCCGGAACCGGGTTTGATGCCGATGGCCTCTACCAGTTGCTGAAAGAAGGGGACTCGCAAAGCGCGCACCTGTTCGCGGTGGGCCGGTGCGAGTTTCCAAACCAGCAGTGGCAGCGGCAGCAATAAAAACGCCCAGGGCGCGGCAAAATCGATCACGGTGCGGCCTCGACAGTTTTTCGTGGCGAGCCCAGGCGGTGCCTGCTGGGCGCTACAACCTTGTGCTGGCGAATCCAGTCCTGAACGGCCTGGCTCAGCGCAGCGGTTTGCTCTGTGGTGGTTGTCCGGTATGGACTCTGTAATAGGGCGTGGCCCAGGTCGCCGTCGAATGCATTGCCAGGGTAGTGTGCGTTAAGAAACTGAAGCCAGTCGTCACCGATAAGTGCCGCAACTTTTACACGCGGATAGGCAGCGAGCGCCGTGCGGCGGAGTATTTCTGCGATCAGTGCGGCATCACTCTCGGCCTGGTGCAGTTCGGCGAGGGCCGCGCGGCGATAGGCGTTGGCGCGGTAGCTCTGTATGCACCGCCAGATAAACCACAACAGCAGCAGTACCACTAGCGCGCAGAGTCCTTTTGCCAGTGGCGTTGCCGGCAACATGGAAATGGCGGGTGGCTCCGGCGGCGGCACCAGCTGCGCGATCATGTCCGGCAGGGTTTCTTCGTCTGCAGCAGGGTTTGTGTTTTGCGGTTGCGGATCGGGGTTCCGTATGGGGGTAGGTTTCGTTTCTTGCATTGGCATTCAACCTTCGCCCGGTTGTTTCGGGGCTTGGCCCGCGGCCTGTTTCGCCGGGTGGGGAATCAATCCCAGCAGACGCTGCAACTGCGGAAGTGTCTCTTCCCCGGTAGACAGTTGCGCGACCGGCAGGCCGTAGCGCAGGTGCCAGTCGTTGATGACTTGCCGGCGCTGGCGGTTGAATTGATCCATGGCTACCTGGGTGTCGGCGCTGCGGGTATCCAGGGTGGCCTGCAAATCGCCATCGGAAATCGCACTCACCAGAGACTTGGGTACCGCCTCGCCAGTAGGGTCAACCACCGGTACCAGAATCACATCGTTGTGCTTTGCGATACCGCTCAGCAGCCGTTCGGTGGCCGGGCCGACCACGTCGAAATCGCTGATCAGCAGTACCAGGTGATCGCGCCGGGCGATATTGGCCACTGCCTGCAAGACGCTGTCCAGTGAGGTGGAGTCGGCGGGTCGGGCATCGGCGTGCAGTTGTTGATTGGCCTGTGCAAGTTCGTTGAGAAAGCGGGTGAGGGCGCGGCGGTTGCGTTTGGGGCGCTGGGTGTAGAGCCCTTCGTCGCGTACCACGATACCGCCCACGCGATCGTCCTGGTTCAGAATGGCAAAGGCTGCGAGGGCTGCGGCCTCGGCGGCAGTGACCGATTTCATCGCGTGGCGCGTGCCGAAGAACATGGACATGCGCTGATCCACCACAATCAAGGCGGGGCGATCGCGCTCTTCACTGTAGACGCGCACGTGGGGCTCGCCGGTGCGCGCGGTTACTTTCCAGTCGATGGAGCGCACGTCGTCCGAGGGCCAGTATTCCCGCAACTCCTCAAAATTCAGTCCGCGCCCGCGCAGCCGCGAGGCGTGGCGCCCGGCAAGCACGCTGCGGGCGGGTTGACGGGGCAGTAGGTTCAGGGTTTGCGCGGGGCCTTCCAGTGCCTGCAGGTGTGCCAGGTCCACATGAATACGTGGATCTTTGACAGTTTGTGCTGCAGCGACGGTGGTGACGCCGGCCCGGCTGCGATTGCGATTTCGAATCTGGAAGTTGAACATGGACAGGCTGCCTCTTTAGGCATTAAGGCAGAGCGACGAGTTTCAGCAGTTCGTCGATCACCCGGTCGGCACTGATGCCTTCTCCCTGGGCTTCAAAACTCAGTCCCAGACGGTGGCGCAGGCAGTCGTGAATCACCGCGTGAATATCCTGCGGGTCTACATAATCGCGCCCCTCCAGCCAGGCGTTGGTACGTCCGGCTTTATCCAGCGCGATGGAGCCCCGTGGGCTGGCGCCGATTTCAATCCAGCGTGCCAATTCTTCCGACAACTTGGCCGGGTGACGACTGGCTTCAATCAGGTCGGCGATATAGCGCGCCATGGAATCGGAGACATGAATGGCGGCAATTTCACGGCGGGCGTCGAACACCGCTTGTTGTGAGATCACCTCTGTCGTTTGCTGTGGGTCCGATGAGAGGGATTCCGTATTGGCGAGATTGGCGGCCGTAATCTCTTCACTGCGCACCAGCTCGATCACTTCCACCTCATCTTCCACTGGCGGATAGGTGATCAGCACATGCATCAGAAAGCGGTCCATCTGCGCTTCTGGCAGCGGGTAGGTGCCTTCCTGCTCGATGGGATTCTGGGTGGCCATCACCATAAATAGCGGCGGCATCTTGTGGGTTTTTCCGGCTACGGTGACCTGGCGCTCTTCCATCGCCTCCAGCAGCGCCGATTGCACCTTGGCGGGTGCGCGGTTGATCTCATCGGCGAGCACGATGTTGGCGAAAATAGGACCCGGGTGAAAGCGGAACTCCGACTTCTGTTCATCGCGGTAGAGCATATCGGTGCCGGTGACATCGGCGGGCAGCAGGTCCGGGGTGAACTGAATACGACTGAAATCTGCCTCCAAGTTTTTCGCCAGCGCCTTGATGGCGCGGGTTTTTGCGAGCCCGGGCAGGCCCTCTACCAGCAGGTTACCGTTTGCCAGCAAGCCAATGATCAGGCGCCGAATCACATCCCGTTGGCCGACGATGGCGCGGCCCATGCCTTGTTCCAGTGCTGCAATCTGTTCCCGTGCGGACATGGCGCTTCCTTTTCTGCCATCGATTCAAAGTTCCTCATTAACGCTAGCAGACGGAAGGCTGAGGAAGCGGGCGCAAGAAGCTATACTCGGTGCCAATAAAACCCATAATCCGGAGACAAGATGCGCACCTCGATCATCCTTCTGCTAGTGGCATTGCTGATCAGTGCCTGTGACAAAAATGCAGAGGTAGAGGATGTCGCGCGTAAGAATCCCACTGTTGCCGCGCCTGCGACGCCTGCCACCAAAGCAGCGCGGGATACTGCGGCAGCATCGAGCCAGTCGAAACGCTCAAAAACGGGGAAATCTCCACATGCGGATGGCAGTGCCGACTATGTCGGGGCAGTGGCCTGTGCTGGCTGCCACCAGCAGGCCTTCGACGACTGGCAGAAATCCCACCACGACCTGGCGATGAAAACCCCGGATTCGGAAACCGTGGTGGGGAATTTCGATAACGCGACATTCGATTACTTCGGCACTGAGTCCAGCTTTTATCAGCGCGACGGCAAATACTTTGTACGTACAGACAATGCCGAAGGTGCGCTGCAGGAGTTCCCCATTGCCTACACCTTCGGCGTCTACCCGTTGCAGCAGTACCTGATTGAACTCCCCGGCGGGCGGCTGCAGGCGTTGAGTCTTTCCTGGGACTCCCGCACAAAAGAAGAGGGCGGCCAGCGCTGGTTCCACCTTTACCCGGACGAAGAAATCAAATCCGGCGATCCGCTCCATTGGACCGGCATCAACCAGAACTGGAATTTCCAGTGCGCAGACTGCCACTCGACTAACCTGCACAAAAACTACGATCAGGCATCACAGACCTTCGCTACCCAGTGGTCGGAGATCAATGTGGGTTGTGAATCCTGCCACGGACCGGGCAAGAAGCACTTGGAATGGGCTGCTCGTTCGGAAGAGCAGCGGGCAACGGATGCGGACCTGGGCTTTGATCTTCGCTACGACGGCCGTCGCCAGGCGCGCTGGGCCATGGATACCAAAACCGGTATTGCCCACATTGCCAATGACGTGGAAACCCAGACGGAAATCCCCGTGTGTGCCCAGTGTCACTCGCGCCGCGGCACCCAGCATCCCGGCGTGAAACCCGATGACGATTACCTGGATTTCTTCCAACCGGCATTGTTGAGCGACGGCCTTTACCACGCCGATGGCCAGATCGATGAAGAAGTATATGTGTGGGGATCCTTCCTGCAGAGCAAGATGCACGCCGCCGGAGTGACCTGCAGCAACTGCCATAACCCCCACAGCCTGGCGTTGCGCGCGCAAGGCAACGATGTCTGTGCCCAGTGCCATTTGCCGGCAAAATTCGATACCGCAGACCACCACTTCCACCCCGTTGGCAGCGAAGGGGCGCAGTGCGTGAACTGTCATATGACCGACAAGGTGTATATGCAGGTGGATGCGCGCCGCGACCACAGCTTCCGGGTACCGCGACCGGATCTTTCGGAAAGCATCGGTTCGCCCAATGCCTGTACCGGTTGTCACACCGATCAGTCCAATGCCTGGGCCGCCGGGGTGCTCGAGAAAAAATTTGGTCAGCCCGACCCGCATTATGGCGAGGCCCTGTTCGCGGGGCGCATCGGTGCGCCGGATGCGGAAAGCCAGTTGCTGAAACTGGTGATGGATGACAAACAGCCGCAAATCGTGCGCGCCACGGCCATTTCCCTTTTGCCGCGCTACCTGTCGCAGACCAGCGCGCAGGTGTTGCAGGTAATTGCCCAGGGCGATGATGCGCTGCAACATCTCGCACTGGCTCAATCCCTGGATCAGATACCACAGCAGGTGCGTCCGGCACTGGCCATTCCGTTGCTGTACGAAGACGAACGGGTCACTGCCTCCCTCGCCGCCAGCGCCATGGCGGGCGCACCACTGGTGCAGTATCCGGAAGAAGTGCGCAAGCGTTATGAGCAGGGACTGGCAGACGCCGTGGCAACGGCGGAGTTCAACAGCGATCGTCCGGAAAGCCTGGTGAACCTGGCGTCGCTACGCGGGCGGGAAGGGGATCTCAATGCGGCAGAGCGGCTGTTGAAGCAGGCGGTGGCACTTGCGCCTTACTACACCCCAGCGGTGATCAACCTCGCGGATCTTTATCGTGCAAATGGCCGCGAGGCGGATAGTGAGGGGCTGTTGCGCAATGCGATGGAAAATTCCTACGACAAGGCACCGATTCAACATACCCTGGGGCTGAACCTGGTTCGGCAGAAAAAGATGTCGGAAGCTGTGGAAATGTTGCGGGTCTCGGCCCACGCCAGCTCGGCAACACCGCGCTACGTGTATGTGTACGGCATAGCACTGAATTCTCAGGGCAGGCCTAAAGAGGCGATTAAGGAACTGGAACAGGGGTTGGAGCGATTCCCCGGCGACCGACAGATCTTGTCGGCCCTGGCGTCCATTCATCACGAACAGGGCAATGAAGCCGCGGCGCAAAAATATCAGCAGCAGCTGCAATAGCCGGCGGAATAGGTAAAACAAAAAGCGCGGCCGAAAGTGGCTGCGCTTTTTTTTAGAGGGTGGAAAGGGCGATTAGTGGTTTTCCTGAGTTTCCATCGCGGCTTCAATCGCTTTGTTGATATTCAGCGATGCGGACTTATGTCGTGGTGGAAATTTTTTAAAGGTGGCCAGGTGCTCGTTCAGGATCTGGATCGCTGGCTGGAACACCCAGCTTTTACGCATGATCTGATGGAAACCGGTGACACCGTCGTAGTGCTCCAGCGGATCTTTGCGCAGGTTGAACAGCTTGGGCATGGTGTGAAAAACCAGATCGCCGTAATAGAGGCCATCGGGCTTGGTCGCGAAGTGCATCTTCCAGGGACCCACGCGCAGTGCGGTTAGCTGTGATTCGTAGTAATAAAAGATCTTGTTACGCGCGGATTCCTTGCTCTTGCCGGTCCAGTAATCGAGGTTGTTCTCACCATCGATATACACCTTGTCCGATTTCATCAGCTTGCCACGCAGATCCGGTTCGCCGAGCGCCGCGGCAATCGTCGGGAACACATCCTCGTGAGAGGAAATGCCGTTTAGTGCGAGACCGGGCGGAATGTGTCCGGGCCAGCGCACCAGGAAAGGTACCCGCACACCGCCTTCCCAGGTCGTCATTTTCTCCCCGCGGAACCCGGTGGTGCCGGCGTCGGGCCAGGAACTTTGCTCGGGGCCGTTGTCGGTGGTGTAGATGACAATGGTGTTGTCAGCGACTCCCAGCTCATCCAGCTTATCCAGCAACTTGCCGATTTGCGCGTCGTGCTCAATCAGGCCACTACCGAAGAGGTCGTCTTCAGAGCTGATCTGGGTTGCCAGGTGACGACTTTCCGGCTTCAAGTGGGTATAGACGTGCATGCGACTGGTGTTGTGCCAGATGAAAAATGGCTTACCCGCCTTTTGTGCCTTCTCCATAAAGTTCAGGCTGCGCTCGAGGACTTCCTCGTCGAAGGTTTCCATACGCTTGCGGGTTAGCGGGCCGGTATCCGTGATTTTCCCGTCGGCATAGGACTCGATTACCCCACGCGGGCCAAATTTCTTTTTGAATTCCGCGTCTTTCGGATAATCCTCCTGCTCCGGTTCCTCGGACACGTTCAGGTGGTAGAGGTTGCCGTAAAACTCATCGAAGCCATGTTTGGTGGGCAGGTGCTGATCCAGGTCACCCAGGTGGTTTTTGCCATATTGGGCTGTCATATAACCCTGTGCCTTCAGGAACTCCGCCATGGTGGGATCTTTTTCATCGATACCCAGGGGGTTGCCCGGCTGGCCTACGGTGGCCAGGCCGGAGCGCACCGGCAACTGCCCGAGGAAGAATGCGGCGCGGCCGGCGGTACAGCTCGGCTGTGCGTAGTGATCGGTAAATAGCGCGCCTTCGTTGGCAATGCGATCGATATTGGGGGTGGGGTAGGTCATGCCGTGGGAATAAGCGCTCAATGAGATCGAGGCCACGTCATCCACCATGATGGCGAGAATGTTGGGTTTCTCTGCTGCCTGTGTCGCCGGTGCTACCAGCCCGGCCAGCAGAGCGAAACAGGCAAACTGCTTGCGTAAAATTCCCAAAATAATACTCCTGAATTTAATGCGGAACTGCAGCTGTAGGACTGCTAGTTAGCTTAGATCAGGAGGTGTTAGGGCGCGTAATACAGGTTGTCTAAAAATGCGAAATTTATGTATTTATAATTCAAATTTTAAATAAAAAGCGGAAGCTTATTTCTGGAAGTTTTTCTTTCAAGACTATCGCCGGCCCTCGGCCATGGATGGCGGTATGCCAAACCAGCGGCGGAAGCTTCGGCTGAATACGGCGAGATCCGCGTAACCGAGATTCAACGCGATACTGGTGAGTGGCATGCTGCTTTTGAACACTGCAGTTTTGGCAACTTCCTTGCGGGTTTCTTCCAGGAGTGATCGAAAACTTGTTTGTGAGGATTCGAGCGCCCGTTGCAGTTTTTTCGGATGCATTCCCAAGCAGAGTGCAACATTGGTTTTGCTGCAGTCTCCGGTAGGTAGCAAGCCGAGGATGGCGTGTTTTACCAGCGGGGTCAGGTCGCTGTTGGGGTCCGTTTTTAGCTGTTCGAATTGGCTGAAAATAATTTCATTAACCAGTCCTTCTAGTGTGCGCGGCTTCTTGGCCAGTGTTTCGCGGTCGATAAAAAAACCATCGTGTTCGGCATTGAATTCTACCGGACAGGCAAAGGCTTGCTGGTAAAAGTCTTTCCCTTTCTCTGGTGGCGGATGCCGGAACAAAACCCGGCTGGAATGCCACTGGTGGCCCGCCATATCCCGTATCAGCTGGTAAACCAGCGCGATGCTGAGCGCCATCAATTGCGGAAAGCGACCGTGCTGGGCAACCAGGATATCCAGCTTGAGCGCGGTCTCTGCCCGCTCAGTGGGATTCAGGGTGAGGATGGCCCCCTGGGCGTGCAGGTGGGTGTGTTTGCTGCCTACAGCGAGTGCGCTGGTCACGCTGTCCTGGCGGGACATGTAGGCGCCAAATAACCCCAGCACGCGCAAGCCCTGGCTCATGCCCAGGCGCAGGCCGAAGGTTTCGGTACCGGTTTCCCGTGCGGTTAGCTCCAGCAATTGTCCGAGCTTCTCATAGGGGATCAGGTTGTCGGGGTCGCGCAGTTGGCTGGTGGGCAAGCCGATGGCTCGCTGCAGTTGTACCGGGTTGGCGCCCAACTTCCTTGCCAGTTCATCATATCCATTGAGGGACCCGGCTCTGACGAATTCAGTCATGCTCGTGGCTCACATCGCTTCATTATTCATTATTAGATATATGGACCTGCGGTCTGTCGCCGCTTTTGCCAATCGTGGCACAACTCTGGTGCCGCGATGAGTGAGCTTATCGCCACTGTCCCGTTTTGCAAAGTGTTTGTCCCAAAAAATCAAACCGAATAATTCGGGCTCAATTACTCTCCTAGTCGTTCCTGTAGCACTAAGGGCATGCCGGCAGCAGATCGGTTACTCCCGGCACATATAAAAATAACGCTAAACGAGGACGCCTAGCGATGATCGAGTCACAACTCAAAACCAAGCGTACAATTCTCAGCAGTCTGATTTTCACCCTGATCAACATGCCCGCACTGGCACAAACCACTGCGGAAAGTGACCGCCAGGATAACAATGGTCGCGTTCTGGAAAACGTGACGGTAACCGCACAGAAACGCGAGCAGTCCCTGCAGGACGTGCCGCTATCGGTTTCCGCCATGTCCGGCGAGACGATTCAGGAAGCGGGCATCGAACGCTTCGAAGATTTTTCCGCATACATCCCCAACATGTCGGTTACCAAGAGCTCCATTTCCGACAAGATCAATATCCGCGGTATGCAGTCCGGTGAGCAGGCCGGCTTTGAGCAGTCCGTGGGTACGTTTGTAAACGGCATTTACCGCGGCCGTGCGGCGCAGTCCCGTTTCGCGTTTGTGGATGTGGAGCGTGTGGAAGTACTGCGCGGTCCGCAGAGTATTCTGTTTGGAAAAAACACCGTTGCCGGTGCGCTGAATATCACCAGCGCGCGCCCCACCGAAGACTTCACCGCGAAACTGAGCGCGAGTTATACCCCCGAGTTCGAACAGAGCGAACTGGAAGGCATGGTGTCTGGTGAGCTGGCCGACGGTGTCCGCGGTCGACTGGTGTTGCTGTCCCGGGAGATGGATAAAGGCTGGGTGCACAACGAGTTTTACGATACCAACGATCCGCGCAGTGACGAGCTGATGGGCCGTGCTACCCTGGAGTGGGATGTTTCCGACAGCACCGTTATTACCGCAATTGCTGAAAGTGCGGACTTCGATATGGGCGCTTTCCCGCACGCTACCAAAGTTGCTGGACCGCTGGCGGCACTGGGTGCCATCGAGGGTACCGATGTCACCAGCATGGGTAACACTAACCCGGTACTGAATTTTGGCGCCACCCAGAAAATGTCGGGTAGTCACAACGAATTCACGGTAATGAGTGAAACCGAGCTGGATACCGGCACCCTCAATATCGTTGCCGGTCACTCGGCCTACGATTACGAGCGCTACCTGGATGCGGACTATTCGCCGCTGGATGGCCTGCGTTTTGACGATACCGAGGACTTTTCCCAGAGCAGCCTGGAAGTGCGTTTCAGTGGCAGCGCCGGTGACAACTTCGAATACATGACGGGCCTCTACTGGCAGCAGCAGGACATGACTGTCGACGGTCTGTCCCTGTTCAATATCCCGGTGCTGCAGCAGGTGCTACTGGGCGGCTGTGCCGCTGGCGTGGGCGCCATGGGCGGCGACCTGGGTTCACTCTATGTCGGCGGTGATGCGGTTGCCACCGGTGCCGGTGTGATCGGGCTTGGCGGTCCGGCCGGACTGGTAAATGCCTGTGGCACCGCGGCGGCATTTGACGGCATACCAGATGGCGTGGGCCGTTATGCCCAACTGCAACAGCAGACCGATACTCTGGGTGCTTTTGCCCAGGGCACCTGGCATATCACCGACAGTTTCCGCACGACCCTCGGCCTGCGTTACACCAGTGAAGAGAAGTCTGCAGACAAGGCCACTTATGCGGTGGACTTCGCCGAACGCAATACCACCCCAACCGAACAGGCCTGGGTAACCGCGGTGTCCAGTGCGGTGGGTGAATTCACCACCCACAGCTTCAACTCGAATGACCCGGGTATGACGCGCAAGGAAAACAGCCCCACCTGGTCTGTGAACCTGCAGTACGACCTGAATGACAGTGTTATGGCGTACACCACGGTCTCCACTGGCTTCAAGGCGGGCGGTTTCAACTCCTTCTACATGCGTAGCCCGACCCGCGGCAACGGCGCCTTCTCTGAAGACGTGAGCTTTGAAGAAGAGAAGGCTACCTCCTTTGAAGTCGGTCTTAAGTCGACCCTGCTCGGTGGTGCGGCGGAGCTGAATGTTGCCGCATTCCAGACCCGCTTCGAGGACCTGCAGGCGGCAATCTTCAGCGGTAACACCACCTTCGAGGTGCAGAATGCGGCGGAAGCCACTTCCCAGGGAATCGAGGTGGATGGCCGCTGGATGGTGACTGATAACCTGACTCTGTCCGGTGCGCTGGGCCTGCTGGATTTCTCCTACGACAAATTCCCCAACCAGGCGTGTACCAGTGCGCAGTTCCTGTCGGAGCGCGAGGCGCTGTACCAGGCGGCAGGTGCCGCGGGTGATATCGCCGGCCAACTGGGCGCGGCGCTGGGTTACAACAACGCGCTGTGTGCTGCTGCGGGTACCAATGACCTGTCCGGTCGCCCGGCGGCGAATGCCCCGGACACCACAGCCTCCCTCTCGGCCAGTCACTACCTGCCGCTGGGTAACTACGAGCTGAATTCGAATTTTGCGGTCAACTACTACAGCGATACCTATCGCTCGGACGACCTGGATCCGATCAGCCTGGAGCAGGGCAAGGCGTTTGTGAATGCCGGTCTGATCTTTATGCCGGTGGATGGTAGCTGGCAGGTCGCCCTGACCGGGAAAAACCTCACCGACCGCGATTACTTCAATTACATCAACGACGTGCCGCTGTTCGCCGGAGCGCATAACTACATGCCACTGGCCGGTCGCTCCTGGAACGTCAAGTTCAGCTACACCCTGGGTGATTAATTGCATGCTGGCGACGGCGCCCCTGCGCGCCGTCGCTGCGCTTTGACATCATCAACCATAAAAATAAATTCGAGAAAACATTATGCCAACCATGGAATCCGTGGTGCTGCGCAACGGCGCCATTCAGCTGGAAACCGTCGACATTCCACAACCGGGACCGGGGCAGGTGCTGGTGAAATCCCTCGCCTGTGGAATCTGCGGCTCCGACCTGCACCTGACTCGTCACAGCGACGAAGTATTCGACCTCTACAAAAAAATGGGCTTGATGCCGGCGGAACTCGAAGTTAATCCGGACATCATGCTCGGGCATGAATTCAGTGCAGAGGTCGTGGCCTATGGGCCGGAAACCCAAGGTTCCCTGGCGGTGGGCTCCAAGGTCACCAGCGTGCCCATTCTGATGTCCCAGAACGGCGCGGGTATTGGAGTAACCCCCGGTGTGAACGGTGCATATTCCGAATATTTCCTGCTCGACGAAGCGCTGATGCTGCCACTGCCGGAAGGGGTTTCCCCGCAGGCGGCGGCAATCACCGAGCCACTCGCGGTCGGCCTGCACTCGGTCAATCGCTCGGACATTGGCGAAAACGAGGTGGCGCTTGTTGCCGGCTGCGGCCCCATCGGGCTTGCGGTCATCGCCGCACTGCGTCTGCGCGGTGTGCGACACATCGTTGCTTCCGACCCGCAGGCCTCCAGTCGCGAAATGGCGCTGGAATTCGGTGCCACTGAGGTGATCGATCCGACCAGTGAGGACGAAGTTGCGAAAGCCGCTGCACTGGCCGGTGACAACCAGGTAGTGATTTTTGAATGTGTGGGAATCCACACGCTGCTGGATGGGTTTATTCGCCGTGCACCGCCTAAGGCCCGCCTCGTAGTGACCGGTGTCCACACCGCGGAAACACCGGTGAACTTCGCCTTTGCACTGGTGAAGGAAATGGATATCCGCTTTACCTACTACTACACACCGGATGAGTTTGCCGAGTGTCTCAACCGTATCGCCAAGGGCCAGGTCAATTGGAAGGCACTGTGGACCGGCACCGTGGGTATCGATGGTGTGCCCGGTGCTTTCAAGACTCTGATGCAACCCAACTCCCACATCAAGGTCATTGTTGAACCTTGGCGTGCGGGCGAACTTGTGTATGCAGAGTAACTCGAGGTAATTCCGATGAAAAATGTATTTGTAACCGGTGCCGGCGGCTTTATTGGCCGCCACCTGGTGGCGCAGTTACTCGAGCAAGGCTGCAATGTGATCGCACTGATGTTGCCCGGCGAGCCTGTACCACAATCCTGGGGCGATCGCGTGCGCACCGTCACCGGGGATGTACGAAAGCTCGATGCGGTCAGCGAAGAAATTGGTGCGGTGGACACCATCTTTCACCTGGCGGCGGTAGTGAGCGATTGGGGCTCGCGTCAGGAGCACGTAGACATCACCGTGCGCGGTACCGAGCAGGCGATTTTACTGGCACTCAAGTGGGATGCCCGCTTTGTGGTCACTACCAGTATCGCCGCATTTGCCAGTGCCATGGGCAGTGGCAGGTTGGACGAATCCACACCTCGCGGTGTACCGTCCTCCAGCTACGAATTTGCCAAACAACAGCAGGAAGATGTGACGCTGCAAGCGGTACGCGAGCTCGGTCTGAATGCGGTGATTATCCGCCCGGCCAATGTGTATGGCGTTGGCAGTGTGTGGGTCAATCGTTTCCATGAATTCCTGTCCGAGAAAAAACCGGCACTGATGGGCAGTGGCGAGTGGGACGCGGGTCTGGTGCATGTACGCAACCTGGTCAACGCAATGACCCTTGCCGGCAGTAAAGACGGCATCGAGAGCGGGGAAATTTTTGTGATTTCCGACGGCCAGGGCGTGACCTGGAAGCAATATCTCGACGCGCTGTCGCAAACACTGTCATTGCCGCAACCAAAAAGTATTCCCAATGGCGTTGCGCGGGTGCTGGCCCCGGTTCTGGAATTTTTTGGCAATCTATTCGGGTTAAAGAAGGCTCCTCCGGTAACGCGCCTGGCCTACCGCCTGACCGGTGTGGAAAGCATTTTTGACGCGAGCAAAGCGCAAAAGCTCCTGGGGTATCAGCCAACTGTCACCCTGGACGAAGCCATGCAGGAAATTCGTCAGGCTTACTCCCAAGCATAAAACCGAAGCTCACTCAGAGCATAAAAGGAAAATATTATGGTACTTCCACTGCCTATTCATCCGCAGGACTCCCTGCTTACCCTGGACACTAGCAAGCTTCCTCTAATTCGTAATGTATTGCCGGGCGTGCATGTCTATCCCTGTTTCCTGGATGCCGAGAATGGCGTCTGGGTATTGCGTGTGTTGTTTGAGGCGGGTGTCACCTTGCCCAAGCACTTCCATACTGGTGCCGTACACCTGTATACCATGACTGGCAGCTGGCATTACGTGGAATATCCGGATCAGCCGCAAACCGCAGGCAGCTACCTGTACGAGCCGGGCGGTTCCATTCACCAGCTGCACGTTCCGGAAAGCAACACGGAAGTGACTGACACCTTCATGATGGTGACCGGTGCCAATATCAATTTTGACGAAAACGACGAGTTCATGAATGTTATGGACGCTGGTTGGATTGAAATGATGATTCGCGAAGCTGCAAAAGCTCAGGGTGTAGTGCCGCGTTATATCAAGCCGACGGTGGGTGCCGGCTACTCCGACGAGTAATCGCCTTGCTTTGAAAGTAAGCGTCCTTACGCAACTTTCCTTGCTGTTGTGTATTGCGGTCTTTCCCGGTGGAAAGGCCGCTTTTTTCACGCTTCATTTGCGCAGTCAAATGGCAAACCCGCTAAAAAAATAACGAGATAAACAGATGCGATTTATTTCTGGTGTCTGCCTACTGGTGCTTGGCCTGGCTGGCTGTGGTGAACCGGTGGCGAATAACAACAGCGAACTTTCCGGGGGCAAAGGAGAAACCGAACAGGCGATAACTGGTGAAGAATCCGCGCTGTCGGTTAGTAACCCGGGTGACGCACACGAGGCCGCTATCGCTAAACAGGTTTACTTTGGAAATTTTCACGTTCACACCAGTTATTCCTTCGATGCCCTGACCAATGGCGCCAATACCACACCGGCTGACGCCTACCGCTGGGCTAAGGGCGAAGCCATTCCCGCAGCGGCGGCTGCCGGGGTGATGCAGATCAAGCGCCCGCTGGATTTTTACGCGGTTTCCGACCACTCGGAATACCTTGGCGTATTCAAAAAAATGCAGGATCCGGATAACCCCGCGAGCAAACTGCCGATCGCCAGTGAAATTACTTCCAAGGATAAGAAGGTAGCGTTCGATGCCTACGCACGGGTGTTGGACACCATGTCCCCGGGCAAGGCCGATCCGGCACTGGCTGATCCCTCCATCATGAAGCCGATCTGGCGGGAAGTGGTGGATACTGCAGATGAATACTATGAGCCGGGAAAATTCACTACCTTTCCCGCGTTTGAATGGACCTCCACACCGGACATGCGCAACCTGCATCGGGTAGTGGTATTCGAATCTTCCAAAGGGGTACCGGAGCTGCCATTCAGTACCAATGAATCCGAAGACCCGCAGGACCTTTGGAAATACATGGACCGCGCCCGCGCCAACGGCGCCACGTTGCTGGCAATCAGCCACAACGGCAACGCCAGTGACGGCCTGATGTTCCCCACCGTAACCGCGGACGGTGAGCCGCTGTCGGCAGAATACATTGAGGCGCGCCTCGCCAATGAGCCGCTGTACGAGGTGAGCCAGATCAAGGGTTCCTCGGAAACCCATCCGCTGCTGTCGCCGAACGACGAGTTTGCCGGCTTTGAACTGTGGGACTACCTGCTGTCCGCAAGTACCGCGGCGGTGCCGGAGCACAAGAAAGGCGGCTACGCACGGCAAGCTTATCTCGATGGATTGTCGATGGCCGCAGACGGGCGTGGCAACCCCTACAAATTCGGTTTGATCGGCGATTCCGATACCCACAATGCAGCGGCCTCGGTGGAGGAAGACAACCACACCGGCAAATTCGCTTTTGAAGCAACACCCGAGAAACGCCTCGACGGCCCGCTTCCCGGTGACGACATCAACAATCGCCGTGTACGCGAGTTCAGCTCCGGTGGTCTCGCGGCCGTGTGGGCACCTGAAAATACTCGCGAGGCAATCTACGCGGCGTTGATGCGCAAGGAAACCTATGCAACCTCCGGCACCCGCATGAAACTGCGTTTCTTCGGCGGCTGGGATTTTAGCGATGACACCCTCAGCAAAGCAGACTGGTTGCAACAGGCTTACGACGCGGGCGTGCCCATGGGTGGCGATTTGCCCAGTGCAGGCGGCGGTAAAAAGCCGGTATTCCTGATCAGCGCCATGAAAGACAGTGCCGGTGCAAACCTGGATCGTATTCAGGTGGTGAAAGGCTGGGTCGAAGATGGCGAACAGCGCGAAGCGATTTTTGATGTGGCCCTGTCCGATGGCCGCGTTGCCGATTCAGACGGCAAGGTGGCACCGGTGGGTAATACTGTCGACCCGTCTACAGCTACCTACACCAACGAGATCGGAGACGCTCAGCTGTCGGTGGTATGGCGAGACGATAATTTTCAGCCTCAGCAGCACGCCTTCTACTACGTGCGCGTGCTGGAAATCCCAACGCCGCGCTGGTCCACCTATGATGCCAAGGCACTGGGGCGTAAACCCCGCGAAGACCTTCCGGTATCGATTCAGGAGCGCGCCTGGAGTTCGCCCATCTGGTACACGCCGCAAGCGCGGTAATTTATCGAATGGGTTGTTGACGGTTATCGAGTGGTTGATATGAATTTGAAAAAAGTCCCATTGCTGCGCGACCCCCTGCTGCACTTCGCTTTGATTGGCGGCTTGCTGTTCGCCATTGATGGCCTGTTTGGCGGTGACGCAGACGCGGAAGAGATCGTGATTACGCCAAGCCGGATCGAGCACCTTGCGGCAGTGTTTGAGCGAAGCTGGCAGCGCCCACCGAGCGATGAGGAGATACAGAAGCTGGTGGACAACCTCGTGCGCGAGGAAGTGCTTTACCGCGAGGCCCTGAAACTCGGCCTGGAAGCCGACGATACGGTAATTCGTCGGCGCCTGCGGCTGAAAATGGAATTCCTCGCGCGGGATCTGGTGAACGCGGTGGAGCCAGAAACAGAAGTACTGCAGCAGTTCTATCGGGACAATGGGGATCGCTACCAGCTTCCGGCGCGGCTGAGCTTCCGTCAGATTTATTTTAATGTTGATCGACGGGCTGAACCTGAGCAGGATGCGGAGATGGCCCTTGCCGCGCTGGCCGATGGAGAAAAATGGGCGACCGCTGGTGACAGTCACTTGTTGCCGCGACAGTTCACTCAGGCCTCATTGGAAGAAGTGAATAAACAACTGGGTACTGGATTCGCTGAAGCGGTGCTTGACCAGCCTCGGGGACAGTGGGTGGGGCCCGTGCATTCAGAATACGGCATGCATCTCGTATTCGTTGAGGAATACACCGCGCAGGCCAGCGCGGATTTTGCCAGTGTCCGGTCGCAGGTGCTGCGTGACTGGCAGGCACAAGCCCACGGCGATGCACTGGAGAGTCAGTATCGCCAATTGCGCCAAGGCTATCGTGTACGTATGGATGTTGATCCCGGTGTGCGGCAGCTTGCCAGCGCTGAACCCGCAGATGAGGTGGCTGCGCGATGAAAGCGAAGCTGTCGCAGCTGCTGTTTTTACTGGCGGTTCTGGCGAGTGTCGTGCTGGCCAATAACAGTTTGGCCCACGAATTACGGCCGGCCTATCTGCAGGTGACACAGCAGGCGCCGCAGGTATTCGATGTGGTGTGGCGGGTGCCCGCGCGCGGTCAGATGAAGCTGTCTCTGGATGTAAAGTTTCAGGGTGATGTTGTTGTTGGCAATCGCAGTATCGGTGGTTTGGCCAACGGTATGTATAGCGAGCGCTGGCAAATTGAGAGCCCTGCTGGATTGACTGGCGCCACGCTGGTGGTGGCCGGGCTCGAGCAGACAATGACCGATGTGTTGATGCGCGTGACGTGGCTCGATGGGCGTGAGCAGGTTATGCGACTGGTGCCGGAAAATCCCCGTTACCAGTTTTCCGCAAATGCGGGCGAAGCTGCGGACGGCTGGTTCGCGACCTATTTTGTGTTGGGAGTGGAGCACATTCTGCTGGGGATCGACCACCTGCTGTTCGTACTGGTGTTGTTATTGCTGGTGAGTGGTTGGCGCTCCCTGGCAGTCACCATTTCCGCATTTACTCTTGCTCACAGTGTGACTCTCGCGCTGTCGGTACTGGGCGTGGTGTCGGTGCCACAGGCGCCGGTGGAAGCGGTGATTGCCCTGAGTATTGTTTTTGTTGCCAGCGAGATACGGCTCAAGCAACGGGGGCGCTCGACGCTGGCGATCCGCTACCCCTGGGCAGTGGCGCTGGGATTTGGAATGCTACACGGCCTGGGTTTCGCCGGAGCACTCGCAGATATCGGTGTGCCGCAGCAGGCAATTGCCGGTTCGCTACTGGCGTTCAATCTGGGTGTGGAAGCCGGTCAGGTGCTGTTTATTGGCCTGGTGGCGGCACTAGTTTGGCTGGTACGCCAGTTGTTTGAATACGCCCGGGTACCGGCATCGAGAATGTTGGCTACCGGGGCTACTGCAACGCTGGTGCTGGTCTATGTTATTGGCGGAACCGCAAGTTGGTGGCTGTTTGATCGCACGGCAGCACTGTTTACATAACGAGCCGGGGAGACTCGCCAGTTATAGGTCGCTGGCCTTGGCTTGGCGCTGGGTTTTCCACTTACTGGGTGACATCCCTGTCCAGCGTTTGAAGTTGCGGCTGAATATCGCTACATCTGCATAACCCAGGTTGAGTGCCAGGTCGGTGATGCTGAGGTGGCTGTGTTGCAGGTTGCGTTTGGCGACCTCCATACGTGTCTGCTGTAGTAATTCGCGGAAGCTGGTGCCGTCTTGCTGCAGTTTTTTTTGTAATACCCGCGGGTGCAGGTTCAGGCTGGAGGCGACCCGCTCGATACTGCATTCTCCGCTCGGCAGCAGGTTGCCAATGATATGGCAGACCTGGGCCTGCAGATTGCCGGGGTATAACGACTGCAACAAGCGGATACGTTGCTGGAAATGTTCCCGCAGCAACTGTTCATCGTAATGGGGTTTTCGCGACAGCCAGCTGTGTGGAAAGCTGACGCCGGCAAAATTGCTGCCATAGGAAATATGGTCGCGATACGCGGCTGGTGCGCTGATTGTCGATGAATCTGCGGCAGTGGGGGCTGGTTGTGGCAGGTGCAACTTTAGATTGCCGCCGGAAGTCCCGACCATCTGCAGTACCAGATTGAACGCCTGCCCGGCACTTAGCTGCATGAGCTGGGCAAGGCCGCTGGCATTGGAAAAGTCGAACGTCAGTTGTAACTCCAGCGTATCACCGCGAGGAACCTGCTGTAGGTGCACGCCGTAGGCATGCAGGCTGATGTGGTGTTTGGAGTAGGTCAGGGCGTCCGCCAGGGTGGATTGTTGCCGAATAGAAAGGCCTATTTCACCCAGGGCCAGCACACTTTGCTCGGCAGCCAGGCTCAGGCAGAAGAGCGGCGCGGAGCAGATACGGGCGGTGGTATCCAGCAGGTCGGCGAGGCGGGTATAGGAAACATAGGTGTTGGGGTCGCGGAGCTGGGCGCTGCTGAAACCGAATTGTTGCAGCAGGGCCGTAGGATTCTGACCATACTGTGTGACCAGCTGTTCATAACCTTCGATGGCACCGCTGCGGATCAGGAACATGGGGGTATTCGACTTTTGTCTAGGTTTTGTGTTCGTAAATAGTCAAATTGCACTCGCAAAAAGTCAAGTTGGGGTTGTGCCATCTTCCCTAGACTGGGCAGATTCCCTCGCGCCTGGATTCAGGTCTGTGGAGGGCTGGGGGAAAACACAATAACAAATACCTACTCAATTACTGGAGATGCGCGATGAGTGACACAAAGACCCCGATTCTTGAGATGCTGGCGGCAATGCAAACCGGCGGCGTAGTATCCCGTGACCATGCCCGTGAAGCGATCCTGATTCAGGAAGCCGACCTGCCGTGGGTTGCCCTGCCGGACGGTTCCCTGCTGCAGGTGCTGCACGTAGACCTGAACCAGAACCTCTGGGTAATCAAAAACAAATTCAAACCCGGCTTCTGTGTTGACACGCATTATCACACGGGCCCGGTATTCGCCGTGACCACCGCTGGCGAATGGTTCTATAAAGAGTACCCGGACAAGGTGAACAAGGCGGGTTCCTACCTGTTCGAGCCAGCGCACTCCGTACACACCCTGACCGTATCTGAAGATTGCACTGAAGATGCCGAAGTCTGGTTCGCGGTCTTCGGCAGTAACGTCAACATCGACGATGACGGCAATGTCACCAGCGTGCTCGATGCCAAAATGGTCATGACCGTCTATCGCGCGCTGTGCGAAGCCGAAGGCAAAACCTGCGAAAACATGATCGTGGTTGGCGAGTAAGCCTCTCTTACATCTGAAAAGAGCCTGGAGAGGTCTTTATGAGCCAGTTGAACTCGGCCTTCGTGACTGGTGCTGGCGGCTTTATCGGCCGCCACCTGGTGCGCCAGCTATTAACGGAAAAAGTAAACGTTGTCGCCTTGATGGTGCCCGGGGAACCTGTGCCCGAAGAGTGGGCAGCCTGGGGTGACCAGCTGCGTATGGTCATTGGCGATGTGCGCACACTGACCAGCCTGGCGGAAGAAATCGGTCCGGTGGATGCGATTTTTCACCTTGCGGCGATTGTCGGAGACTGGGGTGCGCTTCAGTCCCACGTGGATATCACCGTACACGGTACCGAGCAGGCCATCGACCTGGCCCAGCGCTGGGATTCCCACTTTGTGGTAACCACCAGTGTCTGTGCCTATGCCAGTGCGCTGGCCAAGGGCAAGCTGGATGAGGAGAGCCCACTGGGCAAGCCCTGTTCCCCGTACGAATTCTGTAAGCAGGAACAGGAGCGGGTCACTCTGGATGCAGTGAAGCACAGCGGCCTCAAGGCGACGATCGTGCGTCCGGCCAATGTGTTTGGCGTCGGCAGCGGCCCCTGGGTGAACACCATGCTGGAGCTATTGCGCAGTGGCCAGCCCTGTCTGCTGGGCAAGGGTGACTGGGATGCTGGATTGGTCCACGTGGAAAACCTGGTGGCCATTTTGATCGGCGCTGCGCGCTCAGAATGTAAAAACGGTGACATTTTTATAGCCGCGGATGGATATGATGTGACCTGGCAGCAGTATTTGCAGCGCCTGGCCAATCTCGCCGGCGCGCCTGCGCCCAAATCTGTCCCCAATGGTCTTGCCCGTACCCTGGCTCCCGTGCTGGAGTTTGTCGGTCACCTGTTGCGACAGAAAGAGCGCCCCATGATTACGCGGCAGTCTTACCGCTTGATGGGCGGGCCGAACGAATTTTCCAATGAAAAAGCACGCCGTCTGCTGGGCTATACGCCCGTGGTCACCTTCGACCAGGCGATGGACGAGCTGCAAGCACACTTCAACAAGTCTGCCGCTGCGGCGACCGCTTAAAAGGTTTGAACAGTTATGAGTAATTGGAAACACGGCGCGCCCAAGGTGGCGTTTGTATCGGGTGGTGGCAGCGGTATCGGTTTGAACCTGACCCGTGCGCTGCTGGCGGACGGTGCTTCGGTGGCGATCTTCGACCTCAAGGTCGACGATGCGCTGCTGAATGAATTGCAGGGACTGTCACCGCAAAACGCACGGGTCGAGCGCTATCTGGTGGATATCACCGACCCGGAAGCGGTGGAAAAGGCAATGGATGAAGCCGCCAGCGCTTTGGGCGCTCCGGACTTTGCCATCAATTGTGCGGGGATCCTGCGCACCGCCGTATTTACGGAAATGTCCTACGCCATGTTTGATCAGAGCATGCGCGTTAATCTCTACGGCAGCCGCAACTTTGCTGCCGGAGTGCTGAAACATATGCAACCCGGTGGCCACCTGGCCCTGATTGCGTCTCTGGCTGGCATGTGCGGCAGCTATACCCACGGTGCCTACGCGACATCGAAATTCGGCGTCGTCGGTTTGGCGGAAGTGCTGCGCACGGAGTTGAAGCCAAAAGGCATTGATGTATCGGTGGTTTGTCCGGGCGAAATTTCTACGCCGATGCTGGAAGAAGAGCGCCGGGTCGGCAGCAAGGTGACGGAGATTGTGAACGAGTTTGCCGGTGTGCTTCCGGTCGATGTGGCGGTGCAGGGCATTCTCGATGGCCTGCGCAAGCGCACCTTCATGATTACTCCGGGCTTCAAGGCAAAACTTACTCGCTATCTGGCCCGCAGTCACACCGGACTTTTCCGCTGGATTGTGGACAAGAAAGTGGCCAAGGCCCTGAAACTCTTTGGCGATAAGACTGCCGTATAACCTGTGGTACATTGAATCGCACCGTAACCGGTAAAGGTGTAGTCCCCAAAACGACTATTAGTAAATTGAGTAGTACCCGAAAAATAAAACAATAATTATGGAGCGCAAATGAGAGAACAAACTATGAATGCACGCGATCTGAGCCAGGCTTCTGCCAACCTTGCAGACTATATCGGCCAATGCCTGAAACGCTTTCACGACAAGCCGGCCTACCACTGCCTCGGCCAGACGCTGACCTTCGGCGAGATCGACGAAAAGTCCCGCTATCTTGCCCAGTGGCTGCGCCATGAGTGCGGCCTTAAGGCTGGCGACCGGATCGCCATTCAATTGCCCAATATCACCCAGTATCCCATCGCCGCCTATGCGGCATTGCGTGCGGGCCTGGTGGTGGTGAATACCAACCCGCTGTATACGCCTCGGGAAATGCAGCACCAGTTTTCCGATTCCGGTGCTAAGGCGCTGGTGATCCTGGCGGACTTTGTCGGCAAGTACGAGGAAATTAAAGCTTCTACCGGCATTGAGCACGTACTGGTCACCGGGCCCGCCGATCTGCTGGGCAAGATTGCTCCTGCACCCGAGGGTTACCACGGTTTTGTCGATGCGCTGGAGCGCGGCGCCAACTGCCCGGAAGTTGGGGCAAGCACCGCGACACGCGAGGACATCGCGGTATTGCAGTACACCGGCGGCACTACCGGTGTGGCCAAGGGGGCAAGTCTCACCCATGCCAACCTGCTGGCGAATACCGACCAGATGCTGCAACGTATCCTGCAGCGCGGCAACGAGGGCGAGGAGATTTTCGTCTGCCCACTGCCGCTGTATCACATCTATGCATTTACTGTGAACATGCTGACCTTCTTCGGCATGGGCAGCATGAACATACTGATTCCGAATCCGCGGGATATCGACGGCTTCGTGAAAATGATTGCGCCTTTCCGCTTTACCGGTCTTGCGGGTCTTAACACCCTGTTTGTCGGTCTGTGCCGTCACCCGGAGTTCAAGAAGCTGGATTTCAGCGCGCTGAAAATGACTTTCTCCGGTGGCACCGCACTGACCAGCAGCGCTGCCGAGCTGTGGCTCCAGGTGACCGGTTGCCCGGTGACCGAGGGCTGGGGCTTGTCGGAAACCTCACCGGTTATCTGCCTGAACGCATTCGATCACGAAGAAATCGGCACCGTGGGCCCGGTATTGGAAAATACTGAGGTGCAGGTGTGGGACGAGCAGGGCAACCCGGTGCCCCAGGGCGAGAGTGGTGAACTGGTGGTGCGCGGCCCGCAGGTAATGCAGGGTTACTGGAAGCGCCCGGAAGCGACTGCTGAGGTGATGCACAACGGCTTCTTCCGTACCGGTGATGTAGGCCTGATCCAGGACAACGGCAACATCCGCATCGTTGATCGCCTCAAGGACATGATCATCGTGTCCGGTTTCAATGTGTACCCGAATGAGGTCGAAGACGTGCTCTGCCGTTACCCGCAGGTGGTTGAGGCCGCGGTCATTGGAGTTCCCAGCGAGCAGACCGGTGAAGCGGTGTGTGCGCACCTGGTCGTAGACGGGGAAATTGATGAGGCGGCATTGATTGAGTTCTGTCGCACCCAGCTGACGGCCTACAAGGTGCCCAAGCAGATCGTGATTCAAAGCGAGCTGCCCAAGTCCACCGTCGGCAAGATACTGCGCAGGGAGCTGCGCACAGCGCCGGTTTCTGAATCCGCATAAGCTCAGTTCGAACCTTAAAAAACGCAGCCATTGGCTGCGTTTTTTTTCGCCTGTTCACAGCGGCTTGATACTATGTGCTTGTGAATTGCGGGTATAAAAAAGCCGCCAGTACATTCGCACTGGCGGCTCGCAGTTACGCTACTGGCTGAAGATTAATTCAGCTTGTAGCTGCGCAGAGTAGTCTGCTCAGAGTGGCTGCCTTGCTGGTTGCTCATTTCTACCCGCAGGTGCACGAAGTCGCCGGCAGGCGCGTCATTGGGAATGACCGCGATCCACTCGCCATCGACGTTTTTCACTTCCGCGTCTACCCAGCTGCTGGCGGAGAACTTGGTGTTCACCGGGCAGTAAACATAGGCAAATACGGAGTCCAGTACGCACTCCTGTCCGTAGCCGTATTGCAGGGATACCGAAGCCAGCTCCTCTTCACCCAGGTCGGTGACACCGGAAAGTTTGACCTCCATCGGCTCGCCGGCGGGCGCGGTATTTTCGACACTAACCGGCAGATCAATGACCGGCATCAGCACAGACTGCGCGCCTTGCAGGCTACTGTCCGTGTTGAAGGTGTAGAGTCCCTGGAAGAAGGAACCCAGCTCGTCACCGATGGGAGAGCGCTCGCCCACGCCGCGGGCGTTGTAGCGGGTTTCCAGTGTGATCTGGGTTGCACCGTGGGGTACGGTGAGCATGCCGCCGTCCAGGTACTGGGCTTCGCCATTAACACGGATGCCGTACGCGGAAGAGCCGTTGTAACCGCCGGTGCCATCGTGTCCGGACGCGTCGCCGAAGGGCGCGAAGCTGAACTGAATAGCGTTGGTGTTGCGATAAGCAATCGGCGAGCCACTGGTCAACAGGGTGCTACTGCGAGGCCCCTTGAACCAGGTGGTTTCTTCTTTGGTGCCGGCGGTCATCAGACGTGGGCCGTCGAAGTAGCCACCGCTAGAGTTAAGCTGATGGTACGGCATCACAATATTGGTCCAGGCATTTCTGCTGGTGGCGGTGTAGTACTCATCGCGCTTCACTGGTGTCATCACCATCTGCGGGCTACCGGTTGAATAGAATTCGCCGGTACTGTTGGTCATCGCCATCACATCGGTCCAGGCGGGTCTGTCACCGTTCTGGGAATGGTATTGGGCAGTGGTCTTGTGCATCTGATCGTCATGGATACGCACAAGTCCGCTGTCAATTTGGCCCAGGGTAATGTGATTGATGGAGTAGGCGTAAGGGCTGCGCTCCGGTGCGATACCTGACCAGCTGACCTTGTTGTTGCCCGCTTCCACTTCGGCGTGCAGGCGCGCGCCCTGTTCAGCACTCAGGGCAACCGCAGGGATTTTCGGCGTGCCGGAAATGGTGCCCTTGAAACGGCCGTTGGTATTCGGACGGTAGGCGATCACCCCGATGGCGCCGGCGCTCATGGCGTTACCGACCATGTACGACGTGAGGTAATAAGGGTTGGAAATCAGGGCAATTTTTCCTTCCAGGTCAAACTGGGACCAGTCCGTGCTGTAGCCGGCATCACCCACAGGGACGATTTCAGCACTGCCTTCGCCGTGGAAACCCAGGGCGAGGCCCTGATTCACGTATTCAAGCACTTCGCCGTTTTCCATGGTCATGACGGTTTCCGGTGCTACCGCGCGGGTCGTCACAAAGGAGCGGAAGCGGTCGTCATGGCCTTGGGACCAGGCATAGAAGTTGTCGACGTAGTCCGGAGCCAGTTCGATGGCCGCGAGCTTGGCGACCTTGGCGTCGTCCAGCGCGTAGGTAAAGCCAAAGGAGTAGCCCTGCGGCGCCAGCGGCTGGTCTGCTTTGAATTCCAGCTTTTGTGCATCGCGCGCGTCAAAATCGATATGCGTGTCCGCACTGACCTTGCGACGTAGTACCGCCATTTGCGCCGCAGATTCCACCAGGCCGCCGAAATCGGCGTCGTTATCGTAGGTCATGATGTTGGCGACAATGCTGTATTCGCCTTCCGGTACCTCAACGCTAGCTGCACCATTTTGCAGGCTTACATAGCGACCCCAGTCGTCCTCGTCGTTCATCAGATAGATTTTCGACGGCGACGTTGCAGGTTTGCCGCGATTGTCGGTGACGTTGAAGCTCAGCTCGACGGTGGGCTGGTCGATCCAGAAAGAAACCGGCACGGTGATGCGTTCGTCGTTGGTACCGGTGCTGGTGCCGGTAATGCGGCCGGTGATGGTGCCGTAAGCACCACTGCGCAGGGATACTTCCGGGTCTATCCAAACCGGTACTTCGGCGCTGCTGTTGGCGGGCACGGTGATGGATTTTATTCCCAGGCCGGCAATGGTGGCGGGCAGCTCGGTAGAGCCGTCTTCACCGATCAGGTCCAGCTTCAGCTTGAAGGTTTTGTCTTCGCCAGACAGGTTTTCCAGGGTCACGGAGGTTTCTGTCCGTTCGTAGGCCTGGCCGTAGGCGAAGCGGCCGAGTTCGCGGTTGGGTTCGGCGACGACCGCCTGTACCACGGCTGTGTTGACATCCATGGGGCCGGCACCCTGTTCCAGCACGTGTGCGTCAGTGAGGGCTACGGAAGAGGTCAGCACTTTTTTCAGCTGGCGCGGGGTCAGGTCCGGGCGCGACTGCTTGAGAATGGCCGCGCCGCCAGAAACGTGCGGTGCGGACATGGAAGTACCGGACAGGGAAACGTAGCCGGTATCACCGAAACCACCGGAAGCGGCGGCAACCACATCCACGCCCTGGGACGTAATATCCGGCTTGGCGGAGTGGCCGTCCGGGGATGGGCCGCGGGAAGAGAATACGGCGGTCTGGTTTTCCCGGTCCACAGCACCCACGGTCAGTGCGCTCGGCGCGCAACCGGGAGAGCCGACGGTTTCACGCGTAAAGCTGTTGCCGGCAGAGATCACGAACAGGGCCTGGTCGCTCAGGGCTTCCACCAGGTCCACCATCGGACCTTCACAGGAAGTGGCGCTACCGCCGAGGGACATGCTGACAATATCGGCGCCCTGGTTCACCGCCCAGATCATGCCGTTCATGATGCCGTAGGTGGAGCCACCACCGGTGTTGCCGAGTACCTTACCGATGACGAGGTCGGCACCGGGTGCCATACCCGCCCAGAGACCATTCGACTCAGCGCCGGTACCTGCAATGGTGGAGGCAGTGTGGGTGCCGTGGCCATTCAGGTCGTCCACGCCGTTGCGGGAGTAGGTGAAGTCCATGGAGGCGATAACCTGGCCGGCGAGGTCGGTGTGCTCCACATCGTAGCCGGTGTCCAGTACCGCGACGGTAACGCCGTCACCATTAAACTGCGCGGCAAATTCACCCTTGGCGCCGGTGAGCGGAACCGTAGGCGTCAAGGTTTGCCCGCTGGAAACCTTGTGCGCGTGCACAAACGCATCCAGCCATACGCCTTCCACGTTGCCCTTGCTGGTCAGCTTTGCCCAGACCTCGGCGGCTTGCGATTTATCGATGCCAAACGCCGCGCTGTCGATGATTTCAATTTCACCGGTCAACGACATGCCGTTGAGCACTTCCGGAGTGGCAGCACCCGCGAGGGCGCCATCGGTATATTCGACGATCACCGGTAATTTGCTGGTAGACGCGTCGTCGTAACCGCTTTCGTGCAGCTTGCTGATGTTAAACAGCTCCAGATCCACGGCTTTCGCATCCACCAGCGGTTGCGCTTTCGGTGGGATGACATAAGTACCCTTGCCGTACTGGAAAATGCTGGTAACGACTTCATTGCCGTCTTCGCCAAGAAGCCGGATGCCGGCGAGTGCGCCGTCATTTTTAATAACGGCAGAAACCTTGTCACCGGTGATTAAAGTGAATATCAGTTCGCCACCGGCGGGGGCTTCACTGAGGGATTCTGCCTGTGCGAGTGCGGGAACTGTCGCCAGTCCGCTCGAGGCGGCAATGATTGCCGCGGCAATACGACGCACTCCGAAAAAGTGTTTCATTTTATTGGCCTTATCTTTCGAATTTTATTTTACCAACGACCCGTTTAACCAATCGCAAATCGATGCATGCGGCAGGTACGCGGTCAGAGTGGGCATTCAATTTCACGAGCGTATAGCAATATCGGTGCACTGTGCTGGGGCTCACGCGACCGGATTTGGTGCAAGAAATATTGAGGTGTCTGATGTGCTTTCAGGTCACAACGAAACTGCTCGGATAGTGCATAACTACTTCAAAACCTTTAGCACTGTGGCTGGCGCCAATATGCGGGATGGTTGGAAAACTAGGTGTTGGTATTAACCTACCCGATCGATTCTATGTACGAGCGTTTTTTCTTGTCTACCGGTCATTTGTAATATTTTTGGATTTTTTAAGTGGTTCAAACAATTTGAGGAATTTGTTTTTTCTGGTGTGGTTTTTTGACCGGGGTGTCGATTTTATAATGGTGGTTTTATGTTGATGGAGTTAACAAACAGGAGAGAAACTCGATGAGTTTTTTAACCCGGCTTGTGGATTCGCGAAGGGCAGTATTCAGCCCTCAAAGAGAAAAAGATTCTCGGTAGGTGCTTTTTATTTTTCATTTTTTAAATAAATCTCGGGTTTTATGAGAATACGTTTTAAAAGTGCCGCTATTGCAGTGTGGGGAGCAAAAGAGATAAATATCTTCTTTAGAAGGGGCGGTATTTTTTACTGTTATTCGCGGACGCCATTAAAAACCGGTGGCCTTAAATAACCTTAATCGAGGTGGCGGAGTGTGCCTGGGTTCTACACTGCCGGCGGCTGGCGTTGGTAGAGGTGTAGGTAGCGGCACTGAAGTAGCGGTAGACAATTGCAGAAAGTGGGAGGCCATTCACCCTTGTTGAGGGTTCTCGAGTACTACAAATGGGCTTCACAAGTGCCGGAAAAGTGGCGACACTGGACGCAAAACAATAATCAATCCCAGTGAGGACGCGATAGTAAGCGATGTCTGTGCACCATTTTGAGACCCTGATCATCGGCGCCGGCCTGTCCGGCATCGGCACCGCCTGTCACCTGATGCGCGACTGCCCCGAACGGCAGTTCGCGATTCTGGAGCGCCGCCAGCGTATCGGCGGCACCTGGGATCTGTTCCGTTACCCGGGGATTCGCTCGGACTCCGACATGTTCACCTTCGGGTACAGCTTTCGTCCCTGGAACGGCGACCAGGTTCTGGCCGACGGCCCATCCATTCGCCAGTACCTGGCGGAAACCGCCGAGGCGTATAACGTCAGTGAGCGCATTCATTTCGGCGTCGACTTGATCTCCGCCAACTGGGACAGCGCCAAGCAGCGTTGGGAGTTGGTTGCTCAGTGTGACGGTGCAGAAGTGCGCTACCGCTGTTCGGTACTCATCTCATGCACCGGATACTACGACTATGCCGGGGGGCACGCACCGGCGTTTCCCGGGCAGGAAACATACGCGGGCCAACTGGTGCACCCGCAGCACTGGCCGGAGGACCTGGATTACCGCGGCAAGAAGGTCATTGTGATTGGCAGCGGTGCCACCGCGGTCACCCTGGTACCGGCGCTGGCGGAGCAGGCTGCGCAGGTCATCATGCTGCAGCGGTCGCCGACTTATATTCTGTCGATGCCGGGCCGCGATCATCTGCTGGCTCTGCTGAACAAGCTACTGCCGGAATCCTGGGTATATCGCTTTGCCCGGCGCCGCAACCTGACACTGCACCGCCTGCTGTTCAAGCTCTCCAAACGCTGGCCAAATCTCATCCGTCAGCTGATGCTGCGCGGTGTCAGGAAGTCTCTGGCGGGCAGCGCGGATATGCGCCACTTTACTCCGAGCTACAAACCCTGGGACCAGCGCCTGTGCGCCGTGCCGGATGGTGATCTGTTCGAGGCCATCAAGTCCGGGCGCGCGGCGGTGGTGACCGACGAAATTGACTGTTTCAAGGAAGATGGCATTCGCCTGAAATCCGGTACCGAACTGGCGGCGGATCTGGTGGTCACCGCGACCGGGTTGAAGCTGCAACTACTTGGCGGCATGTCGCTCACAGTGGATGGCCAGGCGGTGGATATGCGCAACCGCCTGACATACAAGGGCGTGCTGATGGAGGGGGTGCCCAATATGGCCTGGGTGTTTGGTTACACCAATGCCGCCTGGACACTGAAGTCGGATCTGTCCGGCGCCTATATCGGCCGCTTGCTCAAGCACATGCGGGCATCAGGCTACGGCGTCTTCCTGCCGGTTGATCGCGAAGGTTGTGTCGCAGAAGAGTCGGTAATGGCGGCCCTGCAGTCCGGCTACGTGGCCAGGGCCGACCACCTGCTGCCCCGCCAGGGCACCAGTTACCCGTGGCGACTGCTGAATGATTACGAGCGGGATAAAGCGATACTGCTGAAAGCGCCCATCGAGGATGGCGTCCTCAACTTTTATCCCGCGCTGACCGAACGAGAGGGTAAAGAGGAACATCTGCCTGCAAAGGATCACGCGGCAATGGAATAGCCGCAGTGCCACCGGTTCCCCACGCCCGAGAGTGAACGGGGGCGAACCGGTGCCGACAGGGGATAGCAGCGAGTGAACGACTAGACTGTATTCTGAAGACCCGGCGCCGCGCTTGTGAATCCCCGTGACGCTCGGGCGTGTTGTGTTACCAGGTCGAATTGTTCAGCATCATGATTCCAGTTCCCGCAACTCGTTTACTGAACCTGGCCTTTTTAGTGGCGTTATTGGTGGCGTTGTTGGTGGCGCTGCTGTCGGGTTGTGGGGACCCCTCGGATACCGGTACCGGGATGACCGCAAAACAGCGAACCGTGACAACCAGCCTGAAACCCGCCACCGACTCCCGGCTTGCCGTGGGTATCCGCGACGCCCTGGCGGCACAGCCCGCGAGCGACTCCGGGTTCTACCTCTTGTCTGATGGCCTGTCGGCCTTTGTGGCCCGCGCGGTGCTGGTCGAAGAGGCGACGGTGTCCCTTGACCTCAAGTACTACATCTACGAAGACGACAGTGTCGGCCACCTGCTCACCAGCCTGTTGTTGAAGGCGGCGGATCGCGGCGTACGCGTACGCCTGCTGGTGGACGATCTCGGCACCCGCGTCGTCAATCCCTGGATCCTGGCCCTGGATCGGCACCCGAATATGCAAATCCGGGTGTTCAATCCGGTGGAGGGGCGCAGCGGTCCCAAGCGTGTGTTGGAGCAGGCCGTGAATCTGGGGCGCATCAATCACCGCATGCACAACAAGCTGCTGGTGGCCGATGGTCTGGCGATGATTACCGGCGGGCGCAATATTGCCGATGGGTATTTTTCCAAATCCACCGTCGAGTTTCTCGATGTGGATTTGCTGGCCATTGGCGAAGTATTACCACAGGCGGGGAAAATCTTCGATAACTACTGGAACAATCAGGTTTCGGTCCCTGTGTCTGAGTTGCTGATTGCGAATGACGAGACGCACACCCTGGATGAACTGCGCAAGCGCACCCGCAAGCTGCTGGCGGAGGAAAAGGGCAGTGAATTTTCCCGCGCGCTGGAGCAAAGCCGCTTGGCCGCGGAGTTGTCCGATGGTGACCTGCCTTTCAAATGGGGAAAAGCGCGGCTGTTGGCCGATCCTCCGGAAAAAGCACTAGGTGAAGACAATATTCCCCGCGAGGAATATCCAGGATTCCAGTTGGAGGAAATCATTCAGGGCGCGAGCGAGCGGCTCAATATCAGCGCGGCGTATTTTATTCCCGGTGTCATCGGTACCGATCTGTTTACGGGGTTGGAGAAGCGGGGGGTTAATGTCGGAATTCTCACCAATTCGTTGAGCAGTAACGATGTGGCTATTGTGCACGGCGCTTACGCGCGCTATCGCAAACGCCTGTTGCAAGCGGGGGTTGGCCTGTGGGAATTGCGCACGGTAGCGGGACAAGAGCGACGCAAGAAATGGTTCCGAGGAGAGTCCCGGGCAACGCTGCATGCGAAAACCTTTGTGGTTGATCACAATCTCGGGTTTGTCGGTTCAATCAATCTCGATGGCCGTTCACTATTGCTCAACACCGAGATCGGCTTGTTGATGGAAAATGCGGAGATCAACCAGCAGCTTCAGGACTTATTTGAAGATTGGGTAGCGGCAGACTCGGCCTGGGCGGTGAAACTGTCAAACGCCAATCAGCTTGAATGGCACGCGCAGGATGATGAAGGAAATCCTCTGATAGTGCACAAAGACCCGGAAACTACCTGGTGGCAGCGGACGCTGTCCTGGCTGCTTTCCTGGTTGCCGGTTGAGTCGCAAATCTGACGAGTGGATTTTGAAAGGCAGATCGCGCTTGGTGCCGGTTCAGCGCGGGCACCACTTCGTAGACGACCTGGGTACCGGCATAGCTCGGGCGATACCAGGTACCGCCACAGTTCTTGTAAGTGACATCGTTGACGACCCGCTCTACGCACTCTCCCGGCAGGCTGTACACCATGCCTCCGACTGCCGCGCCGGTGGCGACACCGGCCCAGTATCCGGGGGCGGGGTAGGGCCAGTAGTGGCCGTGGTGGTGGTCATTGTGATGATGATCTCCGCCGCCGCCATGGGGTGGGAGATGCTCCGGGCGCGGGCCATGGTAGGGCGGTACCCGGTGAATTCCCCCATCCATTGGCCGCATCGGCCGCATTGGTCGCATGGTGCGAATTCCCACTCCACCGCCGAACCCGGGGTGAATATTCATCATTGGCCCGCCAAAGTGTCCACCGCCGAACCCCGGACGTGCCAGGGCCGCACTGGCGCCCCACAGCAGGACACTCGTCGCGGCCAGTGTGGCAAGGACTCTGGTCAGTGTCGAGGGTTTGAAATACGAGGGGCTATTCACTGCCTGCCTCCTTGCGTCCGTTGTTTTCTTCCATCGTGTTCGCATCTGCGGCGTTGGCCGGCTGCAGTTTCTTAAACGGAATTTTGCGGAAGTCTTTGTCCATCTTCGGGGTAAACAGGCTGTCCCGGATAGACGCGCGCTCGTTCCATTTGATGATGGCGGTAAATCGCGGCTGGCTGGGATCGTGGTAGCTGACGGTGGAAATTTTCAATGGCAGTGGGTCTTCCCCCTGGGTTACCCAAACCTCCCAGTCCAGCCTGGGGCCGCGAAACGCCCAGTGATCCACGGCTTTACCCTGTACCCGGGTTTCGCCGATATAGGTGGCAGAGTCTACTGTTAGCGCCTCGGTCCCTTTTGCGCCCCAGGCGATCAGGTCTACCAGCGGAACCTGGAGGCCGTAGTCATTGGCGGCGCTCATCATGGCTTCGATGCTGGAGGAGTCTGCTTCAATGGTGCCGTAATATTTTTCGTTGGGCGCGATCACCGTCAGCTGTTTGCCATCGTGATAAATCTGTCGACGAATACTGTCGGTTTCCAGTTCCACCATCAGCTGGTTGGGGCGCTTGAAGTACACCTTAGTGGTGCCGGCGATCTGGATTTTCTGTCCGTTGTCGAGCACGACATCGGAGGTGAGTTGGGTCTCGTAGGTGAGGCGGGGCTTCCCCGACAGATGCTCTTCAAGGGCGCGCACAATTTTTCTGGCTTCCGCTGCCGCTTCGTTAATGGCGGTATTCGGTGATTCGTGCAGTGATGTATCCGGTTCCGCATCTTGCTGCGCCCAGAGCGCGAAGCTGGCGAGCGCAAGGCAGAAAAATAGAAGTGTCAGCGTCTTCATATTGTGCCCTCCTGGCGACCCATGAAATTCTCAGAATTCAAATTGAATGGAGCCGCCGAGGAAGTGGAGCACTGTGTCTTCATAGGTACCCTGTAGGCGTGGACTGAAGGGCGGGCGCCCCTGCTGGTTGATGTCGATATCACCCAGGGAAACATAGTTGTAGCCCATATCCATGGTGACTCCCGGGCATAGCTCCTTGCCTGCCCCCAGTCCGAATGTTACGGATTCGTTGGTCACGGTATCGGCGGTAATGGCATAGGTTTCCGCCATGGTGCTTTCCAGGGCAATACCCGTAGACAGGTACCATCCATCCAACATGCCCCGATTGAACTCATGGCGTACTCCCAGTGCGAAAGCCCCGGTGTCTTTATAACCACGGTCGACTTTAACGGAGGTCTGGGCGGGGTTGTCCAGGGCCAGGCTGACACCGGCGTATTCGGACCAGTCCTGCCACGCCAGGTTCACATAGAGTGTGGTGGCGTCGGTCAGCTCCTGTTGCAGGCTGGCGGTGACTGTTGCCGGCGCGTTGATATCAATGGTGGTGCGGGTGCCGTCAAAGCGGCCAACGGCCAGCTCGAACAGTGGGCCGAAATCCCGCAGTTTCAGGTCATCTTTGAATTCAAACTCCACCTTGGAGGTGTAGGTAATACCGAAGGTGGTGCCACTCACCGGGCGGTAGATGATGCCGAGGTTACCACCGTACCCCATATCCAGATCCTTGAAGCGCAGGTAGGCGTCTTCATCGATCAATCCTGCGCGGGGCGCCGACTGGAAACTGAAATAGCTGGCCATGGCATTCAGGCCGAGGCCAACGGACAGGCAGTCGTTTATTTGCCAGCTGAGGGAGGGAATCAGGCTCATGCCCAGCAGGTCCACGTTCTGAACAAAGCGTCGGCCTTCCCAGTTGTCGTGGTAATCGAGTCCCAGGCCAAAGTTGCCGGCCATGGCAAAACCCCAGCCGATGTTGTCCGTCAGTTTGCCCGCGGCGAAGGCGCCCATGCCGGGAAACCACTCAATGGGGTTGCCACCGTCATTGCCGGGTACATTACTCAGGCCGCCATCGGTGAATCCCACATCGCCGTAAAGTGCCTGTCCCGCAGCACGTATTTCCGTAACGTCTCGCCACGCGGTGCCTGCAGGATTGGTAAACGCCGTGGATGCATCTTCCGGCATTGCCGCCCAGCCAGCGCTGGCCGTGCCGAGGGTGGGTGTACCTATCTGCCACAACATGATGCCACCCGCCTGCGCTGCGGGTGTCGCGAGTGCGGCGATGAACAGCGGCAGCATTTTTTTTGCGGTGCACAATTTTCTCGGTTGCTGTTGTTGCATAACCTGTTCCCTCAGGGAATGACGCTGACAGAAAATTTCAATACTAACGAAACGGGATCTTGGCTATTTCGATTTGGGGAACAGCATTACCCAGGCGAGCCGGAAGCCCCAGTCCTGGGCGCCGCCGTCGGGGCTTTCCGCGTAATACCGTGGTCCAGCAGTTACCTGATAGGTCTGCTTACCCACCGTAAATACCTTACCCACCAGAAAGTGCACCGGCACATTCCACTGCTCGGTTTCCCAATCGTAGGTGGACTCTGTTTGCACGGTGAAGGTCCAGGATGTGGGGGTGTTGTAGGCGAGGAACGGTTGGATGAAGGTGCTGTTAACGTCGGCGCGGTTATCGCTGCCCGCAAAGGACCAGATATGGTTGGCAAGGGTGCCAATGGTCCAGGGACCCGCTTGTTTAAGCACTACGCCGGTGGGGCCGGCGCCCCATTTTTCCGTCCCCAGTAGCGGCTCTGTCCCTGTCGGCAGTAAAAAGGCCGGACCTGCGCCCCAGGTGATACCGCCGGCGGTTGGTTGCTTTGGCGAAAAAAAGAGGCTTTGCACCGTATCGCCGAGGCCGGTCTGGTCTCCGCTGCCGGGAAAAATGTTTTCCTGGCTGATCACCGGCAGAATGGTTCGGCTGATGAGGTTCCAGTTTTCACTGATAGATATAGGGATAACCGGTTGGATATTCAGGGTGTACTTGCGTCCGCCTTCTGTTGGCCCAACACGATTATCCCAGTTGTGCTGGAAGGGCACGCTGATCAGATCCGAGACCGGGTTACTGAGTTGTTTGGCGAGGTCGGAATCAGCGACTGCGTTGACACTACACAGGGTGAAGATCAGGGCAAAAAACGCGGCGAAACGTTGATACATCTTTTTCACCTATGGGGAAAGGTCGTAAAACAGCTTTCCTCAGTCTAGATGGATCAGGTGTATTTTGTTTTTCTGCGTCGCTCTGCTCGACATCGATGGTGGGGCGGGAGCAGTCAGACGACATTTGACGTCGTCTGATGCGAACGACGAATCTTATTTGGCCGCGATGGCCAGTGCCACGGTGCCGGGGCCGAGATTGATACCGCCGGATAGACTCATCACCGAGCGGTAGATTTTTACCTTGTGCTCGGCAGCCTTTTTTTCAAACGCCTTGAATCCGGGTACCTTCTCAAGATCCTTGAGAGGACCGGCGATGCTGACGACCACTGCAGGCATCAGTAATTCATTCGCCGCCATTTTTTCTTCCGCCAGTTCGAACAGGCGGTGGGTACAGCCGTCGTAGGTTTTTACCGTGTCGGCCACCGCAGATCCCTGGTAGGTCATGGAGAGAATCGGGTGCAGGTCGAGGGAGCGGGCCATAAATGCCTTCAGCCAGCTCACACTTTTTTCATTTTTCTGGCGGCCGCGTTCGCGCAGGTAGTAAACATCCTGAATGGCTGCATAGCCCACCATTTTGCGTCCGAATTCTTCCGCTCGGGATTTGATTTGTGCGCCGGTAAGTCCCTTTTGGATCAGCGACAGGGTGTAGAGCGCCAGTAGCCCCTGGCCGGAGAAGAGGGTGTGGGAATCCACGGTGTTGATGTTCACCGTGTCACTACCCAGTTTGCGCGCCACATTGACCGCGTTGGCGTAGGTGGGACTGTTGGCGGCATTGATGGTCTGGACCAGGATGTCCGTCTGCCCCTGGCGAATCAGTCTGGAAATGACCTTTTCGATCTCGGGTTCACCAGCTGGGCCGGAATTGACCTGGCGAGAGCGGTCAACCAGGGAGCGAGCGTAGAAGTGGCTCATCTGTGCGGGGTTGCGCTGGTCACCAAAAGAGTCTTTGCCAACGCTGACACTGTGCGGCAATACCGCAACATTGTATTTGCGCAAAAATTCATCAGGTAAATCGCAGCCGGAATCGACGACTAACTGAACCATGGGGGTACCTCTTATTGTCTGGTCCACTGCCGGAGGCATTTGGCGTCAAATTTAGCACTTTGTCACAAGCGGTGACAGTTGAGGTGAGGAAGTTTGTCCCAACGATTTGTGACTGGCTGGTGCCGCGTGGGAATGCGGGGCAAAAAAAACCGCGGTAATTACCGCGGCACAAGCGAGTCAAGGTGCTGACTGTATTCGGGCGAATTACGGATTTGGCGCCGGGGAATTCACTGGGGTGCTGGATACTGGGGTGCTGGGTAATCGACGCTCGGCCAGTTGCACCTGGTCACGGGCAAACTGCATCAGTGAACGGGAGCCGCTGTGTATCGCTACCGTCTCGGGGATCGGGGCCAAACGCCACATTACGGACCAGTTGAGCGCCTCGCCTGACCTCAGTGATTGCGCGGCACTCTGTACTTCCAGCTCTAGAAAAGGCAGCTCACCACTGAGGTACAGCTCGATATCTCCCTCGCCGGTGGCCATATCGGCCATCGCGACCCTGGGATAAATCTTCAGATACAGCAGGCGGTCCACCGCGTAGGCAAGCCAGCCCTCGGTACCATTGGCAATGACCTTGCCTTCGACAAGGGGTGCTTTGTCTTCCAGCGCCAGCCACAGGGTGTCACGATTCAGTTCGTAGGCGACCTTGCCGCGTACAGTTTTCACGCTGTCAGTGGTCACCGGGGCAAAGGCCAGACCACGGTTTGGGACGCGGGTGATTTCCCAGGCCGCTATTTCCGGAAAGTCTTTGTCGGCATCAATTCGGTAGTGCACGCGGGCGCTGTGGCCGTTGTCCAGGGTTACGGTTTTGCTCACCCGGGCGCCGTGGCCGAGGGCGCTGCTGAGCGTGGCGGAATCCGCTGTTTTTGCGGACACGGCATAGGGCGCGGTGTCGTGCTCCGGGATTGGCGGCCAGTCCCACAGGGTCTGCGGGCTTAGCCAGAAGGTCGAGCCGAAGCTGTTTTCGCCCGGCTCCGGTACTGCCAGCAGGTCGCGGTCGCCGTACCAGAGTTCGGTAATGCGGCCGCCGTAGTGTGGGTCCAGTGCCAGCTTCAGGGAATCCTTTGCCAGCTGGATAGGGGCGTCTTCCGCCGCGCTGGCAGACGTTGCCAGTAGCATGGATGCCCCCAGAATGGCGGCGATTCTGGTAACCCCTCTCTTGACTATCACGCCTCAGCTCCCGCAGCGAATCTGGGCCTGGTCGCCCGCGCCAGGAACAAACTTGATATTGGCCACGGCCATCGCCAGTTTGCCCTCACTGTGCAACGACAGGCCCTGGGAGACGTTGGAAAAATCGGCACCGGCGTCGGCGAAGCAGCGCAGGTCAATGGACACTTGTGACCAGTCGCCCAGAGGCAGGGCTTCCAGTGTGGGTTGCAGGGGCAGGGCGCCGCGGCAATTTTTTCCTTCGCAGGAAATCTGCGCGAACACCGGCGCCTGCGGTGCCTGATCAACGCGAATATCCATGGTCAGTGCGGCGCCTTCATTCAGGTAACGGCTGAGGTCCTGGGGCTTTTGCGTCTGCAATACCACACTGCCGGCGCGCAGGCCTTTCCAGTTCAGTGCGCGGGCGTCTTCCTGGGACAGCATATCGATGGAAGCCACGGTAATATTGTCGTCGGCACTGCGGGCCATATTGCCGTTCACCCAGACCGGTTGCTGTTCGCCATCGGCAATGAACAGCTTCCATGGCGCCTGTGGGCGAGAGACCATCAGCCAGGCATCTTCCAGCTTGCCGTCTACGTAGGATTCGCCGTCTTCGTTCAGCGTATTGGCCAGCTGTACGTCGCTTGAATAATCCAGACCGAAGCCGTAGGTAAACAGCGGTGCATTATCTTCATCGTTTTCATCGCCGCGGTTGATGACCGTCTGGTGCACCAGCTCCGGCCAGCTGAAGGAGAGGCGGCCGGTAAAGTCATAACGTTGGTTGCCATCACCATCGGTGAGCAGCACATCCGCAACTCCGGCGCCTTCCGAACCAGGCAGCCAGGCAGCGACGAAGGCGTCGGACAGGTTCAGTTCTTTATTCACCCACAGCGGGCGGCCGGACAGGAATACGCTGACCACCGGAATATTCTGCGCCTTGAGTTTCTGCAGCAGTTCCAGGTCTTCCTTACTGCCGAGCTGGAATTCGATACTGGCCAGGTCGCCGTGCCACTCCGCGTAGGGATCTTCGCCGAAGACCACGATGGCCACATCGGGCTTTTTGCCATCGAATGCACGGGCATCCAGCTTGCCGTTTTCACTCAGCACCACCTTGCCGCCGGCGGCGTCCACCGCCTGTTGGATACCGGTGTAGATGGAAGTGGCGCCCGGGAAATCTTCGGCAGTATTGCCGGTGCCCTGCCAGGAAATGGTCCAGCCGCCGCTTTGCTTGGAAATGCTGTCGGCGCCGTTACCGGCCACCAGAATGTTTTTGCGTGCGTCTACCGGCAGCAGCTGGTCGTTGTTTTTCAGCAGCACCAGGGATTTGCGCACCGCTTCGCGGGCAATGGCGCGGTGCTCGGTACTGCCGAGAATACCGTTCTTGCCTGCCAGCGGGCGGTCGCGCTCAAACAGCCCCGCGCGGATTTTGACCCGCAGGATGCGGCTCACCGCATCGTCGATACGGCTCATGGGAATTTCGCCACTGTTTACCTGGGCGATGGTGTTTTTAATCAGCGCTTTCCACTCGGCGGTGATCATAAACATATCCAGGCCGGCGTTAACTGCCGCGGCACAGCTGTCCACGGTGCAGCCGTCCACAAAGCGGTGGCCGTTCCAGTCGCCCACTACGAAGCCGTCAAAGCCCAGGCGATTTTTCAGTACCTCTGTGAGCAGGTATTGATGGCCGTGCAGGCGCTTGCCATTCCAGCTGTTGAAGGAGGCCATCACCGATTGCACACCGGATTCCAGCGCGGTGATGTAGCCGGCGGCGTGGATTTCCGCCAGTTCTTTTTCGCTTACCTGGGTGTCGCCACGATCGATACCGCGGGTAGTGCCGCCGTCGCCAACAAAGTGTTTGGCGGCGGATACCAGATGGCGGCCATCGAGGAATTCGTCGGAAGATTTATCGCCCTGGATACCCTTGATCATTTCCCGGGCGTAGGCGGCGACGATTTCCGGATCTTCGGAATAGCTTTCAAAGGTGCGGCCCCAGCGGTCGTCGCGCACTACTGCAATGGTGGGGGCGAAGGTCCAGTCCACACCGGTGACAGCGACTTCGCGGGCCGTGGCTTCGCCGATGCGGCGAATCAGCTCCGGGTCGCGGGCAGCACCGAGGCCAATGTTGTGGGGGAAGAGGGTCGCGCCGATCACATTGTTATGACCGTGTACTGCGTCGGATCCCCAGATAATCGGGATGGCCACGCCGCCGTCACTGGTGTCCATGGATGCGGCAAAGTAGTCGTCCGCCAGCTGGCGCCAGTCGTCCGGGGTGGCGAACTTGTCGTTGTTGGGGAAGGTGCCGCCGCCGTTGAGGATAGAACCGATGTGGTATTGCTTCACTTCTTCCGGCGTTATCGACTTGATCTCCGCCTGCATCATCTGCCCGACTTTTTCTTCCAGGGTCATCTTCCCAAGAAGGCCGGCGATACGGGCTTCGAGCTTTTCATCCCGGGGCAAGGCGGGTTTGAGCGCGGGCCAGTTATCCAGGGAAAAATTTGCTTCGGTGTTTGCAGCGCTGGGTTCCGGAGAGGAAGCTGCTGTGACGTTCGATACTTGCTGTCCTGCGTCGCCACACGCGCTGAGACCGACCGCGATGGCAATGGAGCCGGCAAGGCGTTTGGCAGAGCGGTAGTTGAAGATATGGGTGTTGAAAATAGGGCTGGAGTGACAGCGGGCGCGACGGGTCTTCTGAATCATGGTGACTCCGGGGGTGAAGCTGAATCTGGCTGAGGGAATGCGTGTAAAAAAGCCGGGCGCCCCGCTAAAGGGTGAAGGCGGGAGCGCCCGGTCAGGCCTGGGGTGGTGAGCCAGCTGGGAGTGCAGGCTCACTTCTCCGTTGATAAGACGCACAATGTGCCGGAAACGGCCCCGTTTAGCCTTTCGTTTAGCCTTTCATTTGTTCCAGTTCGAGGCCCTTGGTCTCGTGGACCATGTAGAGCACAAAAGCGACAGACAACAGGGCGAACAGGGTGTAAATGCCGTAGGCGCCCGCCAGGCCGATACTGGTCAACATGATCGGGAAGGTCATGGTGATGCCGAAGTTGGCTACCCACTGGGCCAGGCCGGAGACCGCAAGGCCTGAGCCGCGGATCTGGTTGGGGAACATTTCACCGAGCATGGTCCACATGGCTGGGCCCCAGGAACCGTTGAAGAAGAAGACGTAAGCGTTAGCGGCGATCAGTGCCAGCATGCCCATGCTTTGGGACAGTTGCAGTTTGCCGTCCACCACGGAGGAGTTGGCGAAGGCAAAGGCCACCAGGCCGAGAGTCACCGCCATACCGATGGAGCCTACCAGCAGCAACGGTTTGCGGCCGATCTTGTCGATCAAAGCCATGGTGATCAGGCAGGCCGCAATGCTCACGCCACCAGAGATGATGTTGATCAGCAGGGCATCGGACTCGGAGAAGCCCACCGCCTGCCACAGCACCGCGCCGTAATAGAACACTACGTTGATGCCGACCAACTGCTGGAATACCGCCAGGCCGATGCCGACCCATACGATCTTGCGCACTTTGCCCACGCGCTGGCCCGCGCTTTCCAGCAGGTCCGACATGCGCGGACGGTGATCGCCGGCCACAGATTCGCGGATACTTTTCAGCTTCTCTTCGACCGCCGCTTCACCGTACAGCTTGCGCAGTACTTCGGTGGCGCGGGAAGTCTGTTTGGATAGCACCAGATAGCGGGGGCTCTCCGGAATCAGCAGCAGGGCGAGGAAGAACAGGGTGGCCGGAGCGATTTCGATCCAGAACATCCAGCGCCAGGCGCTGTAGCCCATCCACCACTCATTCACTGCGGAGCCGGCGGTATTGGCCAGCCAGTAATTGCTGACAAAAGCAGTGAAAAGGCCAGAAATGATCGCGATCTGGTTGATGGTGATCAGACGCCCACGAATCGCCGCCGGGGCAATCTCACTGATATACGCAGGTGACATCACGCTGGCCGCACCCACCGCGAGGCCGCCCAGAATGCGATAAAACACGAACTCCGGCGAACTGCTGGCGATACCTGAGCCCCAGGCACTGATCACAAACAATACGGCGGAGATCAGCAGCAGGGTTTTGCGCCCCCAAAGGTCCGCCAGGCGTCCGGCAAAGAAGGCACCCACGGCACAACCAAGCAACATGGAGGCCACGTTGAATCCGGTACCGGCGGTGTTGGAGTTAAACGCCTGCTGTAGCCCGGTGACGGTGCCGTTGATCACACCGCTGTCAAAACCGAACAGGAAGCCGCCAATGGTGGCGACACCACAGATCAGCACGATAAAGGGAAGTGGAGGGGCGTCTTGACGGCTTTGGGCACTGCCCTGGAGTCCGTCGATGGAGTTCTCAATCGCTTGCATGGGTGGTTACCTGCATTTTTATTGTTGTTACTTTACTTAGACTCGCGGGCAACAGGGTACCCACTTGCCTTGTTGTATTTTTATAGGCTCCCGTTTGGGGGAGTCGCTATGTTGACGTGTCTACCGGCGAAAAGCGTCCTACTTTGCGATAAAACTTAAAATCGGACGCCCCAATTGATCCACTTTGTCACTTTTTCCGGAATGAAGTGGGACAGTCACCACTTTCAGGGGACTTTGGCGGCCTCCAGCCAGTTCAGATTCCAGCCGCCGTCTGTGGCATCCAGCCGCAACACTGATTCACCGGCCGGTAACTCCACCGTGGCCTCCACGGTGGTCCAGGCCTGCCAGTCCCCGGTGTCCGGTACCGCCACCGAATGTGCAATGTCGCCGCCATCCACCGACAGACTGAAGCCGTTGCTGCCACCACTGCTCGCCAATCGATAGTGGATGGTATAGGTGCTCGCGGTGGGGGAGGAGACTCGGTATTCCAGCCAGTCACCCGGGTCCAGCCAGGCGACATTAAGACCGCCTCCGTTATCGGTGCAGTTTTCCAGCTGGATGCCGGACATGGCGCTGAAGGTTTCCGCCTCGATACGTCCGGGTAGGTTCTGGGCCACCACGGCGGTTGCCACCTCGTTGCCCGGGTAGCTCTCGGCATATCCGCGCACCGCGGTCACCCGGTAGTAAAAGGTCACTGCGGCACTTCCATCGGTATAGGTGGTACCGGCAACGGGGCCTGCAATCTGCGTATATCCGCTGCCCGATGTGGTGGAGCGGTAGATGTTGTAGCCATCAATGTCCGCGGTGTCACTGGCGCTCCAGCTGAGTTCAGTGCCCGCTGTGGTCTCCGCCAGAATCAGCTGCGTCGGTGCCGCAGGCAGGTCGAAGAGGTTTGGGCTGGATTCCGCGGTCAATGCTTCCCTGGCGGTCTCGTGGATGTCATAGGGGACGCTACCAAAAGCCCGGAACAGGGCCTCAATCTCTTCCTTGGGGGCGCTGTTGAAGTCCAGCGAGGCAAAAGGTCCCTCCGCCAGTACATCGGTACCATCCACCGGTTGGCTCTCTACCAGATAGATTTCGGCCCAGGCATTGGTGCTGCCGTTGTCCTTGAACACCCCGGAGAATTGGTAATTCCTGCCAGACTCGAGGGTAACCGGCTGGTAGATGCCGCCATTGACGTCCGCCGCGCCGCTCATGTGCAGTACCGGCCCATCGCTGCCGGTGGGGGTAAGGGCGGTATCGGTGGCGTCGAAGTTCAGGGTCGGCGGCGCGCTCTGGTACCAGCTTGTCCAGCCGCTTTCGCTGCCGAAGCTGCCATTGGCGAGCAGTTCATTACCGGTCTCCGTGTCGACAATACTGAGGCTGTCGATACTGACATCCAGCGCACCGTCGCAGCAGCTGCCGAATTTCACCACCAGAAAATAGGTCTGCGCGCCGGCGCGATCCGGAGTGAAGTTGCTGCGTGCACTGCCGCAGGCACTTTCCAGGGCGCTGTCCCAGCCGGGGCAGGCCCAGGTGTCCGCTTTTGCCAGCAGGCCGAGTCCCTGCTCATTGGTGACCAGGCCCCAGGTGCCATTGCCCTCGCCCCCCTGATTGGTGATCAGTTTGTAGGACCAGGCGGTGGAGGCCCAGCCAAAGCTGGCATAGGTGTCGTAGGTGGCACGGGTGATCTGGGCGCCGAGTTCCGGGCCGAGGCCGGTCCAGGGCTGGAATTCGCCAATCAGGAAGGGAGCGTCCAGCTGTCGGAGTTTTTCGTCCCACGCGCAGACACCGCCGCTGCCGTCTTCACCGCAGGTCAGCCAGTCGCGGTTTACCGGGTAGCCGATTTCGCCCCAGCCGAAAATACCGGGATAGAAGTGCATTTCAAAGGCCACATTGGTCTGTCCGGCATCGGCGGGTTTGGGGTAGGCGTCGAGTCCGGCGGAGTGGCCCGGAAGAATGACGATGGTGGTGTCGTCGACTTCGCGAATGGCATCGTAGAGTTCGCTGGCTTCTGTTGCGAGATTTTCCGGCGTGGTTCCCCAGGGTTCATTTAATACGCCGTAGCCGGCAACCGCAGGGCGATCGGCGTAGCGACTGGCGACCTGCTGCCACAACCACTCGGTCCGTGCCTGGTATTCGGGGGTGTCCCAGTAGAGGTTTTTCCCGGCACAGCCGCTGTGGTGCTCCCAGCCCTGGGCGCCCACTGCGCCGTGCAGGTCGAGGATCACGTAGATGCCGCGGGCTTCCGCCTGTGCGATGGCACTGTCGAGGTACTGCCAGGCATCGTCGCGCAGGTGCATGGGGTTCTGTTCGTCCTCGATCAGGTTCCAGATAAATGGCAGGCGTACCACATTGAAGCCAAAAGACTCGATCAGGTCCCAGTCCCGCTCGCCAATCCAGTTATCCCGGAACAGGTCCATAAGGCGCTCGCGTTCGGCGAAACCGAAACGGCTATCGAAGATGCCTTCGAGCGTACACTGATCGTTCACTGCCTCCGAACTCTGGCCCATCATCCAGAACTCCTGTAGTAACCAGTTGCCGAGGTTGACGCCCTTCAACAGTACCTGCTCGCCGTCGGCATTGATCCAGCGGGTACCCTCGGTTTGCAGGCGGGTAAAGCTGGGGGGCTCGGGTTCCGGTTGGGGTTGCGGTTCTGGTTGCGGTTCGGGCTGGGGCTCAGGTTCTGGAATGGGAGTGTCGCTGTCACTGCTGCCGCAGGCAGTGAGAAACAGTGTCGTAAACACTGCGGCAAATATCGGCAACAGTAATCGGTGGGCGCGCGCCAGCGGCGCAGCGGTTGAACGCATTCGCATGGTTTTCTCTCCTTGGCAGCGCCACCCCGCGAGCCCCGCGGAGTGACACTGCGAATGCCGGAATTATTGTTTTATGTTTTTTTGGTGTTTCGGTCAGCGCAGGGTAAAGCCGCCTTCGAGGCCGGATTCCGCATCCGGCGCGATCCACACGCGGAACTCCCCCGGTTCGATCACCGGCTGCATCTGTGCGTTGTGGAACGCCAACTGGCTGGCCTTCAGGGTGAAGTCCACTTCACGGGATTCGCCGGGGGCGAGGGTGATGCGCTCAAAGCCTTTCAGTTCACGCACCGGCCGCGACACGCTGCCCACCAGATCGCGCACATACAGCTGCGCGGTTTCTGTGGCGGAGACCTTGCCAGTATTGGTGAGGGTGGCGGAAATGGTGAGCTGGCCGTCACCGTCCAGCTCTAGACTGCTGAGCACTAGGTCGCTGTATTCGAAGGTACTGTAGGTAAGTCCGTAGCCGAACGGGAATTGCGGTTTGTGTCCGTAGTCCAGCTGGTTGGAGGAGTTGCCCGGCTGGTGCTGGAAAACCTCGCGGCCTATCCTGTCGATACGGGTGTAGTTATCGTCCGTTGCCGGTCGACCGGTGGCCAGGTGGTTGTAGTAAATCGGAATCTGCCCCGCGCCCACCGGCCACGACAGCGGAAGGCGGCCGGACGGTGAGGTTTCGCCGTAGAGAATGTCTGCCAGTGCCGGCCCCGCCATGGTGCCCGGGTGCCAGGCCATCATGATCGCGTCGGCCTGTTGCAGGGTTTGATCCAGTTGCAGCGGGCGGCCCGCCATCAACACCATCGCCAGGGGTTTACCGGTTTTCGCCAGTTCCGCCACCAGCTCGGCCTGGGCACCGGGCAGGCGGATGTCGCCACGGCTGTGGCCTTCGCCGGAGAGGATCGCCTCTTCGCCGCCCACAAATAGAATCACATCGGCTTTCTTCGCGGCTTTGAGCGCGGCCCTGAATCCGCGTGTGCTGATGTCGCGGCTGTAGTCGAGGCCAGCGGCAAACAGGATTTCACCATCGTCACCCACCATGTCGCGCAGGGCTGGCAGGAGGGTGTGGGAGTACTTCTTGTCACCGTTATAGATCCAGGTGCCCAGCTGGTCGTGGGCGGCATCCGCCAGGGGGCCGATCACCGCGACACTCTGCCCTTTCTTCAGCGGCAGTACCTGGTTGTCATTCTTGAGCAGTACGAAAGTTTCCTTGGCGGCGGCTTTGGCGGTGTTCAGGAATTGGTCATTGCGGATGATCTGGTCGCGCTCCGCTTTGGATGTGGCGCGGGGGTAGGGGTGGTTCCACAGGTCCAGGCGCAGCTTGACTCGTAGGATATTGGCTACCGCTGTATCGAGTTGGGCTTCCGAGAATTTCCCTTCATCCATCAGCTGCGGCAGGAACTTCTCGTAGGTATCGGTGTGCATCTCCATATCGATACCGGCGTTGGCGGCGAGGGTGGCCGCGTGTTTGGCATCGCGGGCGAAGCCGTGGGGCACCATCTCCATCACCGCGTTCCAGTCGCTCACCACAAAGCCGTCAAAGCCCCATTCGTCGCGCAGTATCTGTTTGAACAGGAAAGGGCTACCGGTACCGGGCACATCGTTCAGGGTGCTGTAGGTGCTCATGATGCTCTGCATGCCCGCGTCGATACTGGCCTTGAACGGCGGCAGGTAGATATCGCGCAGCAGGCGCTCGGGAATATAGGCACTGTTGTAATCGCGACCGCCCTCGGCAGCACCGTAGCCGGCAAAGTGTTTGCCGCAGGCGGCGAGGCTGGTGGGGTCGGCGAGATTGTCGCTCTGGAAACCTTCGACCATTGCCACGCCCAAGGTAGAGGTCAGGTAGGGGTCTTCACCCAGGGTTTCGGCGATACGGCCCCAGCGCGGGTCGCGGCTGATGTCGATCATGGGGGCGAAAGTCCAGCGGATACCGTCGGCACTGGCTTCCTGGGCGGCGACACGTGCACCGTCTTTGATCAGCTGCGGGTTCCAGCTGGCGGCCTGGCCCAGTGGGATCGGGAAGATGGTTTCGTAACCGTGGATGACGTCCTGACCAAACAGCAGCGGAACGCCCAGCGGGCTTTCTTCCACGGCGATGCGTTGCAGCTCCTCAAATGCGTTTTGGTCGACGGAACTGAAATTGACGTTCAGGAATCCACCCACGCGCCCCTCGCGCACCGCCTGTTTGATGACCTTCATATCAGCGGAGCCAAAGGTGCCCCAGTCCCGCAGGGCCAGCTGGCCGATTTTTTCCTGGGTGGACATCTGCGTGAGCAGCTGTTGAATTTGGGACTCGATGGCGTCTTGTTGCTGGCTTTGCGCAACTGCCGTTAGCGCCACGGATTCATTGGCGGCTTGCAAGGGCAGGGTGGTGGCGAGCGAAAGTAGCCCGGCCATAACGCCGACATAAAGGGGATGCTTTTTCATGGTATTCACTCTGGTACTTTTGTCTCTCGGATGTCTCTCGGATACTGCTGTGCCGACATCGGTTCGCTTGTACGCTTCCTGATGACTTCCCGTTTTTAAGGGAGACGTAGGAAAAAGGCCCCCACCGCGTAGGGTGGAGGCAAGAGAGACAAGCGAAGATGACGATCGCTTTTGGGGTTAGCGCTTTTTGCGCTTAGATATTTTCGCGGTTAGAAGTTGTAATTACCGCGTACGCCGTAGAAGCGCGGCATGGAAACCGGGCCCTTGATCAGGCCATCTCCGCCACCGGCCCAGTAGGTTTCTCGCTGGTCGGTGAGGTTGTAGACGAAGGCTTCCACATTCCATTTGTTATCCGGCGCTTCCAGCTTGAGAGTGCTGTTCACACTGTGGAATGCCGGGCGCACATCGCTGAACGCATCGGGGGTTTCCGTGGCAAAAGCGTCGTAGTGTTTATCCACGTTCTGGAAGGTGTGGTACGACTTGTCGCGCCAGAAGTAGCTGAGGTGCGGGACAATCGCGAAGCCGTTGTTGAAACGGAAGGTATGGGTGTAGTTCAGCTTGGCACTGAGTTTTGGTGACGCCGCCAGCTCGTTGCCTTTCAGGTTGACCTTCATGGCGTCGTTGTCTGGATTGGTGGCCGCACCGTGATCCACTTCGAACAGGTCGGTGGCGGCGAAATCCCAGTGGTAGATAAAATCGCTGGTGATTTCGGTATCCAGCCAGGTCACGTAACCGTCGAAGCGACCGTTCTCGATCGGCGCCCAGTCAAACTCGATCTCCAGGCCTTTGATGGCGGCGCTGCCGATGTTGGCGGTCTGGAAAACGGTCTGGGTTTCGGTGGTGATTTCGCCAGTCAGTTCACCGCTCTGGTCATCCCGCTCTTCCACGTAATAGGGGAAGATGCCCTTGGCGGAGGCCGCCTGCATATCCTCATAGTCGCTGTAGAAGAGGGTGGCCATCAGGTTCAGGCTGCCATCGAGATAGGTGCCCTTGGTACCTAGCTCGTACGTCGTTACTACCTCCGGATCGTAGGTATTCTGGTGACGCTGCTTGACGATACGATCGCCATTAGCATCCAGGTCGTATTCCGCGGTGAGCGGGTCCTGCTCGTATTGCACAAAGACGTCGCCTATACCGCCGGACTTGAAGCCGTTGGCCACGTAGCCGAACACCATCAGTTCGTCGTTGACGATGTAGTCCAGGCCTACGCGGTAGTTGGTGAAGTCCCAGCTGCCCTTGGTCTGGTTGTCGCTGACGGTGGTGTAAATGGACGGATCGTAGAAGTAGTCTGGGGGCAACTGGTTAAACGCATTGCGGTCCCAGGCCGGGAAACAAGCTTCGCCGGTTTGCGGATTGATGGTGTCACCGTTACAGGTCATGTTGTGGCCGCCCACATCCTGCTTGGTGTCTTCGGTGTAGCGTACACCCAAGGTCAGGTTCAGCTGGTCGGTGACCGCGTAGGTACCCTGGGTGAAAAAGGCCTGGGACTTGAGGGTGCGGTTGGGCTGGTTCCAGTAGTCCGCATTCTGGCCACTGTTGATCCAGCCACCCTGCATGTTGTTGTCTTCTTCAAAATAGAAGGCGCCGGCGATCCACTGCAGCGGGCCGGAACCGGTGGATTGCAGCTGGATCTCGTGGGACTGGGAGGTAAAGGTCGCATCGCGGAAGAAGATGGACATATCCCAGCCGGTGATACCGCGGTCCTGGTCAGAGTGTTGTGAGCGCACCTGCTCGGCCCAGCCTGCGTTGTACACCAGGGCGATTTCGTCAGAGACGTCCCAGCTCATGTTGGAGCGCACCGAGTCGATGCTCAGGTCGAGGAACCCGGGCACACTGACGTTCACGGTGTAGTCATCGGCACCGGGGCCGTACACGCTTTCACAACCCAGCTGGCCGGGCACCGGCACACCGGAGATATTGCCGTCGGCATCGAGATAGTTGCCGTCGCCGTCTTTGCGGATGCGCTTCGCCGCCATGTCACAGTTGAGGGTGTCGGCACCACCGGCGCTGTTATCCTGGAATTGCTCGTAGGCCAGCATCCACGACAGGGACTCGGAGGGTTCCCACAGGGCGCTGACGCGGAAGGCGTACTGGTCGGAATTGTTGTAGAAGTCGGAGGGATCGGCTTTTACCAGCTCCTGCACGTCACCATCTCCCCAGCGTTCGCGCTGGCGCAGGCTGCGGTCTTCGTCGGCACCGGTATAGACCGGAGCGTTCTGGACTTCTTCCGGCAGGTAGCGCACGTCCCACTGGTTGGGGTCGTAATAGCCGTCGAGATAGGAGTCGCGGGTTTCCTGCATAAAGGAGGCGCGCAGGGCGAAGGTTTCGCTCACCGGGATATTGATCATGCCGCGGGTCTGCTGGTGATTCCAGCGGCCGGCCTCGATGCCGACAGACGCATCGAACTCGTTGAAGTCCGGGCGTTTGGAAATGATGTTGACGTTACCCACGGTGGAGTTGCGCCCGAACAGCGTGCCCTGGGGGCCGCGCATGGCTTCCACCCGCTCCACGTCGAACATCAACGCCATGGCGCCCTGGGGGCGGGGTGAGTAAATTCCGTCCAGGTGCAGGCCTACGGAAGGATCGCCCAGTTCGGTGATGTTGGTGGAGCGCACGCCGCGCATGGCAACCACCGGGGCAGTCTGGGACGAGTCCATGGAAATCTCCATGTTCGGCACCATCTGCGCCATGTCCTTGACGTTGGTCAGTCCCTCGCGGTCGAGTTTTTCCTGGCTAAAGGCGGTAATGGAAATCGGGGTTTCCATCAGGTTGGTTTCGCGCTTGGTGGCGGTGACGGTCACTTCTTCCAGGGCGGTGGTGGCGTACGCACTCTGAGTTTCTTCTGGCGCGTCTTGTTGCGCCTCTTCTTGAGCAAAGGCGAAGCCGGAGTTCACCAGCGCTATGGAGAGCGCCAGAGGCTTGTGCAGTCTCTTCATCGGTATTCCTCTCATGTTTATTGTTTTCGGTCGCCAATGTGGGCGACGGAGGAAATTTGCCAAATGCCGTGGGGGTGGGCGTCCGGATGCGGTTATTCGAACGCAAAAAACGGGATTTTTTTGGCGTTCGACTATCCTACGTCTACTCGAACGTCTCGTAAATGTCGGAAAATCAATGGCTTAGATGTTTTTCTCGGGTGGGATGGGTGTCGGCGAGAATATCGAAAAAAAGGGCCGCGGGAGGGGTTCCTGCGGCCCAAAAAAGAGCGGATTAAGAGAGAGTTGGTAGCGGCTGGTTAGTTTTCAAACAGCCACAGCTGGTTGTCATTACCGTGATAGGTCCACTGCTGGATATTGCCGCCGGCGCTGGTGGAGCCATCCTGAACATCGAGGGATTTTCCGCTCATGGCGGACAAGATACGGAACTGGTTGCCGGAAACCGGCTCAATGATCCAGTGCTGGTTGTCACCACCGCCGTACTCCCACTGTTGGATATTGGCGCCGTTGCTGGAGGACACATCCTGCACGTCCAGAGCCAGTCCGCTGTAGCTGTTTTCGATCCGGTAGTTGCCGTCGCTGAGCAGGGTGACCTGCCAGGACTGGTTACCCCCCTGAATCACATTGCCGCCGTTGCTGGTGGCATTGTTGGCAACGCCCAGAAACAGGCCACTGGCCAGGTTGCGGATCTGGTATTCGCCATCGGCAATGTCGCCAGATGGCGGTGGGGTGGGGTCCACGGGTTCTTCCTCCCCGCCGTTCACTGCCAGCTCAAACCAGTTGAGATTGAAACCGGGGCCCGCCACCTGCAGGCGCAGAGTCTGGACGCCAGCGCTCAGGCTCGCGGTGGTGGAAACGGACTGCCAGTTCTGCCAGCCACCGGTGTTGGGCAGGCTGGTGTCGGCGACCTGAGTACCACCGGCTAGTAGTCGTAATTGCCCGGTATTGGCGGTGCTGGCAACGCGGTAGGTCAGTGTGTATTCACCACTTTCGGGCAGGTTTACTCGATAATCGAGCCAGTCGCCGCTATCGGTCCAACCGACATTCTGACCGCCGCCATTATCGCTGGTGTCCTCCGTTTGGATACCAGACATGGCGCAGTAGCTCTCTGCTTCGATGCGCTCACTACTCTGCGGATTGGCTGTATCACAGCCGGCAGGAGGTGGGGTGCTGCCACCACTAGTTTTGATGGCATCGTAAAAACCCTGGTGCCAGCTCACGTTGCTCGCGCCGTTGCCGATATGGTTCTGGGCAAAATCGATCATGCCCGCATAGGCGTTGGCCGGCGGTGTGCCGCCATGATTGATGTAGTTCACTACCTGGCTGTAGATGCTGTTGGGGGCAATGGTCCACAGGGTGCGGTCGTGGCTCATCTTCTTGAACGACCATGGGAATTGGCCGGCGATATTGTTGACGGACCAATCGGTGAGCTGGCGGATGATGTCGTTTGTGTCCTCCCCGTATTCCCCAAGGATCATTGGAACGCCCATATTGTTGGTGCGGTCCGCGCGAGGGTACAGGTCCGGGATCCAGCCCGTATTGCCGAATACATAGTGGTGGGTCTGGTATACCAGATTGTCATCCCAGCGAGTGCTGATGCCGGTATTGGTCTGGGTATCGGCATCGGTCCAGTCGATCTTCTGCATATCCGATCCCCACCAGCTGCCCCCGGCGATGATCGCGTGGTTGGTATCAACTTCGCGGATGGCGTCGCGCATGGCGATCAGCGATGGCAGCAGCTCGTACTCGCGTCCTGCCTGGGGCACGGGCTCGTTGATCAGGTCGTAACCCCAGATCACTGGCTCATTTTTGTAGCGGTTGGCAATGTGTCGCCACACCTGGCTGGCAATCTGAACATTGTTGCCATCCCAGAATTTCACCGAATCCCGCGGCTGGCCGGCGTTGGAGTCGATATTATCGCTGTGGTCACCGGGGTTCTGGTAACCGGGGGCGGCGTGCATATCCAGCAGCACATAAATGTCGTGGGTGCGGCAGAAGTCGATCAGGCGGTCGAAGTACTGGAAGCCGTGGTCCGACAATTGCCCGTTTTCCCAGAACAGGTTGTAGTGGAAGGGCACCCGCACGGTGTTGAAGCCGAGACTTTTCAGGTCTGCGATCTCCCGCTCGGTCACGTAATTGAGCCGCCATTGGTGCTCAAACTCCTTCGCCTGTGCCATGCTGCCAAAAGTGTTGGCGAGGCTATTGAGGAACTGGGTATGGGTGCGGTAGTTGAAGTCGCCCATCATCAGGTAGCCTTCCCACAGCAGCCAGTTGCCGAGGTTGATACCGTTCAGATGAATGGGATTGCCGTCACCGTCCACAATCTGGGTTCCGTCGGTGTGGACATACTGGGCCTGCGCCTTGTCGGCGGCGGTAAACGAGGACAATAAGACCAGCAGTATCAATAGACTGCCGAGCCTGTTTGCGGAGTTAAATCTCATCATGCTTTCCTTTATTATGCGTTTAGATGTTGAGAGATAAAGGCGAATAAATCGCCACACGCACCCTAAGAGGGAAGCGCACCCTGCGTCGTTCTGACGGCGTGAAATGTGCGGTATGCGATCAGTCGAACCCGTTCGGCTGCTGCGCGGCATTCGAACGTCCCCGATTCACTGGATAAAAATCATAAAAATGAGCCAGGTTCTGTTTAATTTTCACGATGTCGTTCTGCTGATGACGGCCATGCAGTGCCTATTTTTTGCGGTGCTGCTGCTGGCTACCAATACCAGCAAACAGATAAGTACCTACTTTCTTGCAGCATTCCTTTTTGCCCACGCCTTTATTCCGTTGCACGAACTGGTGCTTTGGGGCGCCGAGTTCAAATTTGCCGTACGCGAGTGGTTGCCGCAGGTGTATTTCCTCGGTGGTTTCGCCTATTACCTGGATGGCATGTTGCTGTTCTTTTGTGTGAAATCCTTGATCTTCCGCGACTTTTCCCTGCGCCCGCGCGATGGAGTGCACCTGCTACCGTTTGTGTTTGCGCTGGTGTATATGAGTGCTGTGTTCTTCCGTTTACCACTGGATGAACGCCTGATTCTGATCAATAGCGAAACCCTAGTGTACGGCTGGCATTACGTGTTGGTGGAGTTTTTGTGCAAGGGGCTGCGTGTGGCTTACTGCCTGTGGTCGCTGCTGTTGATCGTGAAATACACCCAGCGTCTGAAAAGCACCCACTCCAATGTGGAAAAAGTCGACGTGACCTGGATTCGTACCCTGGTGCTCGGGTTTATGCTGGTGATGCTGATGGAGGTGGTGCTGAGCATCGCCAAGATGTTCAGCCTGTATCAGCATTACGACCTGGGGGTGTTCGAGAAGATCGGACTCACCGGGTACTACACCGTATTCGTACTGGTGAACCTGCTGGTGTTTACCGGTGTGCGCTATTTCGCCAGTTTTGAGTCACTACGCGAGCCGGAAAAGCCGCGCAAAGCCGCGGGTGAGCAGGTGTGCAATCCGGCGCTGGCGGAGGAAATTGATCGCAAGATGCACGAAGGCAAGCTCTATCTTCAGCCGGATGTGACCATCGACCTGCTGGCGGAGAGTTTGCAAGTGCCAACCCGGGATCTGTCGATGATTATCAACCGGCACTTCGAGGTGAACTTTTACGAGTTCATCAATCGCTACCGCATTCAGGAAGCCATGCGCCTGTTGCGGAGTGCCGATGGGGAGGGTAAGACGATTACCGATATCTATTTGGAAGTCGGCTTTAACAGCAAGTCGGTTTTCAATACCTTCTTTAAAAAGGCCGCTGGTATGACACCGTCACAGTACCGACGGGCTGATGCGACTCCTCTGGGTGCCTAGGGATCAGTGGGAGTAGAGGAAGAGGCGCGCGCCCATCAGCACAGAAGGGCGGGTATAATCTGCGCTTTCCTCTTTTACTGGCCCCTTCTTTACTGGCCCCTTCTTTACTGGACCCCTCGTAAGCCCCATGTCTGAATTGTCCTCCAAGCTCACCGAACTGCTGCGCAGCAGTTTGCTGCGTCACCCCTCTGCGGGGAAGCTGTGGCTAGGGTATTCCGGTGGGCTGGACTCCGCGGTGCTGTTGCACCTGTTGGCGCGCGCCGGGATCCCGGTCACAGCGCTGTATATTCATCATGGGTTGAGCGAGCGGGCGGCGGAGTGGCAAGTCCACTGCGAATCGCAGGCGCTGAAGCTCGGTGTTCCTTTTGTTTCCCGCGAAGTGCGTGTAGATCGCTCGGACGGCGGTCTGGAGCAGGGCGCGCGGAACGCCCGCTACCTGGCATTCGAGCAGTGTATGGCGCCGGGCGACCAGATCCTGTTGGCCCATCATGGCGATGATCAGGCGGAGACCTTTTTTTTACGATTATTGCGTGGCGCCGGAGTGCTCGGGCTTGGAGCAATGCCCGAGTGTCGGCCCCTTGGGCGTAAGCGTGATGGCAGGAGCCTGTTGCGCCCGTTGTTGAAGGCAACTCGGTCGGAACTGGAGTCTTACGCCCGCGAGCACGGACTGACCTGGGTCGAGGACGAGAGTAACGCGGATCTCTCGATCGACCGAAACTATCTTCGCAGTCAGGTGCTTTCTTCTTTGACGGAACGTTGGCCGCTGCAGGTTCGGGTGGAACAGGCGTCAGAGAATCTACGCGAGGCGGCAGACCTGTTAAGTGATCTGGCAAGTGAAGACCTGCAGCGGTGTGGGTGCCGGCAGGAGCCATTTGGCCACAGTATTGATCTGGTTAACTTCTCTGCGCTTACCAAGGCGCGTCGCAAGAACTTACTGCGCGGTTGGTTGGGGCGGGTAGGTTCCGTTATGCCGGAAGCCGCACATCTGGATGAGGCGCTGCGGCAGGCAGAAGCAGCCGATGATGCCGTGCCTGAAGTAACCCTGGGTGAGCGGGTATTGCGCCGCTATCGCGATCGCTTGTTTCTCACACCACAATTGCAGCCTCTCAACGGGTTTGATGGGGGTGAGGCCAAGTGGAATGGGAAGTGGAATGGCCAGTGGGATGGATCTGGCGAACTGATATTACCGGGGAGCTGGGCGCTGGCACCCAGCCAGGGTTGGCCTGTGGCCGACTACCAGGTCCGCTTCCGTGTCGGTGGCGAACGGGCCAAACCGCGAGAGCGTCATCACTCCCAGACCCTGAAAAAGCTGCTTCAGGAGTATGGTCTTCCTCCCTGGCTGCGGGACCGGGTACCGCTGGTCTACCGGGGCGAGGCCCTGGTGGCAGTGGGCGATCTCTTCACTACACCGGATGGGCCGTCACAGCCGCCAATCTGGCGGTTTTTAGATTGAGCAGAAAACTGCTTTCTGGTAGTCTGGCGTCCCATCTCAAAGGCACTAGGAAGCGCGACTTCGCGCCCCTGAGCCAGTCCCGCACGCCCGTACTCGTCGGGCATTCAACTGACCAAGGTTTTGCATGACGCGCTATATATTTGTCACTGGCGGCGTGGTTTCCTCATTGGGGAAAGGTATCGCCTCCGCTTCTCTGGCCGCAATCCTCGAAGCCCGTGGCCTCAAAGTCACGATTCTGAAGCTTGACCCTTATATCAACGTTGACCCGGGCACCATGAGCCCCTTCCAGCACGGCGAGGTCTATGTGACCGAAGATGGCGCCGAGACGGATCTGGACCTGGGCCACTATGAGCGCTTCATCCGTACGCGCATGTCCAAGCGCAACAACTTCACCACCGGCCGCGTCTACGAGACCGTACTGCGCAAAGAGCGTCGTGGTGATTACCTGGGCGGTACCGTTCAGGTTATTCCGCATATCACCGACGAGATCAAGCGTCGTGTGATCGAAGGCGGCCGCGATGTGGACGTCGCCATCGTCGAGATCGGCGGCACCGTGGGTGACATCGAATCCCAACCGTTCCTGGAATCCGTACGCCAATTGCGTGTGGAGATGGGCACCAATCGCGCCCTGCTGATTCACCTGAGCTATGTGCCTTACCTGGGCACTGCCGGTGAAACGAAAACCAAGCCCACCCAGCACTCGGTAAAAGAGCTGCGCTCCATTGGCTTGCAGCCGGACATCCTGTTGTGCCGTTCCGAACGCGCCATTGATGATGATTCCCGCCGCAAGATTGCGTTGTTCACCAACGTCGAAGAGCGTGCGGTAGTGCCGCTGCCCGATGCCAAAACCATCTACGGCGTGCCGCGCATGCTGCACGGCTACGGTCTCGATGCCATTGTGGTGGAAAAGCTGCAGCTGGAGTGTGAAGCCCCGGACCTGTCTGAATGGGATGCGGTGGTTGATGGCAAGCTGAACCCGCAGCACGAAATCAAGATTGCCATGGTCGGCAAGTACATGGAGCTGCTGGACGCCTACAAATCCCTGATTGAATCCCTGGTGCACGCGGGCATCAAGAACCGCACCAAGGTCAATATTGATTACATCAACGCCGAAGATGTGGAAGGCGAGAATGGCCTCGACCTGATCAAGGGTGCCGATGCCATTCTGGTTCCTGGCGGTTTCGGTGAACGCGGCTTGGAAGGCAAGCTGGAATCGGTGCGCTACGCCCGTGAAAACAATATCCCCTTCCTGGGCATCTGCCTGGGCCTGCAGTCTGTCGTGATCGAATACGCGCGCAACGTATTGGGACTCGAGGGTGCCAACAGCACCGAGTTCAACGCCAAGACCCCACACCCGGTCATCGGTCTGATTACCGAGTGGATCGACAGTGAAGGCAATATCGAGAAGCGCGATGAAAAATCCGATCTCGGCGGCACCATGCGCCTTGGTGGTCAGGAGTGTCGACTGGCGAAAGACTCCAAAGCCCGGGAAATTTACGGTAAAGACGTCATCGTAGAGCGCCACCGCCATCGCTACGAAGTCAACAACAACTACGTTGACCGCCTGCAGCAGGCCGGCCTGAAAATTGGTGGCTGGTCAGCGGACGACACCCTGGTGGAAATGGTTGAACTGCCCGAGCACAACTGGTTTGTGGCCTGTCAGTTCCACCCGGAATTCACCTCCACCCCGCGTGACGGCCACCCGCTGTTTGAAAGCTTCGTGGCGGCGGCGCTGGCTCACAAGAAATCGTAACGTACAGATAGCGACAAGCGAGCTGTTAAGTTGCAAATAGAGTGGGCGGCAAGCGCGTGTGACCAAGCAGCGCCTGCCGCTCACTTGAATAAATGATTTGACGCGATGACCAGAGGCAATCTGGCTCAGGATGAGAAAGAATGAAAACAATCGCAGTGGGTAACCTGCAGGTTGCCAACGACAGACCGTTCACCCTGTTTGGCGGCATGAACGTGTTGGAATCCCGCGACATGGCCATGAAAGTGGCTGAGCACTATGTCAATGTGACCGATAAACTCGGTATTCCCTACGTTTTCAAAGCCTCTTTCGACAAAGCCAACCGCTCCTCGATCCACTCCTACCGCGGTCCGGGTATGGAAGAGGGATTGAAAATTTTTGAAGAAATCAAAAAAACCTTCGGCGTCCCCCTGATCACCGACGTGCATGAGCCACACCAGGCCGCGCCCGTGGCCGAAGTGGTAGATGTGATCCAGCTGCCCGCATTCCTCGCCCGCCAGACCGACCTGGTTGCCGCTATGGCCGCCACCGGTGCGGTAATCAACGTGAAAAAGCCGCAGTTCATGAGCCCGCCGCAGATGAAAAATGTGGTGGAGAAGTTCGCGGAAGGTGGTAACGAAAAGATCATCCTGTGCGAGCGCGGTGCCTGCTTCGGCTACGACAACCTCGTCGTGGATATGCTCGGCTTCCGCACCATGATCGATTCCACTGGCGGTGCCCCGCTGATCTTCGACGTGACCCACTCGCTGCAGATGCGCGACCCCGGTGGCGCCGCTTCCGGAGGCCGCCGCTCCCAGGTGACAGAGCTCGGACGTGCCGGCCTGGCGATCGGCATCGCCGGCCTATTCCTGGAAGCGCACCCGAACCCGGAAAAAGCCCTGTGCGATGGCCCCAGTGCATTGCCGCTGGAAAAACTGGAGCCGTTCCTGGCACAGATGAAAGCCGTCGACGACCTGGTGAAGAATTTCGAACCGCTGGATACCAAGTAAGCAGCGATTCAATAATCATTAATCGAGTACCGAATAACTAAAACGAGTGGCCCCCACAAGGCGGCCTCCAAGTCCAAACCTCACAGAAATATTATTTCCTAATTTAACAAGGAGCCCGTTGTAGAAATGAGCAAGATTGTTGCTGTAAAAGCGTTTGAAGTTTTAGATTCCCGCGGTAACCCCACCGTTAATGCCGATGTCATCCTGGAATGCGGCGCGGTAGGTTCTGCCTGCGCACCCTCTGGCGCTTCCACCGGTTCCCGCGAAGCCCTCGAGCTGCGCGACGGCGACAAAAGCCGTTACCTGGGTAAAGGCGTACTGAAAGCGGTTGAAAACATCAACGGCGAAATCGCCAGTCTGCTGGTAGGCAAAGACGCTACCGATCAACGGGCACTCGACCAGGTCATGATCGACGCCGACGGCACCGAGAACAAATCCAAGCTGGGCGCCAACGCCATCCTGGCTGTCTCCCTCGCCGCCGCCAAAGCTGCCGCCATCTCCAAGGGCGTCCCCCTGTACCAGCACATTGCCGAAGTAAACGGCACCCCTGGCCAGTACACCCTGCCGGTACCGATGATGAACATCATCAATGGTGGTGAGCACGCCGACAACAACGTCGACATCCAGGAATTCATGATTCAGCCGGTGAAAGCCAAAACCTTCGCCGAAGCCCTGCGTCAGGGTGCTGAAATCTTCCACGCCCTGAAAAAAGTCCTGTCTTCCCAGGGCCTGAACACCGCCGTAGGTGACGAAGGTGGCTTCGCCCCCAACCTGCCGTCCAACGAAGGTGCCTTGAAGGTAATCGCTGAAGCTGTCGAAGCCGCCGGTTACAAACTGGGCGACGACATCACCCTCGCCCTGGACTGCGCCTCTTCCGAATTCTACAAAGACGGCAAGTACAACCTGTCTGGCGAAGGCAAAGAATTCGACAGCGAAGGCTTCGCGTCCTACCTGCAGGAACTGTCTGAAAACTACCCGATCATCTCCATCGAAGACGGCATGGACGAGAGCGACTGGGACGGCTGGAAAATTCTGACCGACAAAATCGGCAAGAAAGTACAGCTGGTCGGCGACGACCTGTTCGTCACCAACACCAAGATCCTGAAAGAAGGCATCGAAAAAGGCGTTGGCAACTCCATCCTGATCAAGTTCAACCAGATCGGCTCTTTGTCCGAAACCCTGGACGCGATCAAAATGGCCAAAGACGCCGGCTTTACCGCGGTTATCTCCCACCGCTCCGGTGAAACCGAAGACACCACCATCGCCGACCTGGCCGTTGCCACCGCTGCTGGCCAGATCAAAACCGGCTCCCTGTGCCGCTCCGACCGCGTAGCCAAGTACAACCGTCTGTTGCGTATCGAAGCCGAGCTGGAAGGCAAAGCGCCTTACCGTGGCATTGCTGAGTTCAAGTAAGAACTGAAGCCCGGTAAACTGGCTAGATCTTGCATCGAAGCTCGATTTTACGCGCTTTGATGCGAAGGCTTCGCCGCCGGAAGTTGTTTGCGAGACCGTCTGCGGCCAGGACGGCCGCAGCCGAGCCCCCATGGATGGGTTTACGGCGTGTCTCGCAAACAACTTCCGGCGGCGGAGCCGCCACAAGATCCGAAAACATCGGACCATTTTAGCCAGAAGAGAACGCAATAGATGAAATGGCTGCTGGCAATCCTCACCGTAATGCTGCTGGTCACCCAATACCGACTTTGGGTGGGCGAGGGCAGTTTTGCAGAAGTGACCCGACTGGAACGCCAACTCGGCGAACAGCAGCAGAAAAACGCCGCGCTTGAGCGTGAAAACCGCCAACTGCTGCGCGAAGTCCGAAGCCTCAAACGGGGCACCGACGGCGTAGAAGCCAAAGCCCGTTACGATCTCGGCCTTATCAAAGAAGGCGAAACCCTCTTTATTTTTCTCGACCCCGACAAAAAAGCACCATCGCGAGAAAAACAATGACCGCCACCGAATCCAGCGCCCCCGAAGTTATCGGGACGCCCTATTGGGTCATAGTACCCGCCGCCGGCTCTGGTAAACGCATGGGTGCCGATAAACCCAAGCAATACCTGCCACTCAACGGCAAACCCCTTATCGCCCACACACTGGAAAACATTCTTAGCTGGCCTGGTCTGGCCGGCATCATTGTCGCCATCGCTGCCGACGATCAGGAATTCCAGACCCTGACCCAGGCTCGCGATGCAAAAATCCAAATCGTCATCGGCGGCAAAGAGCGTGCAGACTCCGTACTCGCAGGCCTCGACCACCTGATCGGAAAGGTCCCGCCGGAAACCCCCATACTGGTGCACGACGCCGCGCGCCCCCTGGTAAGCGTCAGCGATATTCAAAAACTCCTCAACGCTGACCCCATAGCACTACTCGCCCAGCCCGCCAGCGACACCGTAAAACAGGCCGGGCAACAGACCGGGAAGCAGGGGAGCGGACTGGGCAAAGTATTGGTCTCCCAGACCCTGCCGCGAGAACAGATCTGGCTCGCCCAGACCCCACAAAAAGCGCCGCTGCAACTATTGCACGAGTGCCTGCGCCAGGGCCTCGCACAAACACCGCAGGCCATCACCGATGAAGCCAGCGCACTGGAACTGGCCGGGTATCAGCCGGAACTCGTTGCCGCTTGCCGCAGTAACTTTAAAGTCACTCACCCGGCGGATCTGATTCTCGCCGAGGCACTGCTGCGGCACTCTTTAGAGCAAATTCAAACAGGAACACCTTCATGAGTCTCAGAATCGGCCAGGGCATTGATGTTCACGCCTTCGGCCCCGGTGATCACGTCGTCCTCGGTGGCGTCACCATTCCCTACGAACAGGGGCTGGTCGCCCACTCCGATGGTGATGTACTCCTGCACGCGCTGGCCGATGCCTTGCTCGGCGCGCTGGCCCTCGGGGATATCGGCAAGCATTTTCCTGATACCGATGCTGCCTACGCCGGTGCCGACAGTCGCGCGCTGCTGCGCCACGTGATCGGGCTGATTCACGAATGCGGCTATCGCCTGGTCAACGCCGATACCACCCTGATTGCCCAGGCCCCGAAGATGGCCCCGCATATTGTCGCCATGCGTGAAAATATCGCTGCCGACTGCCAGGTAGCGGCCGATGCCATCAGCGTCAAAGCCACTACCAGCGAGAAACTCGGCTTCACTGGCCGCAAAGAAGGCATTGCCGCACAGGCGGTCGTATTACTGGAATCGCTCCGTGACTGAACCTGGTAAAGAAAGCCCAAACGAAAACTGGAATCTGGACTGGCCTCGGGCCCTCGGTGGCAGTGCCATTGCGGGCGACTTCCGCAGCGAGCCGGAAGATTTTGTCGTCGACGAACTGGCCGCTCCGCAGGCGGGGGAGGGGGAGCATGTCTATCTCCTGGTCCGTAAGCGCGGCGCCAACACCGGTTATGTGGCGCAGCAGCTGGCGCAACTGGCAGGCGTACAAAGCAACGACGTTGGGTACTACGGGCTCAAGGACCGCCACGCCGTGACCACCCAATGGTTCAGTGTATGGCTGGCGCAAAAGCCGGAACCGGATTGGGCGCAGATCCAGAATGATGAAGTACAGGTTCTTCAGCATTTTCGCGGGCCGCGCAAATTGCGCCGGGGCGAACATATTGGCAATCGCTTCCGGATTTGCCTGCGCAATGTCAGCGGTGACCGGGAAGCGGCCGAGCAGGTATTGCAGCAGATACCGCAGGGTGTACCCAACTACTTTGGTGAACAGCGTTTTGGCCACAGCGGCGGTAACCTGGATCTGGTAGAAAGGTTCGTTGCCGATGAAGCCGCGGGAAAACGCCGGAAAATTAACCGCAATCAAAAGGCATTCGCCATGTCGGCGGGGCGCAGCTGGCTGTTCAATCACGTGTTGGCAGCCCGGGTAGAACAGGGCAATTGGCAGCAGGTGCTTGAAGGGGAGCCCGAGACCGCGGCGACAGGCCCGCTCTGGGGCCGAGGGCGCAATCCGGCCACTGCCGCCCAATTGGCGCTCGAGGACGCGGCAATGACGCAGTGGAAGCCCTGGTGTGACTGGCTGGAGCACTGCGGTCTCAGCCAGGAGCGGCGCCCGCTGGTATTGGTACCTGAAGGCTTTCGCCACCAGTGGCAGGACGATCAACTTATTCTGGAATTTGCCCTGCCGCCGGGTGCGTTTGCCACCGCGGTAGTGCGGGAGCTTGCGGAGCTGGCCAATCTGTCGGCTCCCACAATAAAATAAACGACAACAAAAATGTGACCGGTGGCACAGTGGTGACCCCGGCCAGTCGTCGAAGGCGTCATCACCTTATTATTGGAACCATCTAGATGTTGGAGCTTTCTAGGGGTTGCTTGGGGAATGGGCAACGGCGCTTCGCTTGCAGGGAGACTGTGCGTTCTTATGGACCGATTTAGACACGAAGGCCTGGGCATGACCTCCCAGCGCACTCGCAATCGCCTGATTCAGCGGTTGCGAGACGAAGGTATCAGCAATGAAGAGGTGTTGGATGTTATGGCATCCACCCCTCGGCACCTGTTTCTGGACGAGGCCCTGGCGATTCGCGCCTACGAAGACACGGCGCTGCCCATCGGTTACGGTCAGACCATCTCCCAACCCTATATCGTGGCCCGCATGACCGAACTCCTGATGAGCCGGGCGCGCTCACGTGCACGCGTGCTGGAAGTGGGGGCGGGTTCCGGTTACCAGACCGCCATTCTTGCCCGCCTGGTCGACAAGCTCTATTCGGTAGAGCGGGTTGAGCCACTGTTGATCAAGGCCCGTCAGCGAATGCGCGAGCTGGGTATCTTCAATGTGGAAATGCGCCTCAGCAGCGGCGGTTTCGGGTGGCCGGAGCAGGGCCCCTATGATGCGATTCTGTGCGCCGCAGCCCCGGCCAGCATTCCCGATGAGTTACGCGAGCAACTGGCCCCGGGTGGGGTGCTGGTGATTCCGGTGGGCAGTGACCGTCAGTACCTGACCATCGTCACTCGCAGTGAAGACGGCAGTCGCTTTGATGTTGAAAAGGCTGAGCCAGTGCGCTTCGTGCCCTTGTTGAGTGGGGTAGTGCGCTGATGTCTCTGTTTCGAAGCCGCTACTGGGGTGTCGCGGCCCGGGGGTTGGCGATGGGCGCTGCTGATGTTGTGCCCGGTGTGTCCGGCGGCACTATTGCTTTTATCACCGGTATTTACCAAGAGTTGCTGGATTCCCTCAGCCGTATCGGCCCCCACACCCTGACCACCCTGCTGCGCGAGGGATTCGCGGCGGCCTGGCGGCAGGTGAACGGCAGCTTCCTGCTGGCGCTGTTTGCGGGCATCCTAGTCAGCATCTTCAGTCTCGCCAAATTGATCAGTTTCCTTTTGGCGAATTACCCCATTGTGGTTTGGAGTTTCTTTTTCGGGTTGATCCTAGCCTCGGTAGTGCCCATTGCCCGGCGGGTTCCGCAGTGGACCTGGCAATGCGGCCTGGCGGTAGTGCTGGGCATCGCGCTCGCTATTCTGGTGAGTGAAATGCGCCCCACCGAGATAACCGCCACGCCGACAACGCTCTTTGTGTCCGGTGCAGTGGCGATTTGCGCCATGATCCTGCCTGGAATCTCCGGTTCCTTTATTTTGCTGATGATCGGGATCTACCCCCAGGTGATTGCGGCTGTGCATCAGTTGCAGCTGGGTGCACTTGTATGGTTTGGCGCCGGCGCAGCCAGTGGTTTGTTACTGTTCAGTCGCCTGCTGTCCTGGTTGATGCACCGCTTTCCCTCAATAACTCTGTCGTTTCTGGTGGGAGTGTTGCTGGGTAGCCTGAAAATTGTTTGGCCCTGGAAATTACCTACGGACGCCATGGCAGGGGAACTGGCGAGCGGAAAGCTGGCACCGATGATGTCTAACGCGCTTCCGGCAGATTTCGCCGCGGTGGCTGGCCAGCCTTCCTATATCGTGGGTGCGACGCTGGCCGCGCTTTCCGCAGTGGCGCTGGTGCTGGCCATCGAGTGGTTGCACTGGCGCAATGTAGGAAAAGTCGTACAAGCGTCGTGACTGAAATCTGACATCCTGGTTGCCGCTGGATTACCGGGAATTTCCGGCTGACTTGCAGGTCTGTTACCAGGGATTTCCCCCGAAAATACGATTGGTCGTTTTCCGGGGAAAATGCCAATTTTTCTATCGCTTGCAAGTGCGAAAAAAGCAGTTTTCTTTAGACACTTTTTCCATAAATGCACCCCTTTGATGTAAAAAGAGAATAATGAAACGGCGTATTAATCGACACTCTGAAGGCTCTAAATCGGAAAGTTGGCCACGCAATGTGCGCCATTTGTCCCTTTTGGCGCATAAGGTTTTTGTCATTCTTACCCTGAGTGTCGGCGTCGTATCCTGTGCCAGCAATCTGGCGCCCACCTCATCTTTAAATCAACCGCCCAGTCAGAGAATCCAGCATCACACTGTCAGCAAAGGCGAGACGCTTTATTCGATCGCTTGGAGATATAGTAAGGATTTCAAAGACTTAGCGGCGATAAATCGCATTCCTTCGCCCTATCGTATTTTCCCTGGGCAACGTCTGCAGCTCACCGGGCGCGTACCTGTAGCGGTTAAAGCAGCGCCAAAGGTTGCGGCGAAGCAGCCGGTTAAAGTGACCAGAAAGCCTCCGCCTAAGGTAGTAAAACAGCCGGTCAAGGTGGCAAAAAAATCGTCAAATTCGGCCAGAAACAAATTTGACATAAATTGGCACTGGCCAGTGCGGGGCCGGGTGCTTGCCCGCTTCCAGCCCAACGACCCCCTGCGAAAGGGTGTTGATATCGCCGGGAAAAAGGGGGAATCTGTTCAGGCAGCAGCGGATGGCACAGTGATTTACGCCGGAAGCGCACTGAGAGGTTACGGCAAGCTTCTGATCATCAAGCACAGCGAGGAGTTCCTCAGTGCTTATGCCCACAACGACAAGTTACTTGTTGGCGAGGGTACGGCGGTCAAGGCGGGGCAACGGATAGCGGAACTGGGTTCAAGTGGTACCGACCGCGATATGCTCCACTTTGAAATTCGTCGGAATGGTCAGCCGGTAGACCCCATGGCCTACTTACCTTGATTTGCTCAGTGTTGGTTAGTCGGTGCGAGTATCTGCCTGTCTTTACGCTGTTGTGTAATAAAAATGGACTTTTATTGATAACCACTTGAGGTAGTCACCGGGATCGGCAGTAACTGCCCTGCAGTGACAAGACTCACCAACGGAGGTGAGTTGCCAGGAACGGAGGCTGTCGCGTCGACAGCGACCGGTTGTTCAGCGATCGCAAGCTTTAGATGCGGCTGATACAGGCAAAGTACAAGGAGTTGGGGAAATGGAAGCACAACGTCACGATCATCTGGAATTTGGCTCCAGAGCCGATCTTTCACCCGAACCGATGGATTGCGAAAAATCCACATCGGGATCCGAAACTAAAGCAAGCCGCTCTCGGAGTAAGGCTTCAAAAAAAAACTCTGAAACAATCTCGCAGAAAGCAAATACTCAAACAACAAAAACCTCCTCCCAGAAAACATCTGTTCGTAAATTAGATGATGCCCACGGGGCAAAGAACCTAGACGCCACTCAGTTATATCTCAACGAAATCGGTTTCTCTCCTCTGCTGACGGCAGAAGAAGAAGTTTACTATGCACGCAAGGCCCTACGAGGTGATGCGGCAGCGCGTAAGCGCATGATTGAAAGCAACCTGAGACTGGTTGTGAAAATCGCCCGCCGTTATGTCAGTCGTGGCCTGGCTTTGCTGGACCTGATTGAAGAGGGCAACCTCGGCCTTATCCGCGCCGTAGAAAAGTTTGACCCTGAGCGCGGTTTCCGTTTCTCCACCTATGCCACCTGGTGGATTCGCCAGACGATAGAACGTGCGATCATGAATCAGACGCGTACGATTCGCCTGCCCATTCACGTGGTGAAAGAACTCAACGTTTACCTGCGCGCTTCCCGCGAACTGGCACAGAAGCTGGATCATGAACCGTCAGCGGAAGAAATTGCCAATCTGCTGGAAAAGCCGGTTGAAGACGTTGAACGCATGCTGGGTCTTAACGAGCGTGTGACGTCGGTAGACACACCAATAGGCCCATCTTCTGAAAAGACGTTAGTCGATACTATTCCGGATCAACAGGAATCTGATCCGGCGGAATTGCTGCAAGACAAGGACTTGTTTGACAGCATCAACCGCTGGCTCGGCGAGCTTCCGGACAAGCAGTGTGAAGTGGTTTCCCGCCGCTTTGGCCTGCGCGGCTACGAAGCCAGTACACTGGAAGAAGTTGGCCGCGAAATCGGGCTTACCCGGGAGCGCGTGCGGCAAATCCAGGTAGACGCCCTGAAGCGTCTGCGTGAAGTGATGGAGAGTCAGGGACTGGATGGCATGTCTCTGTTTGCCAACCTGTAACGGTTACCAGGCAATCAGCGATTAATCATTTCCCTGATTAAACCCCGCAATCCAGATTTGGGTTGCGGGGTTTTTTAATGGCTGAATGATTATTTCTGCTTCCAGCGCCCCAAGTTGTCCTGGTAATACTCGCCCTTGGCGAGGCGCGCTTCCAGTTTCTCTGCGGCCCGTGCCGCCACCTGGCTGATATCAATATTGTTACGCTTGGCAATTGCTGCGTATTCCGCTTTGCGCTTGTTGTTAACCTCTGCAACAAGCTTTTCAATTTCCGGGGATCCGCTCTGTACTGGCGCGATATAGCCACTATTGGCTTCACCCACCAGCCCCTGGCTCTGTGCCTCTTTCAGGGTGATGGCACTGGCAGGGACGGCAAGGAAAAGGCTTAACGAAAACAGGCCAGCGATCAATTTTTTAAACGATGCTTTGGTTGGCATGGCATTGGGTTCCTTGGCAAATTCTGTATTGGTTCAACATTCTGATGGGGCATCAACGGGTTGATGATCCGGCAAATCAGAAGATTCCTTCTTTATCTTCGAACAGGTTATCCAGCTCTTTGTCCACCTTGACGCGGATTTCATGTTCGATTTTGACATTCAGATTGACGGTGATTGGCTCACTGGGGGCCTGTACCGCGACGGTTGGCGTGCAGGCGGACGTCACCGCTGCTCCCAATATCAGCGCGAGCACAATGCTCGAGCGCTTTTTGATGCCTGTTGGATTCACTGAATACTCCTGTGTTTCTCAGCCTTTAGGGTCTGCTATGGCCGGGTAAATACCACTCCTGGACGGCAGCCTGGGGAGAGTTGATGGTTACTATAGATGGTGCAAAATTAACCGCGACTGAACGCCAGCCATAATGGTCTAATTCTGCGTATATCGCTCGATTTCATATTGTTGTTGGTTGTTCGTGTGGTTCCACCAGTTTCTGTTCACTCCTGTCCGCTTATCTATTGTACCTGCTGCTCCAGCACATCCGTAAGGTCGCGGCTGGCTTGCAGGGAGCGCAACATGGTCGGGATGTTGTTTTCCAGATTGAGGTTGATGATCAGATCCCGGTTGGCATCAATGGCGGCACTGCGTCCGGTCAATTTGAGATTGAGTGTCAGGTCGCCGCTCAAGGGATAGGTGATGGTGCCACGAATGTCCTGATAGTTGTAATCCTCCAGGGCGCCCGCCAGCAGTTTCAGCTGGGGGTTACTGCCCAGCATGCTGGGGGAAAATGCGCCGTAATACCGCAGCCGCCCACCGGGCGCCCGGGATTGTAGAGTACCGTTTTCAACGGTGATGCCCAGGGCATCGGCAGTGATGGGAATGGTGGCGTCCAGAAGCCCGCTGGCGGCAAAGTTCTGGGACTCCATTTCTTTCGCCAGTGCACCCATCGAAATACCCGTGAACTGCAGGAGCGATTGCCGCTCCTCACCTTTTAGGCTCCAGGTCAGCGCATCGGAGGTCAGCACGCCGTCCAGAAGCTCGGCGGCAAAGCGCTGGAGTGTTACATCCCCAGAGTTGGCAGCGGAAAGGGAAAAATGCAGGTTTTCGATCGCGACACCCGCGTCGACTTTCTGTATCGATACCGGTGCTGGTGTGGGGGTTACCCAGTTGCCGGATTGCTGTAGCAAGGTGGTCGACAGGTTGATGCCGACCGCGACCGTATCCCCGTACTGGATCGCGGCGTTCTCCATCGACAGGGTTACCTGATCCCGGTCTGATTGCGGCCAGTGTACCTTTGCATCGGCGCTCAATGTGCCGTCGACGATATCCGCGGGCAATCCCTGGATAGCGTGGCTTAGTGGGCTGACCGGCGTGAATGTGGCCTGTGGCAGGTTCAAGTGACTGCTGCCCTGGCCGGTCTTCAGATTGTGCTTCCAACTGGTCTCGATACTCAGCGGGCCACTGGTAACCTGTCCGTTGCCGGTGACGAGATCATTGCTTAGCCTGAGTTGCCCTTTTGAAGCGAAGGTAGTTTTGTACTGCCCGAGTGCCGTCACGTTGAGCGAGTCGGTGTGAAACTTGGCGGCAGCACTGATTGATGGTGTTCCCTCGCTCACCTGCTTATCGCGTTTGCCCTCAGGTGTTGCACTATTTGTCTGTGGGAGTTGCTTCAGAGACTGTTTCTCCCCAGATTTTTTCTCCCAGGGTTTTTTCTCCCAGGGTTTTTTCTCAATAGTGAGCTCCTCAAGGAACAGTACACCGCTGAGTTGATTATCCACTAGCGTCAGGGGCGCCAGGCTGAGCGCCAGCTGCGGGCTGTTACAGCGAAGGGTGTCCGGTTCCATGTCACAGCCAGCCCTTTCCGCGAACACTTCTGGCGAGTCGATGGTTACAGCACCGGACTTCAGCTGGTCGGCGGTAATGTTCAAAGCCTGGAATACCAGGCGCGTTTGGGTGTTTTCTGATGGTCTGTCCAAGGTCAGTGAGGACTCTACGCTCAGGTCTTTCAATGACATGGCGGCATCCTCCACGGCTAGTGCCGGAAGTTCTGCCTTCAATTGCAGCTGGCAGTGCAGACCCGGTAAACTGGAGCATTGCACGGCTTGCAGTCGGCCGTTCAATGAGGGGCTATCGGAAGAAAGTGGTTCTGAGCCGGCGCCCGCGGTTGACGCAATTTGCAGGTCGGCTGCTTTCAGTGTGACGCTGCCGGGCAACGCCGCAGCTGAAATTTCAATACCACTCTCGGTGGAAAGGCGAGTGTGGATGCGTTGCCATTGCGCGAACGCCAGTGGGTTGTTTTTTTCCGGTAGCGTGACAGTGAGCTCGGTACTTTGACCTTGCGCGGGGTGGATTGTCGCGGAAAAATCGTGAATTAGACCGTTTTTTATCCGGTTGGAAATCTCCTCGACTTTTGGCAATGAGAAGCGGCCCGTAATGCGATGGAGGCCACTGAGTTGACCTATACGATAGGGAGAGAGCACTTTTTGCCATTTCGGACTGCGAAGCAAATCGTTTGCCTGGGCCAGGTCGTACTCTCCATTAAATTCCACCAGGGGTATCTGTTCTTCAGTAGCCAGGGCGATATCGCTTTTCAATATTGTCGCCGGCCTTGATACATTGACGGCATTCGAGCCCGGGTTGGAGACCGCAACGGAGAATTCGCCGGCCAGTGATTCCACCTGAAATGGCGCCAGTGAAGGTACCTTTGCCGCGAGCGGTCGGATTGAATTTACCGAAATGGCCAGGGGGATTCCCCCGATCGTTTCCGGCAATTCTACGTGCAAAGCATCGGCGCCAAGCTCCAGTGTGATGTCTTTAAGGCCATTCAGCCGCTCAATCTGATCGGGCAATTCGCTCAGGGTTCTGGCATTCAGCGTTCCCGACAACGCTGTTCCCTCGGTCAAGGGTGAGGTGGGCATTGAAATAGCGGCCGCATTGAGTAAATTGAGCAAGGGTTGCGCAGCGGCTTCCAGTTTGGCTTCGGCATCCCAAACCACGGTGTTTTGGGGCACTGCATTCTGCCGCCGGGTGAGCGCGGCAGAGAGCTCGGCTACGGGGATATTCTGGTGGAAGAGTTGCAGCTGACTATTGGCCCTGGATATCTGGTTTACGAGTGACCAGGAAATACGGCACTCGCTACAGCGGCTACTGGTCAATTCCGCAGAAATCAGTTGGCGGCCAGTAGCATTCGCGGTTTTATCCTGAGCGGTTTCGGTCCGGAAGGTCGCCACTAGAGAAAGAGGCGTATCGATATGGTTGAGCCAGATGAGTCGATGGATAAGCAACTTCTGCAAAGGTAAGCCATACAGGGTGGCGAGCCCACGGCTGATACTGACTTGTTCCGGCCCTTTATCCCGAGCGGATGCATTGCTGGAAGAGGGACTTGATACTGTAGGCGATAAACGTCCGCTGGCGGTATCGGAAGCGCTTGACGTAGAGGGTTGATTACCCGGTTTGGCCAACGCCGTAGCTTCCGCGGCGATTTCCACGCGCCCGAGGGTCAGCACAGCACGATTTACCTTGTCGCCATTCTGGTCGGCGCTCGACCTGAAAAGGGACATGAGCTTATCGAGACGCAACTCCTGTACGCGGACGGTCAGCCGGTTTTCATTGACCAGTTCGAGTGCCTGTATCGATAGTCCCAGCCCCGGTTCTGTGCGAGAAATAGTCAAACCGTTGATCCGGCGCACTTCTATGCCATCCAGAAACTGATTGGCGAGTGGCGGGATCCAGTGATGCCGCGAAAGCCAGCCGGTGGTCCCCAGCAGCAGGAGTAGGAGCAGGGTGCTAGCTACTATCTTGAGAGTACGCTTGAGGGCGCGCGGGAAAGGGGGCACAGAAACCTCGGTTGACCGACTTGAGTATCGGGTACTAAATGTAGAGACTTGCTCTGAGAATAACGATTGAGGCAGAAATTGTGAAATTCGTGATGACACTTTTGAAATCTGGTCTTGCCCGGGGCCGTGCGACCGCCGTATCGGCCTTACTCGGCACTTGTTTGCTCGGGATAGGGTTGCTCGGGATTGGGTTGATGGCCGCCAGTGTTCACGCTTATGACCGCGTCAACGGTGAAGGGTTCGCCAGTCGCTCGCCGGTACTGGCGACGGAAGGCATGGCCGCAACCAGCCAACCATTGGCTACTCAAGTGGCACTGGATATCCTCAAGCAGGGTGGGTCTGCAGTCGATGCCGCAATTGCAGCGAATGCGGTACAGGGGCTGATGGAACCCACGGGCAACGGTATTGGCGGCGACTTGTTTGCCATTGTCTGGAGTGCCAAAGACAAAAAACTGCACGGTTTGAACGCCAGTGGCCGTTCGCCAAAATCTCTCCCTTTCCGCTACTTTGCGGACAACAACCTCGACAAGATTCCCTCCCATGGCCCTCTGCCGGTTTCGGTGCCAGGTGCGGTGGATGGCTGGTTTGAGTTACATGAAAAGTTCGGCAAGCTGCCGATGAAGGATATTCTGGCGCCGGCAATCGCTTACGCCAATAACGGTTTTCCCGTCACCCAACTGGTGGCCTACTACTGGAACCGCTCGGTACCGTTGCTGGAAAAGTACCCCGGTTTTCGGGAAACCTATATGCCCGGCGGAAAAGCGCCCCAGGAGGGCGAACTTTTCCGCAATGAGCGCCTCGCCAACACGCTGCAGAAAATTGCTGACGGCGGTCGCGATGCCTTTTACAAAGGTGACATAGCGCAAGAGATTGGCCGATACATGAAAGCCAACGGCGGCTTTCTTTCCTATGAGGATTTGGCCAGTCATCAATCAGATTGGGTAGATCCGGTCTCCACCAATTACCGCGGCTACGATGTGTGGGAGCTGCCACCCAACGGCCAGGGCATTGCCGCGCTGCAAATCCTGAACATTCTGGAAGGTTACGATCTGGCAAAGCTCGGTCGTGAAAGCCCGGAATATGTGCACCTGTTTACCGAAGCAAAAAAACTCGCATTCGAAGATCGCGCCAAGTACTACGCGGACCCGGCGTTTAATAAGCTGCCGGTTCAGGAGCTGATTTCCAAGGGCTATGCCGAAAAACGCCGCAAACTGATCAACCCGGAGCGCGCGGCCAAGCGTTACGATGCGGGCACGGTAGCATTGCGCCATGGGGACACCATTTATCTCACCACCGCCGACAAAGACGGCAATATGGTCTCGCTGATTCAGAGCAACTACCGCGGTATGGGTTCCGGAATGACACCGGGAGACCTGGGTTTTATTCTGCAGGACCGCGGCGAAATGTTCAGTCTGACAGAGGGGCATTTCAACCAGTACCAGCCTGGTAAGCGTCCTTTTCACACCATTATCCCGGCGTTTGTGACCAAAGATGGTAAACCCTGGATGAGCTTTGGTGTTATGGGCGGCGCTACTCAGCCGCAAATGCATGCCCAAATCGTCATCAATATGGTGGACTTCGGGCTCAATGTGCAGGAAGCGGGCGATGCGCCCAGAATTTTGCACAGTGGCTCAAGCCAGCCTACGGATGAATTGATGGAAGACGGCGGATACCTGAGCCTTGAAGATGGCTTCCCGATGGAAACCCGGCGCACGCTGGTCCAGATGGGGCACCAGATTCGCTTCGAGAGCGGGCCCTACGGCGGCTACCAGGCGATTATGAAAGCGGATAATGGCGTATACCACGGCGCCAGCGAAAGCCGCAAAGACGGGAACGCGGCGGGGTACTAACTCCTATTTTCCGGCCCATGACCAAGCCCGGTTTGAGTGCTTTTTGCCGCTCGCCGGGTGAAATAGGGCAGCCCGCAGGCTGCCCCGACGTTAAAAGAGATTGCATTGAATGAAAGACACCCAGGCGCGCACGATTTTCCTGAAAGACTATCAGGTTCCCGAGTACCTGATTGATAGCACGGACCTGACATTTGACCTGGATCCGCATGCGACCCTGGTGAAATCCAAATTGCGCGTAAGGCGAAACCCGGCGGCGGAGGTGAAAGAGTCGGATGCGTTGCCGGCACTGTGGCTGGATGGCGTGGATCTGGATTTACTCTCGATCGCCGTAAATGGCGAGTTACTACCGGCTCAGCGGTATCAAGAGAAACCGGGTGGCTTGTTACTGCAGGTCGATCAAGCGGAATTTGAGCTGGAGGTGCAGACCCGGATTGCCCCCGAAGCCAATACCTCCCTCGAGGGGCTTTACCTTTCCAATGGTATGTACTGCACCCAATGTGAGGCAGAGGGATTTCGCAAAATAACGTTTTACCCGGATCGCCCGGATATCATGTCGGTATTTACCACTACGATCATCGCGCCGGCAAAATATCCAGTGTTGCTGTCCAATGGTAATAAAGTGGACAGTGGCTCCACCGAAGATGGTCGCTTGCGGGTGACCTGGGAAGACCCCTTTGCCAAACCCTCCTACTTGTTTGCACTGGTTGGCGGCGATCTCCAGTATGTGGAGGACAGTTTTACCACCGCCAGTGGGCGTACCATAAAGCTGCAACTGTTTACTGAAGCCCGCAACATCGGCAAGTGTGAACACGCGATGATCTCCCTCAAGCACTCCATGGCCTGGGACGAAAAAGTCTATGGACGGGAGTACGACCTGGATATTTTCATGATTGTCGCCGTGGACCATTTCAATATGGGCGCCATGGAAAACAAAGGGCTGAACATTTTTAACTCCGCCTGTGTACTGGCGAGCCCTGAAACGGCCACCGATGCTGCTTTCCAGCGTATTGAATCTATTGTGGCCCATGAGTATTTCCACAATTGGTCTGGTAACCGGGTGACCTGTCGTGACTGGTTCCAGCTCAGCCTGAAAGAGGGCTTTACCGTATTCCGCGACGCTGAATTTTCGGCAGATATGAACTCGCGTGCGGTAAAACGTATTGAAGACGTAACCCTGCTGCGCACCGCACAGTTTGCCGAAGACGCTGGGCCCATGTCGCACCCGGTGCGCCCGGATTCCTATATGGAAATCTCCAATTTCTACACTCTGACTATTTATGAAAAGGGTGCAGAAGTGGTGCGCATGATTCACACCATTCTCGGCCCCGAGGCATTTCGCAAGGGAAGTGACCTGTATTTCGAACGGCACGATGGTTGCGCGGTGACCTGCGAGGATTTTGTAGTGGCCATGGAAGATGCCAATGGTGCAGATCTGACGCAGTTCCGCCGCTGGTACAGCCAGGCGGGAACGCCGGTATTGGATGTGACGGATAGCTATGATCCGGCTACGTCAGAATACACTCTCACCATTCGTCAGCACACACCAGATACCCCCGGGCAGAAAGACAAACTGCCGCTCCACATTCCCGTAGCCATCGGTTTGCTGGGAGCGAATGGGGAATCACTCGCCGTCGACGATTTCGGTATGACGGATGTAGTGCTGCATCTCACTGAGGCGGAGCAGAGTTTTACGTTTTCCAACATTGGAGAGCGGCCTCTGCCGTCATTGCTTCGCGGATTTTCTGCACCGGTAAAAGTGCGCTATGGCTATTCCAGTGAACAGCTGCAATTCCTGATGCAGCACGATAGTGATCCATTCAACCGTTGGGATGCCTGCCAACGCCTGGCTCTGAATACCTTGCAGGCGCTGCAACAACAATTCCGTGCGGGCGCAACCTTGGAGGTACCCCGGGCACTGATAGATGGTTATGCGGCGCTTCTGGAGAACACGGAACTGGACCCGGCGCTGGTGGCCAAAATGCTGGCACTGCCCAGTGCTCAGGAACTGGCAGAGCAAGATGGGGAAGTGGATGCCGGGGCAATCGTTGCGGCGCGAGATTTTGTATGGTCGGCCATAGCCCGCGCGCTAAAACCCCGCTTTTTCAAGCGATTCCAGCAATTGGATCTTCACAAACCCTATAGCCCTACGGCTGGTGACATTGCCGAACGCAGCCTGAAGAACACCTGCCTGGCTTACCTGTGTATGACCCGGGATGACGATGCGCTGCAACTCGCGCGAGCACAGTTTGAGCGTAATGAAAACATGACGGATAGTGCTGCGGCACTGGCCGCACTGGTTGAGTACGGTACTGAGCCTGAGGCAGATACGGTTCTGCAGTCATTCTATGAGAAGTGGCAGCAGGATACCCAGGTCGTTGAAACCTGGCTGGGCTTGCAAAGTAGTAGCGCCGGTTACGGTTCTCTTGAGCGCGTCCGCCAGTTGATGGAACACCGCGCATTTGAAATGACCAACCCGAACAAGGTGCGCGCCGTTATTGGTGGTTTTGCCATGCGCAACTTTGCCCAGTTCCACAAAGAGGACGGCAGTGGTTTTGAGTTTCTGGCGGAACAGGTGATTGCACTGGATAAACTCAATCCACAGATTTCAGCCCGCTTGGTTACCCCTCTGACGCGCTGGAAGAAATACCGTACACAAGATTCCGTGCTGATGCATGCGGCGCTGCAGAAAATATCGGACAGTGGTGAATTGTCCAGAGATCTTTATGAAGTTGTCAGCAAGAGCCTGGAGGATAGTTGACGGGTAAGTAGCAGTTACCGTGCAGAGCCTACGTGTAGATGCTAAAAGGGGCCCAATATTGGGCCCCCTTTTTTTGTTTGGATTGTCCGGTAATCCTAGCGGTGACTATTGAATCAGGTTGTCGATCGCCTTTTGCTGCCCGAGTTCTTCCACCGTTAATTTTCCCTGTTGCAGGTTCAGGCGTGTCTGCGAGGTGTAGTCCGGGTGGAACTGCACCACATTCAGATCATTGCGAATATGCGCTACAACGGAATTAATGACCATGAAATGGCAGAATATGAGCGTGGTGTGGTATTCGCTACCCGGTTCTTCCAGCTGCAGCAAATAATCGATCATTTCACGACGCCACAGGCGTTGTGTATTCGTCAGTTGGTCCCATTGCTGGTTGAGTAGTGCTCGAATCCAGTCGAGGCGCGCTGCCAGTGGCAGTCCCTCCGGGGAGGGGATCTCAATGGATCGCGGCTCTTGTTCGATTTCCTTGTTCCAGCGGGTAGCGACCGGCATGGCGGTCTGTAGAGCTCTCGATTTGGGGCTACTGATCAGGCGAACACCTCGACCGTTAGGGAATTGTTGCTGCAGGTGCTCGGCGAGTTCTTTGGCCTGCTGTTGCCCAAGATTGGTCAATCCCGGATCAGCGTGATTCGGTGACTTGGCGGCTTCTCCGTGACGGATAAGAATGATCTGATGCAATGAACTGGGTTCCTGTTATCCGGTGTCTGATCCAATCATTTTAACCTCAGCGCAATCGGGATTGAAAATAACGGTGCTTGAAATTGATATAACTGCAGCAGTTTTATCAGTATCCAGTCTGGCTACTTATAGGAACCCACGCAGTTGTTTGTCATCCAGTATTTCCCAGAGTGCATGTAATGCATCGGCATCCAGTGTTCTGTTTTCCTGGCTGCCAAAGTATCGACTGTGCCCTTGCTCGAACCCGGGCCAATCGTCCCCCGGACTGCCGCTTTCTGCAAAACTGAGCCAGGCGTTGCGCATAGATTCACTGAGTAGGTGTGGTTCTGTCTCGCCACCGTAAAGGTGCTGAAGGGATTGATCACTGTGAGTACCAAAGACATACCCCAGTTCTGATGCGTGACAGGCGCCAAGCAGTGGTTGGGCACTCAGCGGCTGGGCAAAATGGTAGTGAAAGCGTTTGCCACTGTGGGCACGCAGTAATCGCAAGCCGGGTACAGTGAACACCATGTCTGTCAGCATGAGGTTCCAGGCCCGGCTCCACATAGGCCACGGGTTATCTGGGATGGCCTCTGCGCGCAATCGATAGTGCTCCAGTAGGCTGCTGACGATGTGATCCGGGAGCAATCTTCCCAGTTGTCCCCGAATTTGTTGATCGTTGATGGTATAGCTTTCGGGGCGTGCGGCACTGAACAGGTTCCATTCATCACAATTACTTCCCACCATCATGGCAACTTTGTTGCCGATACCACGGCGCAATGCTTCTACCGGACGGTGTTTTATGAGCGCACCATCTAGCACTGGTTTGAACGGGAGTTGACCCCAGTGCTGGTCAGTTGCCGGGTCGTTAACCAGCGCCGCCTGTGTTTGCAGAATTTCCTCGGTGCTGGGCATCTGTTGCAGAGACTTGCCATTGCGCAATATTTCCAGCCGTTCACAGAACTTTTCTGCCAGTTGTGCGGCCTTTGTTTTGGAGTGGAACACGCTCGGGTTACCACTTTGTACTATGGCCTTGTGGAACAGTTGCCCGGCCAGTGATGACCCGGAGTCATCCCGGGCTCCAAATAAGCTGGCGATAGACATGGCGCCCGCAGACTCTCCGAACAGGGTTACATTTTCCGGGTCGCCCCCGAATGCTGCGATGTTTTCCTGTACCCAGTGCAGCGCTGTAATCTGGTCCTGTAAGCCCTCGTTACCGGTGGCCGGAATATCGCAAATGTCCTTTAGTCGCAAGAAGCCCAAGGCGCCCAGACGGTAGTTCAGTGTTACTACAATTGCCCGGCCACTTGCCGCCAGGTATCTGCCGTCATACAGGGCCTGGCAGCCAGAACCCATATAAAAGGACCCGCCATGTATCCACACCATGACCGGCAGCGCAGCCTGCGCATCCGCTGCCGGCTTGTAAAAGGTCGGGGTATAGATATTCAGGTACAGGCAGTCTTCGTTTTCGGGCATTTCCCCATCGGGTCCGCGGATCTCAAATAAAGGAGAGGGGTTCTGTGGCGCCGGCATACCAAATCTGGTGGCCTGGTATATCCCGGTCCAGGGGGCAATTGGCTGCGGCGGGTGCCAGCGCAATTCGCCGGTAGGTGGAGTGGCGTAGGGTATGCCTAAAAATTGCCGCACCGTCCCCTGATCGTCAAGCTTGCCTGCTACGGCACCACAGGGAGCTTCGACGAGCAATGACTCTTGGGCAGACGCCCGTCCAGCGGTGGCGTGACGATGCGGACGAGCTTTAGGGTTCTTGCCGGGCACAGATAACTTCCTTTGCGGTAAAAACTTTCCAATCCATTTTTCGATAGTTGGCGCACCGTGAATCAGGCGAGGCTGTGACTGGCAGCCCATGACTGTTTCTCGATGATTGAATTGAGTATAGAAGCTGTCATATTCGACGGTTTTCGTTAAGCCATTACGACATGACGAAAAGGTTACCGAGTTAAAAAATACGATATTTCTTGTGTTTTCGGTTGCATCAAGATTGAAGTCGGATATTATCTAACGTTCGAAAGTCAAGTAGTCCTGAATCGGCGAATTGCACGCAAGTCGCTCGCCGCCGATCGAAATTAAAAACCAGAGATACCAAAGAAGCCGTTCGCACATGAAACTCCTGAAGAACCTGACCACCAAGGCCATCTGGCAGAATCATTCTGATTCCATGCCTGTCTGCGTGGCTATTGGTATGGCGGTTTATTTGAAGGCAGTTTGTTGGCAAGCGGTTTGCTGGAACGCATCTGGCCTGCGAGTTTCTCTATCTAAACATACCGCTGCTACCACTCTGACTTCTGTCATTGTCGTTCGAGTACGTAGCATGATTACCTGACAGTTTGCTTTGAATAGGTGCTGGAGGGTTTTCGCAAGACCCTTCAGGAAAAAACCCGGAGGGCCTTGGCCTCCGGGTTTTTTTTTGCCGTTAATTAGGAGAAACCGGCGATGGACAGGCAATGGTGGCAATCACTGTATGGCTTACCGCCACTGATATGGATCGTTTTAATCGGGAGTTTTTTGGGGCGCGGAACCTATTTTATGGTTTGGCCTTTCCTTGCGATTTTACTCTATGAAAAATTTGCGTTGGGTCCGGCGACAATTGGGCTGATCCTGAGCCTCTCTGCCGTGGTGGCTGCGGTACTTGGGTTTTACGTGGGAACCCTGTCCGACCGCTTTGGTCGGCGAAACATTCTGGTGCTGGGTACGGCGATCAATACCCTGGCATTTGCGTACCTGGCTATGGCAGAGACCTTGGCGGCCTTTATCGTCTCAATCACCTTTTGTGCCATTGGTCGATCCATATGGGAGCCGCCAGCCAGTGCCCTGTTTGGCGATCTGATCCGGGATAAATCTACTCGGGAACTGGCGCTGCAATTTCGCTATTTTCTGATTAATGTTGGAGCGGCGCTGGGTCCCATCGTGGGTGTCTGGGCAGGAATCAGCGCGCAACAATCAACCTTCGGGTTGACGGCTGCCAGCTATTTTTTACTGTGTATTGCATTTATTTTGGCATTCCGGTTTTCGCAGGCGGGTAGGGCGTCATTAGCACGAGGCTCTTCGGTGACGAGCTTCCGAAGTACCCTGGAGGTATTGGCGCGCGACAAAGTATTTCTGGTTGTGATTTTCGCCAATATATTGACGTTGTTTATCTATGCGCACATGGATTCCA